>DUCD01000047.1:0-18540 GCA_012959985.1 Verrucomicrobiales bacterium | reverse complement strand
CCGCGCCGAGGCCGGAATATGGAAGAAATGAATGCCGATTTCAATGATCCGGGGTCGACGCCCTCAGCTTCAGGGGTGCCTGATTCCTTAACCGAATGGTAATGGGGCTCGCCCCGTCAGTCAGCACAAGCTCGGCACCCACTTCGCTTGTGCCTGTAGTTTCCTCTGACTCTGACACTGATTCAGGGCTTCCTTCAATTTTTTGGCTGAATAACAATCCGCTTTTGGCGAGTCGGGTGTTCTCTCATCCATTTTCTGATGTAGGCAACCACTTCGGGATATTGGGCCGATTCGTCGGTTCGTTCTTCCAGGTGATTCTCCACCGCGTGATTGAATAGCAGCATGGGGCCGCCATTGGAAGGGATAACCGCCTTAAAGTGACGATAACGTATGAAGTGCTTCCACATCGCCTCTTCCGGTAATTTCGCATTGAAGTCTTCCAGCAACCTTCGGTATTCAGGAGCATCGATCAGGTTATTCCATTCGTTGGGATCGACAGTTCGATCATACAGTTCGGCGCTGCCGTCGAAGTACTGAATAAAACGCCATCGATTGCTTGTGATAGCGTGATTTCCCCGCCCAAATGTGGTCACAGTATATTTCCCCCACTCGGATTCCGGATCCGCGACCAACGGCATGAGGCTATTCCCCTCGACACCCTCTTTTGGAGTCAACCCGGCCATGGCAACGACCGTTGGAAAGAGATCGATCAGGTTCACTGGTTTGTCACACTTTGAACCCGGAATGAATCCTTCGGGCCTGGCTGAATCGGGTGGAACGATCATCAGTGGAACACGGGTCGACCGATACCAGCCGGTGGCTTTTCCCCAATGTTCCTTTTCACCTAGATGCCAACCGTGGTCCGACCAGAGAACGATCCAAGTGTTTTTGGAAAAGGCACTCTGCTCGAGAGTCTGCAACAATTTTCCCAGTAGGTGGTCGACGAAAGTCACAGTGGCTAGATAACTGGAAACTGCACTGCTCCATTGATTATGTTTCACGACTGTGGTGTGTGTTCCTGAAGTCGTTGGAATGAGTGCGTAGTCACGTCCGGACTGGGAAAGATCAACCAGATCGTTTTTCATGAAAGGGGGGAGATCCACCTCGGTCGGAGGGTAAAGGTTGTGAAATCGCTTCGGCGCATACAAAGGCTGATGGGGCAGGTGAAAACCGACACCTAAAAAGAACGGCTTTTTGTAGGTATCCGCCAACCGCTCCATTGTCCAATTGATGTTCTGTGCATCGCGAAAATTTTCATCGGGAATATCAAGTGGCCCCCAGTCAAAGGTGTGGGTATCTTTCCAAGTCCGATCCGCCGGCATTCCGTTCCGGGGAAAAGAAATGATCTTGTTATCAGTATGCCATTCAAATACAGGTGATTGACGTGAACTGAGAATGGCTTCTTTCGGCCAGGGGTTTCGGGGCGCCGGTGCGTAAAGATCAAAGCTGCCTTCAGGAAACTTATTTCCGTGAAACAACTTCCCCGCTCCCATCACACGGTAGCCGTGACGACGCAGGTATTCGGGCATGCTTTCGGTGCCCGGCAGACGGTGACGATAGTCCGCATTATTTGAATAAACTCCCGTAGTCCAAGGGCGCTGTCCGGACATGATTGCCATCCGCGAAGGACCGCAAACCGGGGCCGGACAGTGTGCTTCTGTAAAGAGGACACCACGTCCGGCCAATGCATCCATATGAGGCGTCTTCACCTGAGGATGCCCCCCAAGACACCCAATCCAATCATTCAAATCATCGATGGCAACAAAGAGAATATTCGGCTGTGCAGCCGCTTCGGTCGCGACGATGCACGACAGAAGGCAGCACGTGATCAACGAAAGGATTCCGGAAGGACCTCGGTTCATGAGTGTATAACATTCAAGGTTGCTCCAGATTAGTAATCGGGTCTCGTTCATTTTACAAGGAAAACCAGTGGTTTGCGCTGTCCCCGGCGCATGGTCAATTGAATCAACTATGCTTTCGACTTAGGGAAACTGACGCTGCAACAGATTATACTCTTCGCACTTTTGATCACACCCCGCACAGTTCCGACCGAAGGAAACAGCTTGATTTTACCCACATTTTTTGCTTAAATTTCAGTGTTCTGAAAAAACATCCTCTTCAACTTTGACCGGCCATGTCCAAAGTCTCCACTATGAATGATATTTCAGTTATAACCCGGTAGCGTTGCCCTGAACGAAACCACTCCCAGATTCGTGCGAATGGAAGCGGGCACTTCGAGCATCTTTCCATGGACGAATCGTCTGTATTTCCGTGGGGATGGGCAAGTGTGCTCTTGGGTTTGTTCATCTCATTTTCCAGCTACGCGGCGGATTCATCTCCCGAACCGCAGTTACGCTGGACAAACCCCGGCCCCGGTGCAGGCAGCTATCTTTGGTCCGCCGTATTCGATCCCAACAATTCCTCAAAGGTCTACTTCGGTGGAGATATCGAAGGTCCTCTGCTTACCGAAGACGGAGGCGATTCTTATCGCCGGCTCAGTGGAGGCCTCGCCGGCGGCAGTATACCTGCCGACGTTCATGCCGAGCAGGCCATTGCCATCGATCCGGGAAACTCGAGTATTCTTTACCTTGGGACCTGGTTGGGTCTTTTCCGTTCAACAGATTCAGGGGAGAATTGGAGCTTAGTATTTCCAGAACTATTGGAAGAGGAGGGCAACCCGAATATTTGCTCGGTAGCGGTTTCGCCCCACGATTCTCAAGTTGTACTGGCCGGCATTGGAAACTCCTTCGAAAATGGAGACGGGAGAAGCACCAATGGTGCCGATCCCGACCCGACCGGCGTGCAGTGGCGCTACCTTTGGGAGGAAAGCTCATTTCAGGATTTCGGATGGCTGGATCCAGTCTGGTGGCCGGAACTGAATATCGGGTTTATGGCCATCTCTCCTTCAGACCCGCAAATCCTCTTTGCCGGGGGGGATCATCTTTTCCGAACCAATGATGGCGGCGAGACCTGGACTGAAGCATATGCCTCTCCAAGAGGGGAAAACACCTGGGCGGGGCGGGGCGTAGAACTTCTGGTGACGTTCGATGTATCCGTCGACCCTAACCAGTCGGACCGATGGTGGGTTGCCTACGATGACATGGGCTTATGGAGAACGGATGATGCCGGTCAATCCTTCGTGCGCATGGATGCCGTCCAGGCGGACCCGGTTACAGGTGGAACCGACGGCGCTTTCTCTCTTGCTGTTGATTGGGAAAATTCCGACGTGCTTTACGTGGGCCGAAACAATGGTGAAAACGATAGTTTAGTGGATTTGAAATTAGGGCTGATATACAAAACCACTGACTCGGGAAAAACCTGGCAGCAACTAGGCACCGGCATGGTTGAAGGAGGGCGTCCTCAACTGCTCATGCTGCCCGGGGGCACCGAAAACTCCCGAACTCTTCTCTGCGCACTTTACGGGGTCGGTCTTTTCCGGACAATAGACTCCGGAGAATCCTGGGAACAAGTCCAGACCGGTTTATCGAATTTTGATCGTGAGCATCTCTGGACCCTGGGTGGCACTCCGGGGAATTCACAACAAGTCTACCTCGGAGTCAGCGACACCCAGGATGCAGAGCAACCCGGAGGCGTGTATCGATCCGATGACGCAGGATTGACCTGGACCAAATTAACGGGCCCCACAGCCCCTACAGGACAAGTTTTAGCATTGGCAGTGGGTGCAACCGGTGTCCTTTATGCCGGCACCACAGCTTTGTATGACTGGTTGTCCGACGAAGTGGAAGTTCCACGCCTGGGTGGGCTTTACCGTTCCGAAGATCAGGGAGAGTCCTGGATCCGAGTTCTGGATCAACTGCGGGTGGATGGTATCATGCTCCCTTCAGGACATCCTGAAATTGTGGTCTGCGCCGCGTCTTCTTTTTGGAATTTCAATTCCAAGGTTAATGCCGGAACATATATCAGCCGCGATCAGGGGCAAACTTTCGAGTATGCTTCCGAGGGGCTGACTCATACCCGTATCTGGTTTGTAATATCCGATCCTCATGACCCCGATCGACTCTTCCTCGGAACAGGTGGAGGTGGCCTGTTCGTAGCTGACTTGGGTACAATAGGGGAGGATCCCGCTCCAGGTGGAATTCCTGACACTTCGATTAAACTTACCTTTATTGGATTCAATTCCGATGGAGAATCCAGTATTCTGATAAGTGGCCCCAATGACCAATCCATCATTATTCAGGTTTCCGAAGACCTCAAGGATTGGTCCGAATTGACGGATTCAGTCTTACAATCCGGCAGCCTCGAAATCCTGGACAATGAAGCCCCGGATTTTCCAAAAGGATTCTATCGGGCGCTCATCGAATGACGTCGGGGAGTGCATGCGTTCATAAGAACTTCGCAGTGATTCGCGAGAATACATCATCTGGACAAGGGTCATTTTTAGGATACCGCACCTTGGATCATTTCGTGATATTTTTGAGTAACCCCGTGGTGCCTTTCGGAACGACAAATATTTGGCTAACTTCGTGATTGCAGAAAATAATGTTTTCATGATTGATGGAGAAATGAAATCTTCCGCAGATCTGTCTCGAGAACATGCCACTGCCACTCGTCGGTATTTCCTTCAACGTATGGGAATTTCAGCAGCCGGTTTCTGTGTTCTTCCATTGTGGGCAAATGAGGAAATCCTGAATCCTGAATTACAGGCACGGATACAAAAGTTAGCCTACCTGACCTCGACGGAAGCCTTCCGCAATGTGGAACGGCACCGCCCCCTGCCCTACAAACTACCGTTGGATAAACGCCTGCAGTATGGACTGGAACGGGAGACTTGGAAACTTGAAGTCATCAAGGATCCCGAAAGCAACTCCCGTCTTAGGAATCCTCTTTCCAACGAAGAGGGAACGGCCTTGGATTTCCCCGGATTAATGAAACTCGCCGAGAAGCAATCGGTCCGTTTTCTAAAAGTGATGACCTGCAATAATATTGCCGATCCACTGGGCATGGGCCTGTGGGAAGGCGTGCCGTTGAGAGATGTAATCTGGTTGGCAAAACCTGACAAAAACATCCGGCGAGTCTTCTATCGCGGTTTTCACAACAATAATCCGAAGCAAGTTTTTCAAAGCTCACTCCCCATCGGAAGGGTATTGGAAGATCCTCCCGGGGAGCAACCGATCATTCTCTGCTACAAACTCAACGGTTCTCCTCTGGAAGGCCAACGGGGCGGGCCAGTCCGGATGATCGTTCCGGAGGCGTATGGTTTCAAGTCGATCAAATGGATTCAGACAATATTCCTGACCAACAACCATCAAGCCAATGATACTTACGCCAAACAGGACAACGACATCGACAGTCAGATGAAATCGTATGCCCGATTCATTCATTGGCCGAAATCAGTGAAAGCAGGAAACCCCATACCCATCACCGGCGTTGCACAAGCAGGCATGTCCGGTATCAGTAAAGTTCAATATTGGCTTCAACCCGAAAAGGAGGATGTGCCTTCCGGGGATCCTTATTTCTCCAAAGCTGACTGGTTGGACGCAGACATCCTGCCTCTGCCGCCGGACTGGAAACCCGAGGAGGTCGATCAGCCCTTAAGCCCCATTCAAATCGATTCAAATCAACAACCCCGCGAATGGCCTTTGCGTCATACCATTGCTCATTGGGCCGCCTTGATTGAGAACACTCCTAAAGGAAACTATGTCCTGCGCTGCCGAACCATCGATCGGAACGGCATCGCCCAACCCATGCCGAGACCTTTCCAGAAATCCGGAGGCAACAAAATACAAAAGGTCAATTTGAAAGTGACCGGCTGATTCTCAGTTATTTCAGCCCGCCAAGCACCCGAATGCATACGAACGGAAAATATCGGAGGGCAAGTGTTTTTGCCAGACGATGATAAACATGTTCTTTCCCTTCTCAGTCGCTCCAGATCAAAGCAATAAATCGAATGATTGATACCTGGAGTTCACGCTACACCTGCCACCCCAAACCTGCGATTCCTGTTTATTCGTGATCTTTGGAGTTGTTACACTTACGTTTCGGCATGGCAGGGTTGATTGAGATTATATTTTGGTTCAGACTCCTTATGAAGAGGGTTGTGTCAGGATGCTGAGACAGGCAATTATAGCTTCTTGAGATCTTGGCTCTACGTCAACATTTGATGGCCTTGCAAAGACAATATCCGAAACCAGAAATTCGCAAATTGGATCGAGTATTTTGGGTTTTCTATTCTAGTTTGGTGAAGGGCTGGAAGGACGTGGTTCAATTTGTTCAGGTGAGCACAGTAACGCTAATTCAAGAGGTTTTGAAAAAAGCAGAAACCACAACAGATTCTTCATTCTGAGAAGAGTTTGAGGGCCATTTTTCTTGATTCAACACATAAGAGCGCTCACCTTTTCAGAACGGTCAAAAAGCAAAATCCTATTAGTAATGGCTTTACTCAACCGTAAGGACAATTCGAAAGCCATTCGAACAGTCTGAAGTGCCAGGATCTCTCGCGGCCCGTTCCGCCGAACGTACCTGATGGTGCGGTTGACTTAGGCGGGCGCCACGATATACGCGGGTAGAGCCCGAAAGTGGACCTGTTGGATCCGTAACGACTCCGCCTGGAAAAGAGCCTTTAAAATCCAAACACCACTCCCACACGTTTCCGTGGATATCATAAAACCCCCACGGATTCGGTAGCTTTCCACCTACCGTCCTGGTTCTCGGATTATTACCACCAATGGGAATACTACTGTTAACACCATACACAGCATAGTTCTTCAATTGGCTGCCGTCTAAGTCATCCCCAAAACTAAACCTGGCAGCAGTCCCTGCCCTGCAGGCATATTCCCACTGAGCCTCGGTTGGTAAGCTGTAAACAAACCCCTCAGGAAGCCGGCCGGCATCTCGTTCCCGATCGGTCAATAACGCACAAAACTCCTCTGCCTGAAACCAGTTCACTGACTGAACGGGGAAATCACCTCCTCTACTCTCCTGTCCACTACCGTCACTTGGAGCAGGCAAGCCGGTCACCGTCTCATATTCCAGTTGAGTCACTTCGGTTTTCCCTATCCAAAATCCTCGACTAATGCTTACCTCCGTTAGAGGGCTTTCATCGGGGTTCCTCCCAGACTCGCTCGAGGGACTTCCCATAAAAAATGTCCCATCTTCTATGGCGATCATATCAAGGCTCATACTGCCAATAGTGATGGTGAAATCTTCAAAATTGCCTCTGAAGGGAATAGAAACTATTTGCAATTGAATCGTACTTTCTGATTTGGCAAATCCAATCAAGACAGCAATTCCTGGTAAATTAGAAGGAAGTTCCGACGTCAAAACTCCTGGATTGTTTTCGGATCAATGACTACAACGCCTTGTCGTGAGGGAAACCACAACCGACCGGCAGGAGTCCGACACCCGGCCGATTGATGCCCACCCAGAGTCCCGGGAATCATCATTCCTTCGGCCATTCCATAGACGATGGAGTAAACCGATTGGCTCTGCCCAGAGGCCAGTCGATTAAGATCTACTCGAGGAACTCGATAGATCCCTCTGGGACAACTGATCCAAAGCCAATCATTATCGTCTTCAAGGATTTGGTGGATCCTCTCGCTGAACAGTCCGTCGGATTTACTTATCTGGAAAGTCTCCCTCCCCTGAATACGGAGAATTCCGTGTTCCGTTCCCACCCATATCACACCGCTTGCATCTTCATGAAAACACAGGATGGAACGGTTTGAGGAAATCGGGTTGTTCGAACTCCAGTATATCGTCCTTTTTCACATACAAGCCGGCACCCTTCAGTCCAAGCCACAATCGTCCGGTCGAATCCTGGAACATTGCCGGGACAACACAGGAAGTTTCGGGCAGTCAGGATTCAAGCGTTTGCCAGCCTTCTTTCGGCTTGAAACGTTTTGGGAAACTAGGCTCTTCACCGCCTACATCTACAATTTCGACTTCCGTATCAGCAATGCGATACAGGCCGTTGTTCGTCCCAATCCAAGTATCACCGTCTTTCGTTTGGAGAATGGATAGAATAGTGGTGGAATTCAATTCCGGGAAGTTATAATTTTGATCCGCAAACCAATAAGCATTACCATCTCTCAGAAATCGAAGATTACCACTCCCAGCCAGCCAGATCCTTTCTTGGCGATCCGCATAAACGACCCGAGTTTGTTGGGAAAGAAAACCAACCTTCTGAAAATAACTGTTTAATTCGTTCCTCTCGATCAATACAAAGGCAGTATTGCTGCCCAGCCAGACTCGGTCACTGAGATCATGAGTTACAGACTATACACTAATATCCGATGGACGACCCTTTTGTGACAGAGTTTGGAAAACATGAGGGCGCAGTCGAAATAATCCTGCTTCTTCAGTACCTACCCAGATATTCCCTTCATAATCCTCCAGAAGATTTCTGACAATGAATGTTTCCATAATCTTCATCGATACAGCTTCCGTGGGATCATCTGTATCTATCCAATATAGACCTCCAATTGAATCAGAATACCAAATCAAGTCTCCCGAAGTATGACAGACTCGAGTAAACCAAGGGGTATATTTATCAGAATCAAACTCCATAACATTTTGAAATTGACGAACCCCTCCAACGGTAAAATGGTGAGCATCCGAAAGCCAAAAATTATTCGATTTGTCCATGAAGAATGACAAGACAGGTCGCAGACTCCAATCGTCAGACGAAACCGCTTTCAGCTCAACTTCTGCCCACTGCTTTTCCTTCAGATTGATCCGAAATATTCCGTTATGCCCACCTACCACTACCGAGTTATCGTTGACCATTTGAAGATCACGAATCATTCCAACATTCAACGAAACCTGAGTTTCATCAATCAAGGTTTTCAACACCCCATCCTTGAATAATTGAATTCGATCCTTCCTTGGAATGAGTAATCCACCTGAATCCAAGGGAATCAATCGGTCGACCTGATTCGGCCTGATGCCCTCCTCCTTCTCCAAAGGAAACTCCTCGAATGCATTTTCCGATACCCGATAAAGAGCAGAGGGAGTTCCGATCCAAAGAAAACCTTCGACATCCGTCGTCATCGCTATCCAGTTATCATCTCGGAAATTCGGGGTATTATGTCGGTTAAACACTTCCCATTCTTGACCACCATCGAAACGGGCCAATCCAACAGAAGTACCCGCCCAGATATAGCCGTCGGGAGTTTGCGCAATGCACTGAATGAAATTCAGGGGGAGCCCACTGTCAGAAGTCCATTGTTCACTGGAAAACTTTTTGAGGTTCCAATCAAGGGGGTGACTTATTTTCCAACCGATCGGAGTAGACTCGGCACCATCCGGTTCTTCCGCTGTATCAGCGGAATGAGCAAGGCCCGGCAGTAACAATAACGTCAGCAGCCAAAAAACCCATAAAAGCGGCAAAGTGTTCCATGGAACGGAAAGGCAATTCTTCAGGTTCAACTCAACCCTATGGTAAAATGTGAGCATTGAATTCCAGTTCATGAAAGCTTTGACGGATGATTCGGCGATTCCACCACAACCGAGCCCGATAAGTAAACTATATTACTATTGTTGATTCTCTGTATTTTGGCCCCCGAACCATACAAATGGCGCGGAAGAAACAAAAACCTGAGGCAAGCGCTTCAACCAGACACTTAGTCATTCGTTCTTTCCTTTCTCCGTTTCTCCATATCACAGAAGAGGATGAGCTACTCGACTGAGATTTGTTAACCCAACTAATCGTCGTGTCGGTCGATCCATTCCAGGAGCATGGTGGCCATATCTCTGACGGCCGGATTTCCGTCCTTCGTCAACTGTTCCAGATCCGTTCTGATGATGCCCGCCTGTTCATAAAAGAGGACGATCGCCAGGGTAGGGGCTCGACAGAATTTCACGATCGAATAACGGGGTGTTTTCCCGTTGAACATTTTGGTTTCGAGTTTGGAAAGGAACCCATTCAGCCGATTATTCCGAGCTTCCATCATGTGCAGTAAATCCGGAAGCACCTTCGGTCCCAAATGGGAGATCGCTTCGGCTGCCTCCTTGTCGGCAAGACCAAAACCCAGTCCCGGCAGCTCGATCACCTCGTCACTTTGCTCTGATGTCATTGGGTGCCTCAGCAATTGATCCACCCACTCACTTAATGCTTTCCCGTTGTATTCCAGTTCATCACGAAAGACATCAAGCCAAACTGAACTAATCAGGAGTAGGCAGACGAACGAAAGAACGAGCCACTTTCTCTGACGGATTTTCCCAAATCCATTCCGGATTATTTCCATGCTTCAATATGGCAACTCAACGTCGCGCTGAGACAGTAAGCCCCACTGCCATTAGGTTAAGGAACTCAGTGCCCCCTGAAGCTGGCCGCGCTGAGGCCGGATCATTGAAAATTGCATTCATTCTTACTATGATCCGGGGTCAGCGCCCCCAGCTTCAGGCAGGACGGTCCTGAATGGCTCCTGAAAACCCTTAACTTAATGACAGTACCGCACTTACCGCCTTTCGGTTTCGCGTCTGCCCCGTGTAGATTCTCACCTTTCTTCCTCTGTGCTCTCTGTGTCCTCTGTTCGCTCAGTTTTCACCGACCCAATGCATACATGGCAATTCCCGCGCTTACTGATGCATTCAGTGAATTGATGCGCCCGGACTGGCGGATCCCTACGATATCGTCGGCCATGTTCAGAATATACTGGCCGACAGATTTGTCTTCTCCACCGATGATCAACATCAATTTGTCAGACTCACCCGACGGAATGTTGCGGAGATCCGATGTGCCTTTTCGATCCAGGGCAATCAGCCGGTATTCAGCATCGGCTGCTTTTCGAGCAAATTGGTTGGCCGAGTAATGCCGACAGACTTTGAGGAATTCGGTTGCCCCTGCCGACACCTTAACTACGGAAGGATAAATCCCGGGCACCCCTCTTCGGGGTAGACACAGGCAATGGAATCCAAATACTTCCGCGCTTCTCAGGATCGCTCCCACATTATGCGGATCCTCGATGTTATCCAGCAGAAGCAATCGTGGATTCTCCAGCAAATCTTCAAAATCAACATACGGATATACCGAAGTTTCGAGAACAACTGACTGGTGCTCCCGGTTTTTGCATAAATGGATAAGCCGTCCCTTTTCGGTCAGACTGATGGGAATCCCTTTCTGATTCAGCTGTTCAGTCAGTTTGGCGATCCTGGCGCTCTTCCGGGCGGAAGGATCAATAAAGGCTTGCCGCACTTTTCGCCGACCGCTTCTCAAGACTTCAAACGCGGGATTCAATCCGTAGATAAACTCTGTTTTTAATGTACTCATTCCTCCAACATTCGTTCTTGGCTCCAGTTTTTATTTCCTTCAAAGATCTAAAGTTCATAGGCGGTTGCCGGTCAAGCGGATCTTTTTAGGAACTCAACTAAATTACTGACCCGAATGGCACTAGGTTAAGGCATTTTGTTCCGTCCTGATTGGTTTTCCATTGTCCGGGGTCGACGCCCCCGGCTTCAGGAACAAAATCATGTCCAGGGTCTTTTCAAACTTGAAGCCGGCCGCGGTGAGGCCGGATCTGACATCGTTCCGGTCATGTCAATCCCAGACCCGATTGCCCAGAAACCCCATCGAAACCCCGTCTTAACTTAGTGCCATTCAGTACTGATCAGTACATTTAGGCTGGGGACAGCCGACGCTACAGGCGAATTGACAAATTCCCATTGACAGATGCTATGAAACAGTTGAATGTTCACCGAACTTAACCTAGACTAACTTTTTAAGATTTAACTCACAATGAACGCTGAATCAAAAATTAAACGATCAACTGTATTCAATACGAACCCCTGGAAATCCTGTAAACGATTCAGTTTGGCGGTGTTTTTGATTTTTCCGTTAATCTGCCATACCTATGCAGAAACAGGGACGGGCTGAATCACCATTGGAATTGAAAGAGACCAGCCTTAGGGAACTGGCGGCGGACCGTCCGGATGCCACGGAAAGCCCGGTTACGGTGGACAAAGGACATTTTCAGGTTGAGAGCACCTTTGTGAGTTTTGCTCGAAATGATTTTGAAGGGACCCGAACAGAAACCTGGGGTATTGGAGAAAGTAACATTAAATACGGTTTTCGCGATGATATGGACTTTCAGGTCGTCATTGCGCCTTATATCCATGAAAAGGAAAAGACTTTGGGGAGTGAGGAAACCAATGAGGATTTCGGCGATATCATCTTGCGTCTCAAATACAATCTCTGGGGCAATGATGACGGAGCGACCGCTTTCGGTCTGCTGCCCTATGTTAAAATCCCGACTCAGACCCGTGTCAGCAACGACCATTGGGAAGGCGGATTGATCACACCTTTCTCATGGCGTGTCGGAGAAAAATGGGGAATCGGATTACAAGCGGAACTGGGTCGGGTATATGATGATGACGACAGGGACCTGGATTGGGATTTTTCACACACTGCGGTCCTCGGGTTTGAAATAACGGATCGGACCGGAATGTACCTGGAATACCTCGGGAGCGCCGGTGACCACCCCTACCATTCCTTTTTCAGTGGTGGCTTGTCTTACGGTCTGACGGATATGATTCTTCTGGATGTCGGCACGGTTATCGGACTCAATGAGGAAGCCGAGGATATGTCCGTCTTTACCGGAATCACATGGAAATTCTGAGCCGATAGTCCCCACACCTCCTTTTTCTTCTTATTTCCAGTTTTTACCTGTCCCTTTTTTGCGAGTATTCGCGTTTGGATATTCAACGAGCCCCACTAGTCACAGTCCCCAGGGAAAAAATACGACAGTTGAAGTAACCAGCGAAAACCGGAAATCAGTCCAATGAAGATCAGGAACAATAGTAAGCGCTACAGGGGACTTCTCCAGCAGGAATACCAGAATATAAAGATGGCGGAGAGGGTGGGATTCGAACCCACGTTACCGATTAAAGTAAACGCGCTTTCCAGGCGCGCGCTTTCGACCACTCAGCCACCTCTCCGCGAATGGGAGCAGAGTTTGCGACAGGAGTCGACTCGGAGCAAACTTTTTCTTTTTCTAAACCAGAACTTAATCCATCACCCCAAAAATCGATCATGAATAGAGCTATCTACTCTCAAGTCAAAAGAATTGGTGGAATAAGTCAGATTCCGATAAAATCAGGTTCATTGGAATCCGACAGTCCGATAGACAATTCACGCTGTCCAGGTAGAAATTCCCACCAAACCTATCAAACTCTGAATGGAAGGAATACGATCATGAAACGGATAATTTTCACAACAGGGCAGTTGGTTACGATCTCGGGATTAGTCGTTTCACTATTAGGATGCCAGACCCATACGAAGGAAGTCACCATCATTGAATCCATTGAGAAACCGGAAATCCTTGATGCCCCCACACACACAGCATCTGTAGTGGACGTGGTCTCCACTGAAACGACGCCCCCCATACCGATCCCAGAAGTGGTTCCATTCACACCTCTGCCCATGTCACCGGGAGTTTCGAATGCTTTCGATATGGCCAGAACCCAAGCCGAAGAGGATGAAATCATTGGATTCATCCAAGCAAGCAATCTTGATTTCAGCCTGACAGCGGAGAATCTCGTCTACCTTCAGGACAACGGAATACCCATTTCGATCATTGAACAATTGATTCGGAAGGACGAAGCCATTAAGCAGCAGGCCTTGATTGACTTGACGACCAGCGCATCACCTTTGCCGATTGAAAACCAGCCACCCCCACCGCATGGCGTGGAAACCGAAGCCAATCCTGCTGAGGGTCCATACGTCCAGGCCCCGGAAGAAGCCGTCAATGCCGAAGGGGTTTACGCAGGCTCAGAACGGCACGCTGGGACAGCGAGTCCTACGATCGAAACCGTTTCCTCTTCGCCATCGACGCAAGTTATTAACAACAACTATTTCTATAACCAACTCGAACCCTATGGTCAGTGGATCCAAGTTGGCACCTATGGTTCGGTTTGGAGACCCACGGCAGCGGTGGTCGATGTCGGTTGGAAACCTTACCACACCAACGGAAGCTGGATTTACAGCGATCATGGATGGTACTGGAAATCCACCTATTCCTGGGGTTGGGCTCCTTTCCATTATGGCCGTTGGCACCATCACAATAACCATGGTTGGGTCTGGGTGCCGGGATATGACTGGGGACCATCATGGGTCAGTTGGAGATATACCCAAGGCTATTACGGTTGGGCGCCTTTGCCTCCCCGTGCCCGATATTCGGTCGGTGTCGGTTTCATGGTGGGCAGTGTTCATGTCGGCGTCGGTTATGACTTCGGCCTGGATTACCATCACTACACCTTCAGTCCCATTCACCATTTCCATTCTCACCATGCACATCACCACTATGTCTACCACCACAAAGATTACGAGGGACACCATTACAACAACCGCAGTGGACATCACGAAAAACATGAGACGCTTTACAAAAACAGCGTGGTCGTCAACAACTACATAACAGGTGACAACAATACCATCATCAATGAAGGGATCGGAAAAGAGAAGATCGAGCAGGCTACCCGCAAGGAGCTTCGCAAAGTAAATATTCAAGGTCGAAACCAAAAGACAGGACGGACGGCAAAAGCCGACTTCCTTGCCGACAAGGGAAGCACTCTGGTAACACATCGTCCCTCTTTCCGTAAACAGATTCCAATCGGAGGCAGTTCATCGGGCAGCGCTTCCACAGGCAACCGTGCAGAACTGCGCAAGCCATCCACCATGGCCTCAACCGGCAAGGGAAACAGCCTAAATGGTAGACGCGCCCAATCTACCGGCAAGCGTACCGGCAGCGCCTCGAAGAGCCCTTCGACGGGAAGAAGCCTGACCTCAAACTCTAAGTCTGCAAAGTCTGTCAATACCTCTCCCGGGCGAGGTCAGGCAGAAGCTTCCAACCGGAACGCCTCAATACGCGGAGCTGGAAAAAACACACAGATCGCCAGCCCCTCCCGAAGTCAAAACACAGGCAAGGCGCTTGACTCAAAAACTCCACGGAGAAAAATAACCATCCGGAGAAATGCCTCCACCCAATTAAAAACAAACCGGAACCGCCCTTCTGCCGCCGGCAATAGAAGCCTGACGACCCGCTCGTCTCCATCGAGTCGCTCAACTAGCAGCGCCTCAAGAAGCACGAACCGTTCGGCGAGCAGCAGCAAAACCATCAACTCGAAATCAATTGCAACGACCTCATCCACTCACCGAAAAAGCGTTGTTCAACCGAAATCTCCTTCACGTCGAATCAATACCACCTCACAATCGGCATCCACGGCGAATCGGTCCCGAACCATCACGCTTCCCTCAAAACGAAACCAGTCCCGATCCACATCCATCGCCTTGAATGTCCCTGGAAACAACCGCAACAGCCGTTCCGGTGTGGTCAAGATTCCTCAGACGAAACCTCGCATCAACAACCGGAGCGTCTATTCCAATTCCCGGAGCTCATCCTCAGCCAATAACCGACAACCTTCATCGATAGCGGGAACTCGCAACACCGCCAATTACCGGAGCACAACGCCATCAAGATCGGCGGCATCCCGCTATGCCACGCCACCTCAGAAATCCACTATTCCCAGTTACCAGTCAGCCAGGAGATCTCAGAGTTATTCTTCTTCATCGACCATTCCCAAATCACCGAGTTTCCGACAAATACCATCTCGATCACCTTCAAAACCGCCCTCCTATACAAGACCATCGAGCTCGGCTTCAACGCCATCGCGGAGCTATTCCAGACCGTCAACCAGTTCCTCTAAGAGTTTTAGCGCACGGAGCAGCAGCTCATCCAGTATTGGGCGTTCTTCATCCGCGAGACCGTCATCATCAAGTATAGGCCGATCGTCTTCATCCAGATCTTCTTCCTCCTACTCGCGCCCCAGCAGCTCGGGTTCCAGACCCTCGGGAAGGAGGTAATAAAATGAAAAAGGATTACGGGATGTTTCAGGGAATGTTTTCAGTAAAAGCAACAGCCACGTCGGGGTTTACCGTTTTACGCACATTGTTAGGAATTGGGTGTTCACTTGTACTTTTGCATTCCACTCCATTAATAACATCGTCCAACGCTGCACCGATCATTCTTTATCAAACCGATTTCAGTGCCGAGGAGAACTATGACCTTGACCAGACATTGGTTGGACAGAACGGATGGTTCGGTTTCGGTAGTGGCGGCAATGGACTGGACCTTGGTTTTTTTGATGATGAAGAAAACCAGCATGCATTTATCGGGTTCAGCGCTCCAAACGACAATGACAATGCATTAAATGTCTGGCAGCCTTTGAATTATGACCCCCTCCATGCCGACACACCTCTTGTTAATTTCAGCGTGAGGATGCGGATAGATGACTCCACAAACGATCATTTCGATGACTTCCGATGGAGTGTCTACAATGCTAATCCCGATGAAGCAAAACGGCTGTTTACTCTGGATTTCGATAATACGGATTTTTCGATATCCTATGCTCTCGATGATGAAAAAGGTTTTATGGAAACCGGAAAGAATTTCGAACTTGGCGTGATTTACAATCTGCGGTTGGAAATGGATTTTTCAGAAAATTCATGGGACGCATTCCTCAATGAGGAACCGATAGCGACCCATCAGAAAATCAGCACAACGGACGCATCGATCACATTAGGATCCATCGATGCGGTCTGGTCCATCCGCGATCCGATCAATCCCGGTGACAATTTCATGGTATTCGATGACTATCTTATCGAAGTGCAATCGGTAACAACGCCCCCTCCACCTCCCCCACTTCCACCTGAACTGATTCCTCTGGGATTCTTACCAAGCCAGGGATTCCTTCTCCGCTTAATCGGCAGTCCGGGACGAACTTATGCCATTGAATTCTCCACAACTTTGAATGACTGGAATCCGATCAGAAAAGTGACGGCCACTGAGGGATCAGTAGAGTTTCTCGATTCAGAAGCTTCACAATTCAAAATGGGATTCTATCGGGCTGTTGACATTTCAGAGACGGAAGCTGCGACTCCTTGATCAATTCGGCCATGACGCTCGGCCCACTGCCATTAGGTTAAGGATTTTCCACAGGTGTTTTAACACCGTCATCCCTGAAGCTGGCCGCGCCGAGGCCGGAATATGGAAGAAATGTATGCCGATTTCAATGACCCGGGGTCGACGCCCCCAGCTTCAGGGGCACCTGATTCCTTAACCGAATGGCAGTGACGCTCAGTCTCCCCTCAGTCCAATCGCACTTCCGAGACTTCTTCTGTTTTTTTGACGTGAGTTCCAAAATCCATCCAGATAGGTTGCCCATTTATCTTCAATGCGGATTCAATCCTGAACCCAATCTTCAAAGGGATTTTTCGGAAATTTTCGTCGACGTAAGGATCTTTGATTTTTCGGAAGTCAACGGAATCCTTCAACTGCAGGGCAAGGGCTGCCCGGACCAGTGATCTCTGCAAATTAAGCAGAACCTCCCGGTAATAAGTTTGGGTAAGGTCCGGAGCCAAGTAGCCTTGCAAAACCGGGTTCTGTTTAAACTTTTCGGCAAAGAGGACCTTTTGTTTTTCAAACTCATCGCGAGGAAGCGCCGTGATCTCCGCTGCCTTATTCAGAAAGGTTTTCATTTCTTCCAAAGTCCAAAGTAGTTCGTTTGGTGTCTGTGCCCGCGAAGCCGACATGAAATTCAATCGTTTCAGTTTCACTTTCAGTTGCTTGAATTTATCATCGGAATCAATGGACAAGTTTCTGACTTGGTTCATTGCCCAGACGATATAGACTTCGTTCTCACGTCGGATGGCCTGACTGATTTCTTGTTTGGAAAGATTCGAGAAACTTGCCAGCTCATCCTGGAAGCGGATCAGCTGTTGTGTTTTGAACTCGGCAATATGCTGTGCAATGACCTGAAACGCCATCGCCTCAAGGGAATACTGAGTCGAAAGATTCGACAACAAACCATCTCGACCAGCGTGTTTTGCCAGACGAAGGATGGCAGTGATGTCCGCCTCTGCTTCATCGGGTTTATCCGCCCTCAGCGCGAAGCGAGCTCTGGTGACCGCCAGTTGAGCCAGGCTCTCACAACGTCGCATGGTATCTGCTCCAAAACCCGGAAACCGACCGTAGGTCACCCCCCAGTCACAGAATTCACTTTGCGAACCTGTCTTCAACAGTTCCAGGGCAACATAACTGACGTCCAACACCTGCTCCGCTCTTTGATCCAGATTTCCTATTCCAGCATTTACAGCGATCTGATGCACTGTCTCTGCATTGATTTGGTCATCATTCGGAAAATGGATGAAGGCCTGATAATAGTACAATGCCGCATTCTCAACAGAAATGGTTCTCTCCACACTTTCACGGCTTTCCGCACCGAGCATCACTGTTTCAGGTAATTCGGCCAGAAAAACCAAAAAGAGAATACCCATGGCCCCTTTGATTCCGGATTTGATATTTTTCAGTCGTTTCATGATGATTTTGTGAGGATTAAGCTCAACTGGATCAAGCCCTTTTCCTACGGCTGCTTTCAGTCCTAAAGTTTGAATTCCCAAGATTATTGGTGAAATTCCGGGTCGGGTCAATGTCACTGACTTAAGCTGAAACAGGGTATCCGTTGGAGTTCACGCTTCAGCGTGTCTGGAACTGATTTGAAAAACACGCTGAAGCGTGAACTCCAACCTTT
>DUCD01000046.1 GCA_012959985.1 Verrucomicrobiales bacterium | reverse complement strand
AAATGCAAAATTCAATGATCCGGGGTCGACGCCCCCAGCTTCAGGAGTGCCTGGATCCTAAACCTATTGGCAGTGGGGCGAACATCACTGCTATAAGGTTAAGAATGTTCCGTAGGTGTTTTAATTCCCCCGATCCCTGAAGCTGGCCGCGCCGAGGCCGGAATATGGAAGAAATAAATGCAAAATTCAATGATCCGGGGTCGACGCCCCCAGCTTCAGGAGTGCCTGGATCCTAAACCTATTGGCAGTGGGGCAAAGGTCCCGTGAGCCGAATACCTGAAAGCCTTCATTGGTATAAAAATTCGTAAAATCACCCAAATCATTCGAAACGCAATGCTCCGGATCTCAGCGCCTTATGTTTCCGGATTTCAGTTGGAAACGGTAGGTGTCAAAAAAAAGCCTCGTCCATTTGGACGAGGCTTTTGAAAATAGGTGGCTGAAATTGGATTTCGATTAGACTTTGTTCGGGACTTCGTAACCTTTGCGGTATTCCCGAGTAAGCAGACTGAGAGCTTCCGGAGTGGCGCTGGGGCCCGTGAAAGTTTCGCCGTCGAGTTCCAGAAGGGAACCGAGTTTGATTTTGGGATCGTTGGCATTGATTTCGTTTGCCTCCAGATGGTTATGGAAGTCATCGATCACGTCGTTCCAGGGTTGGAATCCTTTGAGGCGCCCCTCGGCTTCCTGGCGGTCGTATTTGCTGCCTAATCGCCAGGCGATATTACCCAGATGACACCAGGCACTTGAGTAATGGATGTCCTCAATTTCGGCATTGAGGTCTGCCATTTTTCGCGAACGCATGCCATTGATGAAGTTTTCCGCGTGTCCACGGCCACCGTCGCCTTTGAATTTCTTAATCTGCTTGCCATCCTTGTCGTAGGCGGCGCCCCCACCACGTCCACCGGCGTAATAACCATTTTCGCATTCGATGACCAAGAAGGCGCTGGTGCGGCGACGTTTGTAAATGTCATTGGCTCTTAGGCCTTTTTGTCTTGGCAGATTATGCACGTCCATCACAACGGGAACATCTCCGGTATCATAATAAACGAAGTGGGTGTTAGGGGTATTGCCGGCGTCATCCCATTCCAGTCGTCCACCACCTGCCATGACCCGTTTCGGCATTTTGATTTTGTCGCGAAATACCACATTTCTCATATCATCGATGATATGTGGGCCCCAGTTGCCCAGTTCACCATTTCCTGTGTTCCAGTCCCAGTGCCAATCATAATGGAGTTTTTCACGGTAAATGGGCTGGTCCTGTGCTGGTCCTAGCCAGAGATCGTAATCGGTGGATGCCGGCGGTTTCAGGGGAGTGCTGACACGCCCGATGGATTCACGACGCCCGTAGCGATTCAGACGCACATATTTGATTTTTCCGAGCACACCGGAGTCAAGGAAGGCTTTGATTTCTGATTGTAATGGGTCGCTGCGTTGCTGAGTCCCGCCCTGAACGATGCGATCGTATTTACGGGCTGCTTCCACGAGTTTGCGACCTTCCCAGATGTTGTGTGAAATTGGTTTTTCGACGTAGACATCCTTTCCAGCCTGACAGGCCCAAATGGCCGCCAGCACATGCCAATGATTGCAGGTGGAAATGACAACGGCATCGATATCTTTATCTTCGAGGACTTTCCGCAAATCCGTGGTGACCTTTGCCTGCGGGTGAGCAACCATGGCCCGTTTAACGTGTTTTTCCTCAACATCGCAGAGGTAGCTGATTTCCACGCCGGGAATTTTGCTGAACCAGTTGGCGGAACCTGTGCCTCGTCCCCCGAGACCGATCGAACCGATCCGGATGCGTTCATTGGCGCCGAGGACCTTGGATGCGGAGACTGCTGCCACCCCAAGGGCCGATGTTTGAATGAAAGACCTACGTGTATAATTCTTCATAAAATCCTGATTTACTGCGTCGAAAACCCGAAATTATCAAATTAGCTGAATTGAGTAAAGCCGGGAAACTGCCCCATGGATGTCAGGGGTGCGATTAAAAGTGCAGGGAATGATTTGCTGTAGCGTCGGCTGTCCTCAGCCGAAAATACCGCTGGTTTCACTGGAAATGCGCTGAGGACAGCGCACGCTACAGTTCAAGGTGTTATCCTGTCTTCTCTCCGCACATTTAATCGCACCCGGTTGTCAGCCATTAAGCGTTACTTTAACTACCATACTCTGATTTTAGACGGATTGAGGTTTTGCGAATTCAATTGAAAGTGAACCAAATTGTTTGGAGGCTATTTTGCTGGCCTTACAGCAACTCCTTGAGCAAGTTTATTACATGAATGTTGCCATTTTAGGAGCCAGTAACAAGGAGATGAGATATGCTAATAAAGCACAGAAACTATTGATGGAGAAGGGATACTCGGTTTTTCCGATTAGTCGGAAGGGTCAGGATATACTTGGAACGACCAGTGTTCGGTCTCTTAACGAGCTTGAGGTGCCTATTGATACGGTCACGGTTTATGTTAATCCTATCTCATTGAAAGGACTTGTGGGAGATATTGAATCATTGAAACCAAGAAGAGTTATTCTAAATCCTGGAACAGAGGATAAGGAATCAGAGCAAAGACTATCCGACACTGGGATTCTAGTGGAAAAGGCATGTACTTTGGTTTTGCTGAACACGGGGCAATTTGGATGAGTGATCAAGGCATGGTTTAGTGAGACTTTTATTCGCCGAGGGCTTCTATGGGGGCGGGGAATGATTTGCTGTAGCGTCGGCTGTCCTCAGCCGAAAATACCGCTGGTTTCACTGGAAATGCGCTGAGGACAGCGACCGTTACAGTTCAAGGCGTTAACCTGTCCTCTCCCCTCCCCGTACTTTTGATCCTACCCAGCTTCTATAGGATCGATAATCTTCTCTCGCCATGATGATTCCTTCCGGCTAGGGTGATCACTCACGCTTAAGAAACATCGAACATCATGAATCGAAGACAATTTTTGGATAAATCCGCACGAGTCACCGCAGGATTGGGCATTACCGCGGCTTTGGGAATTCCGGGGCAATCTTTTGCAAAAGACGGTGAAGGAATGAAATTCGGACTGGTGACCTATCTTTGGGGCAAGGACATGAATCTGGCCACGGTTATTGCGGCGTGTGAAAAGTCAGGTCTTACCGGAGTGGAACTGCGAACCCAGCACGCTCATGGGGTCGAGCCTTCATTGTCACCCAGGGAACGATCGGAAGTCCGGAAACGTTTTGCAGACAGTCCAGTTCATCTGGTTGGCTATGGATCGAATGCCCAATTCCATGAACCGAATCCGGCGAAGGTGAAACAGAATATTGAATTGACCAAGGATTTCATCCGGTTGATGCATGATTGTGGGGGAACCGGAGTCAAGGTGAAGCCCAACTCATTACCTAAGGATTCACCAAGGAAAAGAACGATAGAGCGGATTGGCAAGGCCCTGAACGAAGTGGCTGCCTACGGAGATGACATGGGACAGCAGATCCGGGTTGAAGTGCACGGTCGCGACACGAGTGAATTGCCGGTGATCAAGCAGATTTTTGAGGTGGCGGATCATCCGAATGCCACCGTTTGCTGGAATTCCAATGATGTCGACCTGAAGGGGGAAGGGCTTGAACACAATTTCAATCTGGTAAAAGATCGCTTTGGAGCAACCGTTCATATTCGTGAGTTGAATATCGGTGATTATCCTTACCAGAAACTCATGAGTCTGTTCGTCAAGATGAACTACAAAGGTTGGATATTGCTGGAAGCCCGAACGAATCCCGCCGACAAAGTAAAGGCGTTGATCGAACAACGGAAAATCTTCGAAGACATGGTTGGCAATGCGTAAACTGTCCGATCACCATGTGGTCCAGTCACCGTCGATCACAAGGTTTTGATCGGTCATTTAGCTGCTCGCATAGCCCGCAAGGAATACCACGGCGCCTTTGAGTTCGTGAGGCTTTCCCATTCTCCCCATGAGCGAGCGCGCTTCGAGTCGGGAAATCAAGGCTTCCAGTGCCTCATCGGATGGAAACGGACCGGGAGAGAGGCAGTTGACCCGCACGCTATCTTTTGCCCAGGAAACAGCCAAATGGCCTGTCAGTTGGATGATGCACTCCATTGAGTGCATGGCAAGCGGTCGGTGAAGCCGAACTGATCCCTTCATACGTTTCCGGATAAGATCAGACCTGACCGTACATGGAGCCCAGCATGATAATGCTTGCTCCTTTCTTCATTACCACTGCCTGATTCCTGACCCATCGAGCAAGCAGAAAATAACCGGTAAAATTACCGGGTTGGCGATTGAATTCGTCACCTGAAACCTCTTCCCAATCGTGACCGAGCCCCTCGTGACCATTGTTGACTAAAACGTCAATCGGACCGACTCGTTCTGTAATGTTCATAAAACACTCTTCAAGGGACTCGCTTTCCATATGATCGAGAACCATACCGATATGACGCGATCCATGAGGATCAGGAAGAGAAGTAGCAACGGTTTCGGCTGGTCACGACCACCCGGCTTCCTGCTTCTGCCAGTGCTCTGGCCATAGCGCCGCCAAGGTAACCAGAGGCTCCTGTCATCAAGGCGGTGTTGCCGCGTAAATCAAATAGTCGAGGTGTCGTAGGTTCCTGATCCATAGGGATTGAAATGATGAAACCGGATTGAAGTCCAAGTGGAGATTTAACTGTAACTGGCAAATCGAGGTAGGGCCCGCTGTCTCAGCGCGCCTCAAGTCACCAAAGGTAGGGCTCGCTGCATTGCCATTAAGTTAAGCATTTTTCGTGTGAAATATGTGACTGTTTCTCTTTGTGCTGTAGAGTCGGCTGTCCTCAGCCGAAATTCCGGTAGATACACTTAAAATGCACTGGGGACAGCGCACTCTACAGTGTGAACTGCCAGATGAACGCAGCCTGGTTTTTCAAAACGATATTCGTTAACCTAATGGCAATGCAGCGAGCCCTACACACGTGAACTTATTTTTCGATATTCATCCGGTTATTGAGTCCCTTTAGATCCAATATTGACAATGAAGTGGAATCGTTGAGAATCCGTTTTTCATCTGATTATTCCCTATGAGCTTAACTGCGAATACCATTTAAGTGGGTCCCGTCATTGACGGAAAGGAATTGACGGATGCAGGTGGCGTTACGCAGATGTGATCAACCCCGCTACCGGCGAAGTGATTGCCCGTGATGAATCAACCTTGGTCGGGCCGATGATTCCCCGATCCCAATACGAAACCGCGGTGGAATATTTTGATATCGCTTCGAAAGAAGCGTGTGTCGTCCTCGCCGGCGGCGAGAAATTGAAACTGCCGGGGGCTCTTGCTAATGGGCTCTGGTTGCAACCGACTATCCTCAGTGGCGTGAAACCTGGAATGAAAGTCCACGACGATGAAATCTTTGGTCCCATTCTGAGCATAACTTGCTTTTCCGATGAGGCCGAAGCCGAAATTCTGGCGAGAGCAGGGTTTGATGACGTCCTGATTGCCAACCAAGTGGTCGGTAAGCACAAATTGGAACGATTGATGAAGGTGGCCGGAACCATCAAGCTCGGTGTTGCGCTCGACCACCGCGACCAATTCAGAGATATCTCCGATGTGGCAGATCGTGCTGGAGTAACGCTGGGCATTCCCATTGAGGTTGACATTGGTATGGGACGCTGCGGTGTTGCGCCGGGTGAATCTGCTTTGGAGTTGGTGCGGCAAGTTGTCGATCGACCAGGTCTGCGATTCGACGGGTTGCAGGCTTTTGAAGGGCATTTGGTTTATATTGAAAACAAAGAAGAACGACAACGCTTGACACTCGAAGCAATGCAAAGAGTCATTCGAACACGGCGATTGATAGCGGATTCAGGAATATCGGTGGGTGCCATCAGTGGTGGATCAAGTTCCACCTATTCGTTCATCGCGGATTTGGAAGGCACTGATGAAGTGCAGGCCGTTACCTATGCGACTATGGACTGTGTTTATCGCCACGTGGCCCCGGAGTTTGAGCAGTCATTATCAATCCTCACACGAGTCATCAGTCGAGCCCGACCGAAAGCAGCCGTGCTCGATGTGGGAGTTAAAGGAGTTGGACATGAGTTCGGTGTGCCGGAAATCAAAGGATATCCCGAGATCGAAATCCCTTTCTTCAAGTACGAGGAGCATTGCATGATTTGTAAAGCACCTGATTGGTCGATTGGTCAGACGCTGGAACTTATTCCGAGTCATGCCTGCACGACCTGCAATTTGTACCGACCATTCCATGTCCATGAAAAGGGGCGTATTATTGATGTGTGGCCCATGAAGCATCCGGGCTGTTGACTTCGGAATCTGGTTATAGGGAATGAACTACCGACGTTTAGGTCGTGCCAATCTTCAGGTCTCAGAAGTGTCGCTTGGCACCGTCGAGTTGGAAATGGATTACGGGATTCCCGTGCAAGGTGAACAGAGGCGGCCGTCCGAATCAGAAGCGGTTAAACTTCTCAATGCAGCGGTTGACCGGGGAATCAATTTCATCGATACGGCACGAGTCTATGGAGAAAGCGAGGCCATTGTCGGGCGGGCATTGAAATCGCGTCGAAATGAAATTATCCTTGCGACAAAAGTCGATCACACAAGGCAGGAGAGAGATACAGTCGGGGCATTGAGGAAACGTGTGGAAACATCAGTGGCCGACAGCCTGCGAGATTTCAGACCGAAACTATCGATCTGCTATATCTTCACAACGCTTCCCTCGAGGAGATTCCGCGTGGCGAATTGGTGGAGGTTATTCAGGAGGCACAACGCGCGGGGCAAGTGCGTTTCATCGGCGCATCGACATACGGCGAAGCCGCGGCATTGGCTGCCTTGAAGGAGGGTCGCTACGACTGTTTGCAAATCGCCTACAATGCCTTGGATCACCAGCTCGAGTCACAAGTGTTTCCCTTGGCTCAAAGCATGGATGTGGGCATTGTCATCCGCTCTGTTTTGCTGAAAGGGGCATTGACTTACCGTTACGCCCATCTCCCACCTGAACTGGCAGAGTTGAAAAAATCTGTTCAGCAACTCGCTGAGTTAAGTAGTAACGAAGTCGGCAGTCTGCCGGAATTGGCCTATCGCTTCGTACTTGGGCAACAGGTAGTGGCTTCAGCTCTCGTCGGCACCGGTCGGATATCGGAGTTGGATGATGTCCTATCCCTGGTCAGGCGAGGCAATATTTCTCTGGAATTGCAAAATGCGATACAAGAAATCAAAACCCATCCCGATCAACTCAATCCAGCTAGGTGGCCCATTCAATAGGATCTAAGGTCGAAAAATGTCTCTAAATGATTCTTTCTGTTGACCTTGTCTTGTGGGTTATTTACTTTCGTCGCCATGTGGAGCGAGGAAAACAGGGCAAGAACAGGATGAAGGTCTAAACAAAGGACGCACCAAGTCTCAGTTTTCCTCTAGTTTTTGTAAGTTCTCATGATCAACATGCCCTTATGGTGAAATTGGTAGACACGCTACCTTGAGGTGGTAGTGCCTTAATC
>DUCD01000045.1:37339-42262 GCA_012959985.1 Verrucomicrobiales bacterium | reverse complement strand
TCGGTGCCGATGGCCTGACTCATTGACACGCTGCGTATCCGTGGCTTGATTTTGCCTCGAACTTTAACCGAGGAACGATCAGCGGGGCATTTGTAGATCCCGGCCGCTTTGGTATAGGGTGCCAGTCGTGCGCGTTTAGGGTTCAGCAGATAATCAATGTCCCAATTATCCTTGTCGGCGCTGAAGTTCATTTTGCCTTCAATCCAACCACCGATGGAATTGTCTTCATTGACCACAAATGTTCCATTGTGGTCATCCGCGTATAGCTGGAAAGCGAGTTGAAGTTGCTTCAGATTGTTCAGACAGGAGATGTTCTGAGCCTTGGTTTTCGCCTTTGCCAGAGCCGGCAGAAGCATGCCCGCCAGGATCGCGATGATGGCAATAACCACCAATAGCTCAATTAAGGTGAATCCGAAACGAATAGATTGTCGTGTTTGGTTGTTTTTCAAAAGACAATGATGGATTTCAGGATGGAATCAAAGGTGGTTCAACTTTATTTATATTAAGGATTTCAGCTGGTTTTGCCAACTGGGCGTTTGGATGCCCGATTGGAGGGGGAGAATTGGAGGGAGGGCAATGTCCATTTTTTCGCGCTTCCTGCACTGTTTCCGATGAAAGCCGTCTTGACATCGGGCTATTCTATTTCGACTCGCTGGTATTGAAGGAAGTGTTTCGACCTTCTTGACGTCTTGGACTTGACCCTCCATGCTTCCGGAATGGCTGCCCCTTATTCATTTCGTTCTTTGGTCGGGTTGCGTTTGCTATCTTGCCAATTGGAAAGGATTCCCATGAAAGGTGTTTTTTTCCTGCTATTCATTTTTTCAGTATTATCGGCCTTTGCCCGTCCCAACGTTCTGTTCATTGCCGTGGATGATCTGAGACCACAGCTGAACTGTTATGGTAAATCCCGAATGCAGACTCCTCATCTGGATCGCTTGGCTGAACGCGGCGTATTGTTTGAGAGAGCATACTGCATGGTGCCCACCTGTGGAGCTTCAAGGGCGAGTTTGATGACGGGCATCCGCCCCGCTGAACACCGATTTGTCAATTACCTGGCTTGGGCGGAGAAGGATGCTCCAGGGGTGACGACATTGAATACCCATTTCAAGAATCATGGGTACACCACCGTCAGCATAGGAAAGGTGTTTCATCACCGGAATGATAGCCTTAATGGGTGGTCGGAAAAACCATGGCGCTCATCCTTGAATGACTACCAGTTGCGGGAATTTCAGCAGAGGCAGGTAAAAAGACATCGCGAAAAATATCCCCAACGGAAAAAGGTTCGAGGCATGCCGTATGAATCCGCCGATGCTTCGGATGATAATTACCGGGACGGTGCCAATGCGTTGAAGGCGATTGAAACTCTGGAGCGGTTTTCCCAAAACAACAGGGAGGAACCCTTTTTCATGGCCCTGGGTTTTCACAAGCCGCATCTGCCGTTTACCGCTCCGAAAAAATATTGGGATCTTTATGATGTCGCTGAAATCGAATTACCCAATAATTATTTTCCTCCGGAAGGAGCCCCCCCGGAGGCGCTTCATTCTTCCGGTGAACTGCGTGCCTATTCCACGATTCCCCCCACCGGGCCCGTTGACCGGAAAACCGCACTCAACCTGATTCATGGATATTATGCCTGTGTCAGTTTTGTCGATGCCCAGATCGGAAAAGTTCTGGATTCGTTGAGACGTTTGGGCTTAGCGGATGAGACGCTCGTTATTCTTTGGGGAGACCACGGATGGCAACTGGGTGAGCACGGAATGTGGAACAAGCATTCCTGCTTCGAGACTTCCATGCATGCTCCCCTGATGGTCCTTCCCCCCAAAGCGGACGGCGTGCTCCCGGGATCAAGGGTGAGTGCCCTTATTGAATTTATTGATATTTATCCCTCACTGTGTGATTTGGCTGGAATCCCTAAACCGGACCACCTGGAGGGAAGAAGTTTTTTGTCGCTTATGAAGAATCCCGATGCGCCATGGAAATCCTTCGCGATCGGCCGATACAAGAAAGGGGATACCATCCGAAGCAACCATTTCAGATTTAGCGAGTACACCGGTCCCGGACAGGCAATTACGGGCTCCATGCTTTACGATCACCGATCCGATAGTGCGGAAATCAAAAACGTCGTGGGCAAGTTGAATTATGCCCGCGACGTTGAAATGCTTAAATCGAACCTTCATTCCCATAAAGGCCGATAATCGGAATGTAAACGAGCTTGTCTACTTTCCGATGATTGACCTAAAGACTCCAGCCTTCCCGATAGGTGGGGTTCACCATGGCATTCGCCAGAGGATTGTTGGTGATTTTTGCTGAGTCCGCATCCCAATAAAGGGTTTGACCCGGGAATCGAATGGCGATGGCGCCCAATAGACCTACTTGAGTCAGGGGTCCTCCAAAATCGAAGTTGGAACCGGCCTGACGATTTTCCTTAATGGCTTCCAGCCAGTCGGCATGATGATTCTTAACTCGCTCGATTTTTTTATCCGGCAATCCCGAGTTTTGGTATTCCTTCATTTTTTCCTCAGGAATAATGCGGACGCCGCCGCCGCCGTGTGAGCCGTGCATAATGACGCCCTTGTCCCCGTACACCAGGGCTCCTGTCCCGGGCGGGTTTCTTCCCTCCTCAAGCACTTCAGGCCTTGGCGGCCGGGAGACTCCATCGAACCAAGTCAGCTTGACGGGTTTTCTTTTGCCTTTTGCCGGGAATTCATAAGTGATTTTGGTTCCGCGAGGGTAGCAGGTGCCATGCAGGATCGGATCGTATCCGGTGACTTCAGCATGAATGGATTTGGGTGCACCGAGATCCAGAGCCCAGAAGGACGGATCCAGCACATGGCAGATCCAGTCGCCCAGGCAACCGGTTCCGTAAGACATCCAGCCACGCCAGTTCCAGGGAACCCATAGCGGATTGTAGGCTTCGTATTGGGCGGGTCCAAGCCACTTGTCATAATCCAAACCCTCGGGGATTTTGTTCCGATCATTGACTTTGGGCAATTTGTCGATCTGGCAGTAGACTTCCTTGAAGGCGTCACAGAAAGCATGGATCTCATGCACTTCTCCAATGGCTCCATCCCAGATCCATTCGCAGAATCGGCGGATTGAATCGCTGGAATGTCCCTGGTTCCCGAGTTGGGTGATCACTTTGTGCTGGTGTGCCGCTGTCATCAGTGTTCTGACTTCCGCGATCGAATGTGCCAGGGGCTTTTCACAATAGACATGCTTACCACGCCGCATGGCTTCCATGGCAATGACGGCATGGGTATGATCGGGGGTGCCGATCACCACCGCATCAATATCCTTGTCCATCTTATCCATCATCACTCGGTAGTCTTTGAATCTCTTTGCATCCGGATACTGGGCAAACTTCTTGGCTGCGTAATTGTCATCGACATCGCAAAGAGCTGTGAAGGGGTGTCCTTCTCTGGCGACGGCATCGACATCGGCACCCCCCCGAGAGCCAATTCCAATTCCGGCAACATGAACTTGTTCACTCGGAGGTAAAGCGGCACCGAGTCCAACGACGTGGGATGGTACGATCTGGAACAGGGCTGCTCCTGTGATTGTGCCCTTCAGAAAGTTTCTTCGGTTGAGGCGTTGAGAAGATTGTTTGGGTATTTTCATAAGCTATTCAGTTTTTGCTGAGTAATTTGGAATACTATCCTCTTGTGAGCCTTTTCGGGCAAGCTTTTCGTTCATCGTTTTGAATTATTAATTGCTAAGTTAGACTAAGCAGATTAAATTCCGAATCATGAGTCAGATAAACATGTTTGAAGCTAAGACTCACTTATCGAGTTATGTGCAGCGGGCTCTTGAGGGGGAGGAAGTCATTATTGCCAAGGCCGGCAAACCAATGGTGCGGCCGGAACCGATTGTGAGTAAAAAGCGCCGATTGGGAGGATGGGAAGGAAAGGTCAGGATGGTTGCTGATTTTGACGACTGCTCCTCCGAACTTGAAACATTATTCGGGATGCAGTCGGGAAAATGAGACTACTGCTTGATACGCAGGTTGTGCTTTGGTGTTTTGAAAACAGCCGACGATTGAAGGCTCCGATTCGACGAGCGATCACCGATGGGGCGAATAGGGTATATGTGAGCGCAGTGACGGCCTGGGAGTTGGCCATCAAGGCCTCGCTTGGAAAAATAGAGATTCCAGATAATATTGAATCATAGATTCAGCGTTGTGGATTTACACCACTTCCGATTCAGGTTCGGCATGCATTGGGGGTTCGAACTTTGCCTGAATTACATCGCGACCCATTTGATCGAATGTTAATAACACAAGCGGTTCAAGAGGGCTTAACGCTGGTCACTCATGACGCTTCGGTGTGGCAATATGAAGTTTCACTGTTGAAAGCCTGACTCTAACTAAGAATTGAGTATTTCTTGTTCTAAATGCGGTTTCTGTTTCTGGGAATCCCTTAGTGGTCTCGATTTTTCACTTGTCCGCAACAATCGTCAGCGTAGTATAGCGGATAAACCCGTATTGGAACTGGATTTCTGTAATGTTTGATTTTATTGGCAATGAGCAGGCCACCTTGTGTGGAGGGATGTCGCGCCGTGAATTCCTTCAAGTGGGAGCTTTGGGTGCGGTTGGCCTATCTCTGCCGCAGTATCTTTCGGCGAAGCAGATGGGGGCGGTTCGTCCTGGTTCCGACGAAAAAGCCTGCATCATGATTTTCAATCTGGGCGGCCCCAGTCAACTCGACTTGTGGGATATGAAACCCGATGCTCCAAAGGAAATTCGCGGTCCTTTCAACCCCATCCGGACTCGATCTCAGGAATTTGAAATCTCTGAAATACTGCCCCGGCATGCCGAGATTGCCGACAAGTTTTCTCTGGTCCGTTCCTGTCATCACGAAGGAGCAGCGGTTCATGATGCCGGCTGGCAAATGATGCAGACGGGGCGTCGTTTCACCGGCGGAATCC
>DUCD01000045.1:14528-37265 GCA_012959985.1 Verrucomicrobiales bacterium | reverse complement strand
ATGGGCAGGCCGGTGGGTTTCTGGGAAAAGCACAGGATCCATTTGCCCTGATGGCCGATCCCTCAAAGGCCGATTTCAAAGTTCCCGATCTGCTGCCGCCGGATCATATCGGAACAACACGGATGAGCCGTCGCCGTCGCATGAGGGATATTGTCGATAAAACGGTCAAACTGTTTGAGGCCAGTGAAGATGCCCGTCTGTTGGATGAAAATTTTCATGCGGCGTTCCGCTTGATGACCAGTACTCAGGCTCGTCAGGCTTTTGATTTGTCCAAGGAACCGCTGAAGGTTCGTGAACGATATGGCATGAACCGATTTGGTCAGTGCTGCCTTCTCGCCCGTCGACTTGTGGAAAGCGGTGTTCGTTTCATTACCATCAATACATTCCTGACCGTGTTCGATGAAATCACCTGGGACATTCATGGATCCAAACCCTTTACTTCCATAGATGGCATGAAAAACATTGTGGCGCCGATGTATGACCAGGCCTACTCGGCCTTGATTGAAGATTTGGATCAGCGCGGCATGTTGGACTCTACTTTGGTTGCCAATCTCAGTGAATTCGGGAGAACGCCCAAAGTTAATCCGGCAGGAGGGCGTGATCATTGGCCCCAATGTTTCACGGTATATTTTGCCGGGGGAGGTGTCCAGGGGGGGCAGGTCGTGGGTAGCAGTGATCCTATCGGGGGGACTCCGGCTGATCGGCCTGTGGGGCCGGGGGATATTGTCGCCACGATTTTTCACAGCCTGGGTTTGGATACGGAGGCCCACCTGCCGGGCCCCGGTGGACGTCCTTTCCCTTTGGTGGATTTTGGAGAAGAACCGATCCGGGAGTTGTTCGCATGATCCTGGGTGGATGCGTTTTACCTTTTTAACTGATCTGGATTACCTTGTTTCATGATGCTCACTTTTAATCGTCCCCGTCATCCTCTGTATCTGAATCTGCTCGTCCCGGTTTTGGTTATGAACTTCCTGACGGGTTTTTCCTCCATGGCAGGCTCCTATGAGCTGCAGATTCTGCCTTCTAAATTCGTCCTGGATGGTGTTGAAGCACGGCAATCCGTGTTGGCGGTGAAAGTCAGGGATCACGAAATCCATGGAGAAGTTCAGGATATCGAATGGTCGATTGATCCTTCGGGAATAGTGAAGATCGAAGAGGGTGTTGTTTACCCGCTCAGCAACGGGACGGCGGCGATTACAGTGCAGTCTGGAAACCAGACAGCTCGGGCAGTTGTTGAAGTCAGAGATTTCGATAAAGAATGGCAATGGAGTTTTCGTAATCATGTGCTTCCGGTTTTGTCCAAAGCCGGCTGTAATTCTGGAGCCTGTCATGGGACTCTGGCTGGAAAAGGAGGATTTCGTCTCTCTCTTCGCGGATATGATCCAGAAACGGATTACCACCGAATCACCCGTGAGGCGCGTGGCAGACGAATTGAACTGGGCGAGCCGGCACGAAGCCTATTTCTGGCCAAACCGACCACGGCAATTCGACATAAAGGTGGGCACCGATTTGACTCGGAATCTGAAGATTACCGCATTCTTTCCGAGTGGATTTCCCATGGAGCCCCGGCTTCGAATCCCGAAGAATCCCGCTTGGATCATATTGAAATTCTCCCTTCCAGATCCATGCTGCGCAAAGGCGATTCCCAGCGGCTTCTCGTTCGCGCTTTTTATACCGACGGTAGGCAGGAAGATGTTACTCCATGGGTGAAATTCACCTCAGTCGATGAAACCATCGCTCAAGTGGATGAATCCGGAAGGGTGACTGTTATAGGTTACGGTGAAAGTGCTGTGACCGCCTGGTTTTCCAGCCGAATCGTGATCGCCCGGTTGACTTCTCCCTTTCCGAATGAACTGGATGCAGATGGTTTCGATGAAATTGAAAGAAGAAACTTTATCGATGACCTGGTTTTAAATCAGCTTCAACGTCTCAATCTCAAGTCTTCACCACGGTCACTGGATGGGGAATTTCTGAGACGGTCCTTCTTGAGCACCCTAGGTGTTTTGCCCACCCTTGAACAATCCCGAGCTTTTCTTAAAGATAAATCACCGGACAAACGGGATCGGGTGATCGATGAATTACTCGCTCAACCTGAGTTTGTTGATTACTGGACTTATAAGTGGTCGGACATGCTCTTGATCAATGGTCGAAAACTACGCCCTGAGGCGGTCCGCATTTACTACCAATGGGTGCGTGATCAAGTCCGTCGCTCTGTGCCATGGGATGAATTTGCGAGGAAGATCGTGACTGCGCGCGGTAGCAGTCTCGAGAACGGTGCCACGAATTTCTACGCCGTGCATCAGGATCCCGAAACCATGGCTGAAAATGTCAGTCAGGCTTTTCTTGGACTTTCGATCAATTGTGCAAAATGCCATAATCACCCCTTGGAGAAATGGACCAATGATCAGTATTACGGATTTGCCAATCTCTTTTCACGAGTGCGTGCCAAAGGTTGGGGAGGGGATTCTCGAAATGGAGATGGTGGCCGCACTTTGTACGTGTTGCCTCAGGGTGAATTGATTCAGCCCCGGACTGGGAAACCCCAGCCTCCAGCCCCTCTGGATGGAGTCCCTCTGTCTTTTGATGCCACGGAGGATCGACGCGAATATCTGGCCGATTGGTTGACTTCCCCGGAGAATCCATATTTCAGTCGCGCTATTGCCAACCGTGTTTGGGCGAATTTTCTGGGTGTTGGTTTGGTGGAATCGATTGATGATCTCCGAATCTCGAACCCAGCCAGCAATGAAGAATTGCTCACCGCTCTGGCAAATTATCTGGTGGAGCAGGACTATGATTTGAAATCGTTGATGCGAGTGATTCTTCAAAGCGAAACTTTTCAGCGGAGCAGTCGGGCATTGCCGGAAAACCGGGATGAACACCGGTATTACTCTCGTTATTATCCGCAACGATTGATGGCTGAAGTTCTTCATGATGCCATTGTTCAGGTCACGGATGTTTCCAGTGACTTTACCCAGATTGCGTTTTCTGGAGGAGATCGACAAAAGACGGATTTTTATCCGCGAGGTACTCGAGCTCTGCAATTGTTTGATTCTGCAGTGGCTTCGTATTTTTTAAAAACTTTTGGTCGGAACGAACGAGCTATTACCTGTGAATGTGAACGGTCGAATGAACCTAGCCTGGTTCAGGTTCTCCATATCACCAATGGCGATACCATCAACGAGAAATTGAGTAACGAGAAAAGCAGGGCAGGAGCCCTGTCGACTGCTGAGCTATCAGATGGAGAGAGGATTACGCAGGCTTATCTGCATGCTCTATCCAGATTTCCCAGCGCTAAGGAGAAACAGCAGATGGGAGGACTTCTTGCGGAGGTGGAAGGGAACCATAAGCGGGAGGCGATTGAAGATCTCTTCTGGGGTTTGTTGAGCAGTCGTGAATTTCTGTTTAATCACTAATCCCCGGCGACTGGACTACTCATGAATGAAATGATGCATATGGAGCCCCTCCTTAATGATTCCGGGGAGCAGGGAGATCGTCGGACTGGGATTATGAGGGAGGGCGTTGACACGGGGTCTGTATTCCTGAATTTGTGCTTTGGGATGATTGTTTTGAGTCTCAGTGCTCAAGAATCAGTTGCGGTTGAAGATTCTCCTGATTACCTCAAGGATGTCCGTCCGATCTTTCGTAATTATTGTGCCGGTTGCCACAATGCAGAGGATTTGGATGGGGACTTTTCCGTGGAAACATTCAAAACGTTGATGGCAGGGGGAGAAAGCGGCAAAGAAATTGTATTGGGCAATGCCGACCAGAGTCGGTTGATTCAAGTTCTTACCGGTAAGGCAAAACCGAAAATGCCGCCCAAAAAGGAACCGCAACCCAGTCGAAAGGAAATCGAATTATTGAAGGCGTGGATCAACGCTGGAGCTCCGGGACCTATTGGCGGAGATGCTGCGGAAGGAGCGATCCTCGATGTGCCTGATATTCCTCCGGTAAGGGGGATCCATCCAGCGGTAACTTCTATTCAATACTCACCCAGTGGAACGATTTTGGCGGTGGCACGCTTTCAGACAGTGGATTTGATTGAAACTGAGACCGATGCCGTCCGTCACTCTTTAAAAGGTCATCCCGGTAAGGTCAATTCTGTGGATTTTTCTCCGAATGGACTTTTCTTGGTTGCTGCTTCGGGTGTCTCTGGATTGGTCGGAACCGCCGTTCTTTGGAAAGTTGAATCTGGTGAATTGATGAATACATATCAAGGCCATTCAGACATTCTTTATGATGCTGTTTTTTCTCCTGATGGGCAGTTAATTGCGACGGCAGGTTATGATCGGAAAATTGTTTTGTGGCAGGTTGAGTCTGGCAAGCAGGTTCGAATCATCAAGGGCCATAATGGCGCCGTCTTTGATCTGGACTTTAGTCCGGACGGCAGAGTTCTTGCGAGTGCCGGTGCAGACGCCACAATCAAACTTTGGAATGTCTCCACAGGTGAACGATTGGACACGCTTCATCAACCCCAGAAGGAACAGTACGCTGTTGCTTTTGATCCGGATGGATCTTTCCTCATTGCCGGAGGCGCTGACAATCGGATTCGCATGTGGGAGTTTCTCTCTCGGGAAACACCCAAAATTAACCCGATGATTCATGCTCGGTTTGCCCATGAAGGAGCGATCGTTCACCTGAAGATATCCTCGGATGGGAGTCGTCTGATCTCATCCGCCGATGATCGAACGGTTTCAATTTGGAAATTGCCGGAGCTGGTTTCGATTCAAAATATCGAGAAGCAATCTGATGTCGCCGCCTCACTGGCGATTCATCCGAGCAGCCAATCCTTTACTGTGGCGCGTTTAGATGGATCTATGGAAACATTAGAATTTCCCGTTGTTTCCTTAGATGCAGAAAAAACGAGGAGGGTAGGTGGGAGAGAGTCGGATTGGTTGGCCACTGAATTGGAAAAGACCTATGGGGTAAATGAAATCGAACCGAATAATGCCCCGAGAGAAGCTCAGTGGATTGAAACAGATACCGAGATTTCGGGACGGATTCAATCTCCGGGAGATTCGGATTGGTTTCGATTTCGAACGAAAGCGGGTCAGGAATGGATATTCGATGTTCATGCTGCCCGCGACCAATCCCCCATGGATTCAACAATTGAAATTCGGACTGAATTCGGTGATTCCATTGAGCAAGTTCAATTGCAGGCGGTAAGAGACTCATGGTTTACTTTTCGCGGAAAAGACTCGAATACCAGCGATGATTTTCGTTTGCAGAACTGGCAGGAAATGGAGCTCAATGAATTCCTGTATGCCAATGGTGAAGTGGTTAAACTTTGGCTTTATCCCCGTGGTCCCGATTCAGGATTCATGGTATACCCTGGATCCGGAAAGCGGTTTAATTACTTTGGAACTACCTCAATCACGCATCCTCTTGGAGAACCCTGTTATATTGTCCGTCCCTTTGCACCGGGAACTCCATTGCCGCCCCAGGGATTGCCGGTATTCAAGGTCTACTATGAAAACGATGACGATCCCCGGCGACGATGGGGCAGTGATTCATGGTTGGTGTTCAAGGCTCCTGAGGATGGAAATTACCTGGTCAGGATTTCCGATGTTCGCCACTTTGGCGGTGAGGACTTTCACTACAAGTTAAAGATGCATCCACGCCGACCTGATTTCAATATCAAGATCGAAGGTGCCAATCCCACCGTCAGTCCCGGGAGTGGTAAAGAGTTCACCCTTCGTATCGAACGGGTCGATGGATACGAAGGACCCGTTGAAGTGGAAGTTAACCATCTGCCTCCAGGATTCTTTGCAAGTTCCCCCATCATCATCGAAGCAGGTCAGCAGATTGCCAGGGGGGTCATCAACGCTCTCCCTGACGCGGGGCAACCCACCGAACAGAACAACAACATTACTGAATTAACCGCCATTGCCATGATTGGCGGTAAGGAGATTCGCAAGGAAGTCGGATCGCTTGGGGAAATAAAGTTGGGAGATTCTCCAAAATTGTGGGTCGAAATCCGTCCTTTGGAGGATTCCGGGGAAACTTTCAGAAAACCGGATAATCCTCATGAAATAAAAATTCGTCCGGGGCAAACCATTCAGGCCAGGGTGTTGATACATAGAAAGGATTTCAACAACCGGGTTGGATTCGGAACAGCCGATTCAGGGCGTAACCTGGCCCATGGCGTTTACATCGATAATATCGGACTGAACGGACTTCTGATCATTGAAGATCAAACTGAACGGACCTTCTTCATTACCGCGGCTGATTGGACACTTCCTTCAATAAGGTTGTTTCACATTAAAACTTCCGACGCAGGGGGTCACGCCTCCTGGCCGGTTCGAGTACGTATCCTGCCACGTAACGACTTGTCGGTGAAATGATTCTGAACCGAACGGTAGGGCGTGCTGTCTCAGCGCGCCGAGAAATAGTCTCAAGCGGACAGTAAAGCGGCGCGCTGGGACAGCGAGCGCCACTGCCATTAGGTTAAGGAATTGATAATTGGATACGGTCAACCCTGAAGCCCGGCGCGCTGAGCCGGGATCGTTGAAATCTGTATACAATCTGACCTTGTTCCGGCCTCGGCGCGGCCAGCTTCAGGAATGCCGGTCTCAATATGTGTGGGAGAAACGCTTACCCTAATGGCAGTGCAGCGAGCCTTACCCTTGTGGGTAATCCTTGGTTGATTCTTTCGAGAAATTGTGGTTGGATTCTCAATTAAACGTAACACTCCGTCATGAATGTTCTTCATAGCCGCACCGCAAGTATTGTTACTTGCCTGCTCTTATCCGTTATTTCCATTTTTGGTCAACAAGGGCGAAAACCTGTACCTTCGCCGGGTTCCATAGAGGGCTCCCGATTGGAAATTTACAAGCGGGTAGGTGATACTTCATTGTTGATCCATATTTTTGAACCGAAAAACTTTAAAAGCAGTGATTCCCGACCTGCTATCCTATTCTTTTTTGGCGGAGGCTGGCGCAATGGGACCCCTACTCAATTCCAGCATCAATGTGCCTATCTTGCGTCACGTGGAATGGTCGCAATGACGGCTGATTACCGGGTGGCCAATCGACATGGCACCAAAGCGGTTTCCTGTGTCAGAGATGCAAAATCAGCTCTTCGCTGGGTCAGAAAGAATGCCAAACGATTAGGCATTGATCCAAACCGAGTTGCCGCCGGTGGTGGATCGGCCGGGGGGCATTTGGCCGGAGCCCTCGGCACCATTGGGGAATTCGATGAAGAGACCGAAGACCTGTCCATCAGTTCAGTTCCGAATGCCTTGGTGATGTTCAATCCGGCACTGGTCTTGTCAAGCGTGAAGGGGGTTAGAACCATGGATCCGGAGAAACTGAAAAGTATGGGGGAACGCATGGGTGTCAATCCTGAAAAATTGTCGCCGTATCATAATATTGTAAAAAGCATGCCACCTTCTTTAATCCTACACGGAAAGGCCGATACAACAGTTCCCTATCGAACGGCTGAAGTGTTTGCGGAAAAAGCCAAAGAGCTCGGTAACCGATGCGAGTTGATTGGTTATGAAAACCAGTCGCACGGTTTTTTCAACTATGGTCGTCGCGGGGGTAATATGTTCAAAGTGACGGTTATGGAAATGGATCGTTTTCTGGTGTCCCTGGGGTATTTGGAAGGCGAAAATACCGTGGATGACTATTTGAAAAAGTAAGGAGATTTTTACCACCCGCTTTTCTTTTTTTGAAGAGCTCGCCACACTTCCCACCGATTTTCCAGTTCCGTTACTTTTTGCGGCATTCTTGAAGCGAGGTCGTTGGATTCGGTTGGATCCTTCCTGAGATCATACAGTTCCCATTTCTGTTTTTTGATTTGAACCAGTTTCCAGTTCTTGGTTCGCACGGCGTTGCCTTTGTTGTGGGTGAAATACAGTTCTTCGTGACCGATCTGAGTTTCTCCATTCAGTGAAGGAGCTAATGAAATACCATCCATTGCCATGGGTGTTTCCCCGTTGATCCGATTCGGGAGTTTTGATTCGGTGAGATTCAGGATGGTCGGCATCAGGTCGATCAGGTGGGCGGTGGTTCGAACGAGTTTTCCTTTTTCGGGAATCCCGCGTGGCCAGTGAGCGATCATGGGAGTGCGGATTCCTCCTTCGTGGTCAAACTGTTTATAAAGCCGGAAGGGAGTGTTGGATGCATTAGCCCAACCGTATCCATAGCTCTGATAGGTGATTTCCGGTCCAGGCATGACATCAGGAAGATTTCCTGGAATCATCGGTTTTCCATCCCGGGTTTGATCCGGAAGAGAATACCCTTTCCGAGTGGGGGCGTATTCGACATGGCAACCTCCGTTGTCGATCGTGAAAAAGATTAAGGTGTTGTCAAATCTGCCCGACTGTTCCAGCGCATCGATCACTTGGCCGATTCCTCGATCCATGGAAGTGATCTGTGCCGCGTAAACCTCCATGCGCCGCTGTTGCCATTCCCGATTCGGAGCGGATTCCCATGCAGGCACTTTCGGGTTTCTTTCGGACAATGGCACGCTATTGTCCAGAATCCCTATTCGTTTCATTCGTTTCATACGCTGTGCCCTAAGCTTATCCCATCCCAATGAGTATCTATTCTGATAGTGTTGAATATCCTTCTCCCTTGCGTGCAATGGCCAATGAGCGGTTGTGTAGGCCACATAAAGAAACAGAGGATTATCTGAAGGAGTGGACTGAACCATTTTCACCGCATTCTCACTGATGGCATCCGTCAGGTAAAAGTCAGGATCCTGGGCTTCGGACTCTATATTCTGACGATTTCGGCTCAGACTGTAAGGAGCGAAGTAGCTGGCAGCTCCCCCCATGATTCCATAATAATCTTCGAAGCCGCGATCATTGGGATAGATGGACAGAAGATCTTTACCTCCTAGATGCCATTTGCCGGACATGCGGGTTGTGTACCCATTGGCTTTTAAAGCCTCCGGTAGTGTCAGGCAGCGTGGATGAATCGCGTGATCCCTCAGAGAACTTGTGTGGTAAATACCGGTCAGCAATGCAGCACGCGAAACCCAGCACATATTTTCGCTGTAGAAATTGGTGTAACGCAAACCCCCTGCTGCCAATCGATCTAAATTCGGTGTTTCAATTTCTCCGCCGAAGCAACCGATGTCCGAGTAGCCAATGTCGTCAGCCATGATGATGACGATATCGGGACGATTTATAGAGGCTTTGAGGGTTGTCGGAACCCATACGTAAAGGAAAAGGCAACAGACAATTGAACGGGTCATGAATGGATGTTTTCATGCCCTTTGAGAAATGTCATTGCCCAATTATAATTATTAAACCACTCACTTCGCTAAGAACACGAAGGTCATGAAGAAAAGTTTTTGTTTTTCTTCCTCGTCTTCGTGTTCTTCAGGCCGTGAAGCGGTCGGGTGTTTATCCAAAGTTTAATGATTTTCTTCCAGAAACGAACGAACTTCCTTCAGTGTTGGCAGAGCATCGCGATTTCCCTGTTTGCGACATTTCAATGCCGCAGCTGCGCAGGCGAATTCAAGTTTAACAGCCGGTTCCCATCCTTGCATCGTGCCGTAAATCATAGCCCCACTGAATACATCTCCGGCTCCACTTGTGTCATTGGCATCAATTGCAAAGGCCTGTCGACGGATGATTCCTGATTCTGTACAATGCCAAGCGCCGTTCGCACCATGAGTCACCGTGATTTCCTGTGGACCCAACTGCAACAATTTCTGCACGCTCTTTTTGGGGTTTTCGTCCGGAAATAGCCGATCCAACAGACTGGCCGGGCAGTTCAAGAATTGAACTGATTTTAAAAGATCCTTCAGATCCGGTTTAGGGGAACCGAGGTCCATGAAAACTTTTCCACCGTGTTTACGTATGATCCCAGCTGCTTTAATGCTGGCCGGTGCAGACCAACCATCCAAGTGAAGGGCATCATGATTTTTCAGTTCATCCTCAGCGACGTGCTTGTCGTCGATGGGATGACTGCCGCGATAGGCGGCGATGGTCCGACGCCCGGTCGTGCTTTCCACCCAGACATGGGCAAATCCAGTCTTTGATTTCGGGTGAGCCACCGGGGCAACAAAGTTGATTCCATTCTTTAGCAAATCCAGTTCAATCATCTGTCCGAACGGATCGTCTGTCCATTGACCCTGAAAGGTGGTGCGGAACCCGAACTGATTCAGAAGGCAGAGGGCCGTGGGAACCGGTCCACCCACCTGGTAACGGTCGTGATGGACTTCTCCCTTTGTGTCAGCTTCCGGGTGATGCTCCATGTAGACTTGATGATCCACAAGAATTGTTCCCAGGCCGAATATGGAGCCTGAGATCATTGAGGTTTCCTTAAATCATCTTTGGTTGCGTTGTAATCCGGAATCGAATCGCCTTTTCTGTAAATCAGCACTTCTTCCCTTTTAGTAAAATCCCGCCATTCAGAAAGTTGCTGTCTGGCTTGAGAATGAGAATAAACTTTCATGGTTACCTTAGCTCCACTGATCGGATGTTTAAACTCCTGGCGACTGTCTGGAATGGCACTATGTTAAGGCATTTTGTTCCGCCCTGATGGGTTTTCCATTGTCCGGGGTCGACGCCCGCGGCTTCAGGAACAAAATCATGTCCAGGGCCTTTTCAAATTTGAAGCCGGCCGCGGTGAGGCCGGATTTGACATCGTTCCGGTCATGTCAATCCCAGACCCAATTGCCCGGAAATTCCATCGAAACACCGTCTTAACTTAGTGCCATTCGCGACTGTCTGTAATCATTGGTCGAGCGTGAGCAACGGACAATGAAATCGTTCAGAGCATTCCAGAAAGTAAGCATCGTAGGCATATATATTTTTATCTGCCAGTATGGTCACAGGTACAATTGTACCTTAGGATGGGGGTGTCAAGACTCTTAGTAGATGTCAGTTACGGTCGGTATACCTACAAAGTAACTCCACGAATAAGTAATTATCCCCTACATCCCTCGATGGCTGAAAAATGCTTGCTCCACTCCGGTATGTTGACTTTGAATGTCGCGACCGCACTTTGCCCGCCGGTGATTCTGGGGTCTTCTCGGGAAGCCCAATTCAGCTGAGACGCAAAAAGCCTGTATTCCGAGTTGCCCAGTGTCGTGAAATGAAAAACACCGTCTGCGTCAGTTGTCGTCTCTGACATGTAATGATATTGAAAATCATGTGCAGTGATTTTGGCGCCGGTAACGGGTTTTCCTGTTCTTGCATCCAGAATCCTTCCCCGGCTTTCCAGCCCAGTTTCCAACTTGATGTTCATTTCATCCCAGGGATGTTTTATATCAATCCGATAAGGCTGAAAATCTTCTTCTAGACGGATGGACAGCGAATATTTTCCGGAGGCGTCCGGATTGACATTTGGAAAATCAAACAGGCCTTCTGAATCAGTATAGATGTCGATTGCTCCGAATGAATGGCTGATGGGTGGAAGATAGGAGAGATGTATCGGCACCTCAACGGCTGGGGTTCCTTCAGGGAATAAAACTTTTCCTCGAATTGGAATTCCTTCACCTATTCGGATATCGATATTCGGCAGAGGTTCTTCCGACGTCAGTCTGATCGGATCGGTGATTCCGTAATAATATTCGTTACACAGGCGTCCCATAGAGAATGGAAAAAAGGTTGGCTAATGTGTTAATTCCTGCCACTCAGCAGGGATGAAAAATAAAAACAAACACCCAAAGCCAACCCGTTCAAAGTTTACGATCCTCAAGCAGCTTTGCCAGCTTATTGCCTCCCATATGGTTTCCAAGTTGGCACGGAAACACGGAGTCGACAAAAAGGCCAGGACGTTCAGTCCATGGAGTCATGTGGTAAGCATGCTCTACGCCCAACTGATTCACGCCATTGGTCTGAACGATGTCTGCGACAACCTGAGGCTTCACAACGGTCCGCTTTCAACCATTCGCGGTGCCACCGCGCCCAGTCGCAACGGACTTTCTCATGCCAATAAGCACCGACGATCAGACTTGATGCAGGATTTGTTCTGGAAGATTCTAGAACATCTCAAAAACACTCAAAGCAACTTTGGATTGAGTCAACCTTATCAAGGTTTTCCACGCCGTTTCCGCTCGTCGCCCGTTGCATGGATTGGGCCAGGCATCGACGACGTAAAGCGGCAGCCAAGTGTCACTTGCGGCTGGATCTACAATCCTTTCTTCCTCGGTTTGCGATTGTCGATACAGCCGAAATTCACGACAAGAAAAAAGCTTATGCCTTATGTGCGGGTATTAAATCCGGTGAAATCGTTGTGTTTGACAAGGCTTACGTCGATTTCGAGTTTCTTTTCGACCTACAGGAGCGAGGCGTTTTCTGGGTCACACGCGCCAAGGATAATATGGCATTCCGAGTCGTCAAAAAACGTATGAAAAAGAGACAGGGCAATGTTCTGCGTGATGATGAGGTCGTACTCAAAACATCGAAATCCAAGACAGCCTATCCTCAGAGGTTGGGTATGATTCTGGCCGAAGTATCGGTCAATGGAAAGTGGGTCAAGATGGTTTTCATCAGTAACAATCTTCAGTGGGCCCCTCAGAGTATCTGCGATCTCTACAAAAGTCGGTGGGCTATTGAAGTGTTTTTCAAGCAGATCAAACAAACCCTCCAGCTGGCCGATTTCATGGGAACCACTGCCAACGCCGTCCAATGGCAGATTTGGAGTGCCATGTTGTTGTATGTTCTTTTACGCTTTCAAGCCTTCATTCATGGATGGAACCACAGTTTCACTCGCCTCTTTACATTGATCCGAGGCGCGGTCTGGAGTCGTATTAATTTGCAAAGCCTGCTGCATTTCTATGGGACAGCCAACGGGCATTTCAAATTACTCTGTCGCCCGGATCAGGCATTTTTGCCCGGATTCGGATAAAATCCATGGGACAGCATCTGGCTGTATATGGTGCGAAATAACGGAGATGAAATAAAATTCTAAAACTGACTTCCTAGGTCATCACATAAAACTCGAACAAATTTTCGGGGTTTACTCTGATATGTTACCCTTATGGGATGGCAGTGGTCTACTCTTATAATAATAGACCCTTGAGGAGCCATTCTCTCCTAAAATAATTTGGGGAATTTTCCAATATTCAATGCTCATGCTTCTTCAACCGGTAAAGCAGACCTGAGAATCGGTGCAGAGAAGAATTGTTCCTGACGGCCGTCCAATAGGCTTTCTTCTGCCCGATGAGGACGACCAGTTTCCGGCCTCGGGTGATTCCAGTATAGATGAGATTACGCTGAAGCAGAAGATATTGCTGACTGGCAAGTGGGATGATCACGACTGGAAACTCTGAACCCTGAGATTTATGGATCGTTATCGCGTAAGCCGGATCGACTTCGTCCAGTTCTCCGAAATCATAGATCACCCGGTTCTGATCGAACTGAATTTCGACTTCCTGATCGGTGGTATCGATCTTTACGATCTGACCGATATCTCCGTTGAAAACCTCCTTCTTGTAGTTGTTCACCTTCTGGATGACTTTATCCATCAGGCGGTATTCCCAACCGTATCTCAAAACAGCAGGATCCCCGACAGGTCTGGAATTCAATAAATCCTGGAGGCTCTGATTCAACTGTCGTGCTCCCAAAGACCCACGATTCATTGGGCACAGAACCTGGATGTCATGAATGGGATCAAAACCGAAACGATCGGGAATCCTTTTTCCAATAACTTCCATCATGGTTCGGACAATCATTTCCGGTTCATCTCTTTCTATAAAAAAATAGTCGGACGATTTATCATCGGTGGGGATATCCGGTAAGTATCCCTGATTCACCGAATGCGCAGCGGTAATGATCCTGCTGGTCTGTGCCTGACGGAAGACTTCGGTGAGGCGAACCACCGGAATAATTCCCGATTGAATCAAGTGAGATAAAACGCTGCCGGCACCGACCGAAGGCAATTGATCGATGTCACCGACAAGAATCAGGTTAGCCTCACGGGGCAAAGCCTTCATGAGTTTATGCATGAGCAGCAAATCTACCATTGAACACTCATCGACTACTACCAAATCGCCCACGAGCGGATTGAATTGGTTTTTAGCAAATCCTTTGCCACCGGGTTGGAACTCCAGCAGGCGGTGAATGGTTTTTGCTTCAACCCCCGTTGATTCCGATAGTCTCTTAGCCGCTCTTCCTGTCGGGGCACAGAGTAGACTTTTTACTTTTTTGGCATGGAGAATGGTCAGAATGGCATTCATGAGTGTCGTCTTTCCGACACCGGGACCACCGGTAATGATGACCATACGACGGCTGAATGCTGTCTCAATTGCCTGCTTTTGAAACTCGGCAAGCTGCATACTGCTCTCCGATTCAAACCAAGTCACCGCTTTGGAATAATCGAATTGAGGATACTTGGATTTTCCATGGCAAATCCTGCGAATGGCCGCCGTTAACTCGATCTCAGCCTGATGGTAGGCCGGCAAGTACAGTAGATCCTGGTCTTCGATTTCTTCAGCAATGAGATCCCGGGATTTAAGCAGGCGATCAATAGCATTCACGATGACCTCCGTATCAACCTGCAGCAACTCCTCCGTGGATTGAGTCAAATCTTCTCGGGGAAAAGCACAATGCCCGGAATTGGTCTGTTCCAATAATACGTGCCGGATACCGGCCTCCGCCCGTTGGATCGATTCCTGGGAAATCCCAACCTTCTTAGCAATTTGATCTGCAGTAAGAAATCCGATCCCGGGAATGTCCTGTGCAAGCCGGTAAGGGTTTTCCCGAACCTTGTCAATGGCCTCCTCTCCGTAAAGCTTATGAATCCTTACTGCGCGACTGGTACTGACCCCATTTGAATGGAGGAATATCATGATCTCTCTAACCGCCTTCTGTTCCTCCCACGCACTCTTGATTTTTTTCCGCCGCCCTCCCCCGATACCCGGTACTTCTTCTAATCTGGCCGAGTATTCGTCAATGATCTCAAAGAGTCCTTCCCCAAAATAAGCCACCAATTTTTTTGCATAAACCGGACCAATACCTTTTACCATTCCACTTCCGAGGTATTTTTCGATTCCCTTACGAGTCGAAGGAGGATTGGACTGTGCGGTAGAAGCCTTGAACTGTAATCCATGCCTTTCATCCCGCTTCCAGTCCCCTTCAGCTGTCAACCATTCACCCGCCGATACCGCCGGAAGTGAAGCCAGAACCGTTACAAGTTCGCGCCGCCCTTTCACACGGACTTTCAATACAGAAAACCCATTCTCATCATTGTGGTAAGTCACCCGATCCACCTGACCGGACAGACTTTCTTCAGATTGAGAACGTGATGATTGCATATCAAACTGCGAGATGTCCCAGAGCGAGCAACCCGTAAAATGTATATTCAGTATCCAGGATTTCATCCGTCCAGTTGCCGTGGAAGGAACCATCATTCGTCCAGAGAGTATCAATGAAATCGAGGCAGTGTTCACGAACACTAGAGAGATCCACCTCAAGTCCTGACAAAGCATGCAGGGCAACGGCAGTTGAAAGCAGATCCGGCATCGGAGCTTGGGGTACGGCGGTGAATCCACCCTGTGGATGTAGCTGTTTCATCAGCCAGTCCACGACTATAGTGCTCATCGGTTGATCCAGATTTCTGAGAATGGAAACCGCCGCCGCTGTAGCGGGAATGGACCCAACTTGAATGCGCCGGTCATTCGACCAGGCACCATCGCTGGTTTCAAGCAACTTCAGACACTGAACCATTTCCAGTGGACGGGGCAAAGGTTGTTTCAAATTGGTATATGCTCCTAAAGCCAGGAAGCAACCATAGGCCATGCCCTGCTCACTATCCACCTTATGGCCATAGCCTCCGTCCTGACTTCGATGTGCTTCAATGTTTGCAAGCAGCGCTTGGCTCGTCGTCGGATTCAGATGTTCGAGTCCCACTGAAGCCCAACAATGAGCCAGACAGGACTGATGCACAAAATCGAGTTTCTGCCCCGTTTCAAAACTTTCGAGAAATGAAATCAACTTATCGGTCGGAGTTTCCAACTGAAGTGCGGCGAGACAATCCAGTCCGAATACCGTATAGTAGAGATCACTTTCCCCACGGCGATCCTTGAACCCCCCATCCTCATTGATCTGCTTCTGAATGAACCGTCCGACCAATTCCGAGGACTCTCCCAGCATCTTTGGAGAAAGCCGGGCGACCTGCAACATTTCGAGCCTCAAACTCATTTCAGGACAGGTTCATAAGTGAGTGTACACGGGGTATTTCAACCATTGTTGTCCAAGTATTTCCAGACTCCTTTGAAGCGCTTGAATCGGGAATGCTCGAGCAGTTCACAGGGCTCACCATCGAGAAAATAACTGGCGACGAACTTGACCTTTCCCGACTTATCCTTTGCGCCTCCCTTGGACACCTCGACTATATTCAGAAAACTCCAATTTACCTGGTGAATGGTTTTTTCCAACTCCTGCTTCAACCCCTGTTCTCGAGTATCAGGATGAGTCGTATGGACCAAATAATCGACCAGTCTGAAAAAGTAAGCACTGAATCGAGAGCGCATCAACTGCTCCGCCGTCTTCGGCTTGGCGTTCTCGTAATGAAAAGGCATGCAGCATGCAGCATAAGTCAATCGGCTTTTGCAAGGACACAAAGATGCCTCCCTCTCCCTTGAAACACGTCCACTACCTTCAATCATCCCGGGATACTCTCCCGATACAGAAGCTAAATCGACACAAAATTCTCACACCCAATGAATTCAGTCTCAAGCAACTCGATCAGCATGAACTTCTCAGCCTACTTGATCCCAAGCTGCGTTGAGCCGCAGCACTCCAAAAACCTACCGGAAATTCCGGATTTCTGGCAGAATCCAACCGTTTTTGAAAAGAGCTTAAACAGCTACTTTCTCGAGGTTTTTTTCGGGAAGGTTTCGAGCTTCAAACTCGTGGCACCAACCTTTGATTTCGGTGTCGTTGAAGATCTTGCCCATCACTCGGCGAAGAAGTCCCTTGAGGCCGGCATTCTCCAGGTCCCTTAGGGATCCAATGGCTTCCTCCTTGTAGCTTTCGAGAAGATGGCGGGCACGATCAACTGCCTTCAGTTCGATGTAGAGAGATTTAATCTGGTCGGAGGTGATTTCGCGGTCCGGACAACGTTTCCACAGAGATTCCAGCAGAGCCTTCTGATCCTCTTGACTCGCTTTCTCATAGGCAATACCGAGTAGAATGTTGAGACGCAGCCCCTGGATGTCATCCGATTCTGCTTGGGACCCGATATCCTCCAGATCATCCCGGATCTGGTAAGCAATTCCCAAGGCTTTGCTGAACGACTCCAGCACTTCGTTGACCTGCTCATGCTTCCCGGAATAGACCGCCCCCATCTTCAGGGCAACTTCAAAAGCCGGAGCTGTCTTCTGACGGAAAATTTCGATGACCTGCCTTGATTTCAATGGACTGGGATCGGCGGCCCAACCCAATTCCATACCCTGCCCCAGGCAAAGGCAACGCTGCCCCTCCGCAGCCACTTTTAATAACTCCGAACGGGTAGATGGATCGGAAGTGCTTTCCGCGATCATACGGTATCCTTCACCGATCAGGAGATCTCCAATGTTGAGCGCGACAGGCACTCCATGTTCTTCGTGAAGCGTTTTCTCTCCATATCGAGTTTTGTCCTCATCCTCAATGTCGTCATGAATCAGTGAAGCTTTATGAAAACACTCCACCGCGACTGCAACTCGACGCAAGTCGAATGGCAATGGATCGTTCATCTGATCCCGCAATGCCTGAAAAGTCGAAACTGTGAGAAACGGTCTCCATCGTTTGCCGGCACGACCGAGCCAATCACGGGCAATTTCATCCACCCTGCCCTCTGCAGGTCCCATGATTTTCTCCAACTCCTCTGATGAAAACCAACTGTCCACCTGCTCCTGGACACCACTCAAATCCAAACGGCGGGTATGGTCATCACTGGTCAAATGGATGGTATCCCAAATCCAATCGAGATCGACTGTTGTATCGATGCAGTCATCCTGAAGCAACGGAATCGCCACTCCCGGAATGGCAGCGGCTTCCATATAAGGAAAGGCCCTTTCCAGAACGGAAATACAACTGACCCCAACGATCGCTTCGATCTTTCCGGTCTCGATCAAGGACATGACGATGGCGGAACCTTCCGCGACCAGCACGGCGTAGCCCAGTCGTTCCGCCTCATTCTGGAGATCCTGAATGGAACACAATCCGCATTGCTTACAGAGCAGACCGAATTCGTCGAAGGGTGCGGGACATTTGCTTTCGATCCGCAGGCATTTGGGGATCAGCAGGAGCCGCCGCTCAAAGGGAATTGCCGCCAGGGTTTCTTTCCACATCTCATTGTTGACCAAAATGCCGACGTAGTCCCGGTATATCTGGTCCATCTTTTCTGCCTCCAGAATCTTCATGGCGTGAGCCTTAAGTTCGTCTGTCGGCATGGGCGGTACCGGATTCACCTTTTCGACATACTCCCTTACAGCATCTTTGAGATGATCCCGCTCGATTTTGGTCTGAGGAATATTCTTCTTTGGCGGCCGAAACCGGGGCTTGGGAATAGACAGAGGGAGAGGCGATGTGGGAATTGTTTGCATTGTCATGAAGTCTGGTTTTCTTTCATACCCGAGGGAACCGCAAAAATCAATCCACCCATTGTTAAGACGATCCTAATTTTGAACTATTCGGCGAATTCCTTATGGCGGCCAAAGCTTCTTCGCCCCGAAGCTTGGCTTGTTCAGCCTTTTCAAGGATTTCGTCCGACGATGGCAGAGACATCAACACTTCAGCCGGAATATCGATATCCTGTTTCAACTTGTCCAAACATTTCTTCCTTTCATTGAGTGCCTTGTCGGAAGAACGTTCTTTCGAAAACCTGGATTGGGCCTGCACACTGCGATTACGCAGCATGGAATAGACATCCCCTCCCAGCAGGGACGAAATATCCACCTTCATCTTTTCCCGGTCCAAATCATCCTGACTGACTGGAGCACCATTGATGGGACCCGCCTTATATTTGGGAAAGAGAATGGCAACTTCCGGGCAAACGCGGGAACACGCAGGACAATTGGTCTTGCAGCTATCCTGATTTTGAACCTGAATTTGCTGCTCGTCATCAACTCCGTAAACACCGAAAAGGCAGAAACTGAGACACTGCATACAGTTAGTGCAACGATCATAATCGATGACCGGAAACCAAGGTTTCCAGCTGCTGTGGTCGAAAGCGTCCTGTTCCTGCCGATACTGTTCCGCAATTTCCGAAACCGTATTTGGATCCGAACTCGGGAATTCGCTCAATCGAACCGTTGATGCACCCGCACCTGATTCGGCTCCATTCAGCTGTTTGCCATCAAATTTCCCAAGCACCAATTGAGGAGTGGTATTTGAAATACCCAGTTCCGACTTGGATGTGATTCGGGCAACGGTAAAGCCGTTGTTCAGAAGGCCGGAGATAGCCTCATAGCTTTCTTCCGCTGAGATAGACTGGCTGCCTTCTCCATCGTATACCACGACCTTAACTGTTTTTTGCTCTAACCGATTCATCAATTTAAAAATACCTATCCATCACTAGCCAGAAAAATCCAACCATCAAGAAGCGGGACCGGTAGCGGGTGCCGAATCCGCTTCCTGCAATTCCGTTTCGAGTAAATCAGAAATAATTTCGCCAGCTGGTTTCTCTCTCATGTTAAACACTTGGACCTGTTTCTTCTCCAGAGGAAACCCGGAACCAGAAAACAGCCAATGAACGGCTCTGGGAAAACAGGCAACAACCTTCAGATTCTCAACTTCAGCAAGCTCTCCCAGGGTTTTATCCTTACGGGCGGACATCTCACACAGATCCGCAACGGCATTGAAAGGACGTCCGGAGCTACAAAGCGCCTTCAGCACTTCACGCTTGGTGGCCTCCGGGACCACTTTGGCGTAAGTGCAGTTGCAGTAAAGTATTCTCTCGTTTTCAGCCATGCTGAGTTAATTTAACTAAAAGAACGGTTGCCCGGCCATTTGACCCTTTATTGCTATCAGACAATTCTAGATATGTTCAAGAAAAAGCAGCCATCCGATGAGTGGGAATCGGCTTTCCCGGTTGAAAATACTCCCGGTGTTCAATCTCTGCATCGATATTTGGATATTGATTGGAACATTCCTCAATAACTCGTTCCACACAATGGTGAATGACCTCTGGGCTGATTTCCGCCCGGATATTCAGAATTACCTGACCACTTTTGACCGGGCCTTCCAGAGTTTGTGAAAGTTCAGGTATATAGTCGTTTCTCACCAAGTTAATCGATGCAATATCACCCAAGCCAAGGTCGGGACTGAGAGTCATTTTCAAATGGGCAATTTCAGCCTGATTTTCGTTTAACACAGCTTTCAATCGGTCTGCGATCCACTTCATGAACACATTTCCATCGAATTCATGGTTCGATTTCAAGGTCAGGGATGCATTATACCAACCCAGTAATGCTTCCCCTTCTGCATAAATATCATAATCGATGTTCATTACCTCCCGGGCTTCCATCTCCCGGTTATCCGATAAATTTGAAAACCATTCTTCCAGACCTTCAGAATTCCGAGCCGATACGGTCAGGATTCTGGCTTTAACGTAGGTTTCAGCAAGTTTATTTACCAAAGTGTTGATCTGCCCGGACTTTAATAAGTCGATCTTATTCACTATTATCAGATCGGCTTCTTCAAGTTGCTTTCGGTAAATGTAGGCCACCTTCTCAGAAAAGCTGGAACCTGACTCGATTCCTAAAATCCTGGAGGCACGTATCGGGTCGATGACGACACTGAGGGGAGCGATGGAATAATCATCTCCGTATATTCGCCTCAATGGATAACTGACCGTAGCGACAAGGTCGGTGCAGCTCCCGACGGGTTCGGCAATAAAAACATCTGGCTGAGACTTGAGTGTTAATTTCTCAGCGGCTTCAGTTAACGAGTTAAAACGACAGCAGAAACAGCCACCAGCAATTTCTTCAACCTTGAAACCATGAGACCGAATCAGAGCTGTATCGGCCAGAGCATTGCCTTGATCGTTGGTGATTAAACCAACTTTCTTACCTTGTTTGGAAAAATGATCGGCCAGCTTCAATACGGAAGTGGTTTTTCCGGCACCCAGAAATCCACCGATCATGATATATCTCGCTTTTTGAGCCATAAATATTGAAATGGTATTCCTTCTGACGCTTAAAATTCCAGAAAAGTCACAGGAATTCCACCCAAGGCCCCAATCCTATGAAGAGATACGCCAAATGAGGAGGAAATTTATGGAGGATTTGAATTTCTTTATCCTTCAGTCCTCGTTGGACTTTTGTTGTTGTTCGAGAATCCTGTCGATGGTTTTATCGAGAATAGCAATGTATTCATCGATTTCAACGCAGGTTGAATCGGGATTACCCGAAACCGAGTAAAGCCAACCATCTCCATAAGGTTTCTTACTGATCTGGGAAATATCGGTTTTCAAATGTGTATTAAAACGATGGAAGGATCCTTCCGCGATGCAGTAAATATCGGAGATGGCCTTGAATCCTTCCACCCAACCGATGATTTCCCCTGAAGAAACCGAATCCTGATTTTTTTTCTCAAACTGGAAATCCACCATATCTCCCAGCATTCGGGTAGCGAATTTGGTCAGCCCAACCTTCCAGGACCCATCGGCTTCATCTCGCGCTACCCATGAATGGGTCGGGCTGTAGAGATAGGATTCAGGCAAGTGTGTAATGAAGGTAGCCCGTTTGTAAAACCGTGTTTTGGAAGAACCCTTTGACATGGAATAAAACGCAAAGAGACCTATCTCAATCCTTTGACTAATTCGGGGTGAACTTTGCTGATTACATCCAGCGAACGGTCCAATAACAATCTTAATTCCGTGAGTTTAGAGTCTGGAAAAGCGGCTTCTCCCTGTTCGCTCAAAGTCTCGACAGACCCCATTAAGGACCACAACCCGTGAAAACCAAGATTGCCAATGACTCCTTTTAAGCGATGGGCGTCGATGGCTACCGCCTTGTAATCGCCAGCATCACTGCATTGCCTCATCGTATCCAGCCGGGGGGTCAATTCATGGAGGAAATCACAAAGAATGCCCTGAAAATCATCCGGGAAATCCTTCAGAAGGTCATCAAAAAGCTTCCAGTTGATGATTGATTCTTCTTCCATCTTTACCAATCGACGAATTAATCGACTCTTGTACTGGCTATAAATTCAACCAAGTCCCGAAGTTCACCAGGTGACAGGAAATCTGATAAACCTTCCGACATTCCCGACAGACCTTTCCTGCGGTCATCAATGGTTGCCGGATCTATCTCTATCAACTCAATCTGCCGATCGGTGCCTGCATCGGAAAACAAGGATTCCTCGTCTTCCGCTTCGGTGGTTACTTCCAGTTTAAATGAGGACTCGTTATCCTCACGAACAATGCCACTGTAGTGTGTCCCATCTTTCAAAACAATTAAAGTCGTTTCAAAGCCTTCAGCCAATTGAGCATTGGGGGCAACAATGGATTCCAGTATATATTCTCGATTGCGACGGTCACCAATACCGGTCAAATCAGGGGCCACTTCGCTGCTTCCATCACCGCCGATCCGATGACAACGAATACACTGAACCTCGATCTTGTTCAGAAAGATGTTTCGCCCCCTGCTGGAGTTTCCGCCCTTCATACTGACTCGATGGGACGCCAGCGAATCATCAGGATCCAGTGAGAGCTGGTATCGGCCCAACTGTTCCGTCAATTCAGAGTGACCCCGATCCTTATGGTTTCCGGCAGCAGACAAGAGATCAAGGTGGGTCTCCACGGGCAATTCTCCCTTGAAAAACCGTTTCATCTCATTAGCCAGCAAACG
>DUCD01000045.1:14026-14477 GCA_012959985.1 Verrucomicrobiales bacterium | reverse complement strand
AGCACCAAGAGAATCATAAGCTGCCTGCTTTTCAATCAAAGTTGAATCAGAGATCAAAACCTTCTCTAGGCTTTCAACTCCTTCTTCCGGTTTCAGCAGGGTAAGCAAATGATTTCCTGCAGCCCGGATTTCGGGAGTATTGTCTACGCGTGAATTCTCCACAACCTGGATCAAACGATCATCCTCCATTAGTCCAAGTGTCCGAATCACCTTAACTCGTTCTGCCACGCTGATCTGGAGGTTTTCTGAAAGTTCAAAGAGAACGTCCCTCGACTCCTCAACTCCATATTTAGCGGCGACAGTCAAAGCAGCAGAGCGGACCACGGTGGGAGCATTTTTAAGAAGATCCTTGATCACCGGCTTTACAGCGGCTTGCACAACTGCCACAGACCGTTTCGGTATACCATTTGAAGCTGTTCAGTTTTATGGCGACTCCCAGCATTCATACATC
>DUCD01000045.1:0-14016 GCA_012959985.1 Verrucomicrobiales bacterium | reverse complement strand
CACATTCCCATGACTCGGTCCCTGGGTTGTGGGGTCGCCCAGTCAGCCAGGCAATGTAGGGCTTCGGCCCGCATGTTGGCCGGAGCGTCGGAGCGAGATGCAAAAGCGGCCAATGCTTCAGCATTTTCAGTTTCTCCATTTCTGAAATTGGCATTCAGGATTCTACGCAGCAAATTGGAATCTTTGATGTGGGTCTTTTTGATCAGTAATGCCAAATCGGCTTGAGCGCCAAGTAGGGGAACGTCATTCACGGCTCGAGCTGCTTCAGCAATGAGAAAGGGATCTTCGTCACTCAGAAATCGGACGATGCGTTCATCTTTCAACCGCCGCATCACCAATAAGGATGCCAACCTCACGGAGGAAGATTCCGATTCTGACATGGGCTCCAGCCAGCTCGCATCGCCAGCTTCAGCAATCCAATACAAAGCCATGACCCCGGCGTGTCGAAGAAAACGATCCTGGTCCTGGTTCTGGTCCAGCATATCCGATAGTGCCTCCACAGCTTCCTCATTTCCAAGTTTGCCGAGTGCCATGGCGGCAAAAAACCGAACTCTGGTAAAATCATCCGTAGTCAACAGGATCAAGGCATCGAATACAGATGGATCGCGGGCTTCCCCGAATATTTTGGCAGATTGTGCCCGGAGCTCAGGATCCGAGTCACTCAAAAGTGACTTCACTTCGTCGAGACAACCAATACCACCCCTTTCAACCAAGCTGAGTGCCCACAAAGCATGAATCCGAGCCAGCTGGTGATCGTCCTGCAGTGCCGTTCGCACCAATGAATCCACTGCATAATTACCGATTGAAGCCAGAGTGTATTGGGCTTCAAGCCGAACCCGTCTGTCCTCATGCTTCAACAGGCTCACTAGTTTTTCCACTGATCGCTTCATCCACCTTCCGCGAAAAAGGTCTGTAACTTCGGCAACGAGGGGGTTTTTAACGGCTTCGGGATGGTGTATCCGATAGATGCGACCTTTACCTTCGCCGATCCAGCCTGCGACCCAATCCGTAATATACAAATGACCGTCGTACCCGATATCAATATCAGTTGGAAGGACATTCCAGATGAATGGATGCTCATCCAGAACCGTGAATCCTGCACCGTCCGGTTGAACCGTAAAAGCATGAACACCACTGTTCGAGCGATCCCCACGAAAATCGCAGATAAAGAAGTAGCCTTTATATTTCGCCGGAAGTCCGATCCCGGGATTATACAATAGTCCGCTGGGTCCGTCGGATACATGCCCAATGGGAGGAACGATATAAGCCGGCTGTCCGTCCCAGGGCAGATGCCAGATCTTTTCAGCATGCCAGGGACCATGTCCGTAATCATCAAATGCATTGACCCCCCCCATGTATTGATAGGACATCCTCCAACCTGCATCACTGCCCTCAGTGATGTAAACGACACGTGCCGTGTCATCCTTTCCGTCGGCATCATTGTCCACGGAAAAAAGGTTTCCATAATCGTCGAAAGCCAACTCCTGAGGATTTCTCAATCCAGTGGCAAATACTTCGAGCTCACTACCATTCGGGTTGCTACGGAAAATGGCTCCGGAATAGGCATCCTCCAAAACCCGACCGTCCGGAGTCTTTACATGATAGGAACGATCTCCGATGGACCAGTAGAGCTTACCGTCAGGGCCCCAGGCAAAACCATGCATATCATGCCCCGAGAGGGAAACCTTAACTCCGTAACCATAGGACAGGGATTCACGCATATCGGCCACCCCATCTCCATCCCCATCCTTCAATAACCAGACGTTGGGAATCTCCGCGAAATAAACCAATCCGTTCCGTTCCGTGATCCCGGCTCCAATTCCATCAGCAATCCCGTTGAAAGTTGCAAATACTGTGTTTCGGTCGGCTCTCCCATCATGATTGGAATCCTCCAGTATGCTGATACGATCCTGGCGGGCTGTGAACCATTCCATCGGAAGTTTTCCAAGCCCCGCCCACTTTTGATACATCCGAATACGATCTTCAACTGTGCGCGAAGCCATCTCTTCATCCATCCAGTACATATGATGTCGATTGTCCTCGACGCCGTGACGATGCCGGTAGGTCTCAGCGACATAAATCTTTCCATACCTATCGATATGAATAGCCACCGGATTAGCCAATTGAGGTTCCGAAGCCCAAAGATCGATCTTGAATCCCGACGGCAACTGAATGGATTTCATTGCTGATAATCCTTCCTTGGAAGCTTCGGCAATCGGTGCGATTCCCCCTTCAACCGCTTCAGCATTGGACTCCACCGGACTCTGGTCCAAAACGAAGCCGACACTGACCATCAAAATAAATCTCCGGATTTTATGAAAAAACATTTCGGCATAAGCTCACTTTAATTGATCTACAGAGCAAGCAAATTCGGCTGTAAGGTTTAGAATAGGGGGCGATTAAAAGTGCGGGGACATAGTCACTGAACTAAGTGAAATGGCTGAATCGAGAGATCAGAATTGCCTATTTGAAATTCTGCTTATGAGGGGCTTCAGCACCCGTGCGAGCCTACGGATACCGAAGGGAACTGAAGAGAGGGAAAGCGTCTCCGCGAGCCGAAAAATGGGTGGACAGAAAAGGTGCCCGCTCCTACTTGTCTTCCTTTCCATGTATGAAGGAATCCATGAATGGCTCGCGAGGACGCTCTCCCTCCCCGCACGGGTAATCGGACCCTTTCGAATGCAGGCACCGGAAATAAGTCTACCTAAATAAGAACGCCAGGTCCTGCCTCGGCGACAACAACCTGCGGTCTGGTTGTGGCCGGCGATAATATCCAATCATAAACTGTTAAACTATTCCGTTTATTGCTAAAGTTAATCCCGTTTCTTTGAGAAACCAGAATAATGGCACAGTCACGTACATACCAATACTTATGTAAGGCGTCGGGTGGAAATTCAGAAACTATCCTGACGCATTTCCTGGATTACATAGCGACCACCGGTCTGGAACTTTATCCAGCGCAGGAAGAGGCACTTCTGGAACTTTATGACGAAAAGAACGTCATTCTGAATACACCTACCGGTTCTGGAAAATCTTTAGTGGCAGCAGCGCTGCATTTCAAATCAGTCTGTGAAGGAAAAAGATCGGTTTATACCTGCCCCATCAAGGCATTGGTAAATGAAAAGTTTCTTTCCCTTTGCCGGGAATTCGGGGCTGACCAGGTAGGCATGGTCACCGGGGATGCCACCGTGAATCGCAAGGCACCGATCCTATGCTGTACTGCCGAGATCCTTTCCAATATCGCATTGCATGAAGGAGCGGATGCTGAATTCGATGATGTCATCATAGATGAGTTTCACTATTATTCCGATAGAGATCGAGGAGTCGCCTGGCAGACTCCCCTACTGACAATGAGTCGATCCCGATTTCTGTTGATGTCTGCGACATTGGGGAAAACTGACTTTTTTAAGGACCAACTGACTCAGCTCAACGGTAAGGAAACTACTGTGGTAAAGTCGGTCAATCGCCCCGTTCCCCTAACCTATAAATATTATGAAATCCCGTTAGAACGAACCATTGAAGAATTGACAACGGAAGGCAATGTGCCGGTTTATATAGTCCACCCTTCCCAACGGGAAGCAGCGGAAACTGCCCAGAACCTCACCAGCATCAACTTCTGCACCAAAGAAGAAAAACAAAAAATTGCAGAGTCCTTGACGGGAGTACGTTTCACCAGTCCTTACGGAAACGACATTCGGAAATACCTTCGCCATGGTTTGGGACTTCATCATGCCGGCCTGCTTCCCAAGTACCGAGTCCTGGTCGAACAACTGGCACAGAAGGGATTCCTGAAAGTCATCTGCGGGACCGATACACTCGGCGTCGGCGTCAATGTTCCGATCCGGACCGTTATCTTCAAGAAGTTGTGCCGGTTCAACGGAGAGAAAACGGTCTTATACAATTCGAGGGATTTTCACCAAATCAGTGGTCGAGCCGGACGCAAGGGTTTCGACGACATAGGTTATGTCATTTCCATGGCACCAGAACATGAAATCGAGAACAAGAAGCTTCTGGAGAAAGCGGCCAAAGACCCGAAGAAGAAAAAGAAGTTGGTCAAGAAAAAACCTCCCGAGAGAGGATTCATCGCCTGGAATCAGGCAACGTTTGATCGCATGATCAAATCGGAGCCGGAGGCATTGGTTTCCCGTTTTAAGGTTTCACACGGAATGCTTCTAAACGTGCTGAGCCGTCGATCCAGTGATGGTTGTCGAGCTATGAGAAAACTGATTGCCGATTGCCATGAAAGCGAGGAGTCTAAATCCAAGCTTCGCAAGAAAGCATTTCAATTGTTCCGGTCATTAGTGGACCGAAAAATTATTGAATTCGACAACAACCAGGAAACAGGCCCCAATAAACTACGGGTAAATATCGATCTTCAGGAAGATTTTTCCTTGAACCAATCCTTGTCACTCTACCTCCTGGATACGCTTCCTCTGCTGGATCCTGAATCGGAAAACTACTGCCTGGATCTACTGACTCTGGTTGAGTCCATCCTTGAAAACCCGGAGGTCATCCTTATGCGGCAATTGGATAAAATAAAAACTCGACGCATGGCGGAAATGAAAGCCGAAGGTATTGAATTCGACAAGCGAATTGAGGAACTGGAAAAACTGGAATACCCAAAACCCAATCGAGAATTCATCTATACAACTTTCAACCAATTTGCAAAAGAACATCCCTGGGTAGGACAGGAAAACATCCGTCCCAAGTCCATCGCCCGGGAGATGTATGAAAATTTTCAACCCTTTTCGGATTACATTAGAGGCTATTCACTTCAGCGGGTTGAAGGCCTACTACTGCGCCATCTCTCCAGTGTTTACAAGGTCTTGATCCAGACCGTCCCACCGTCTATCAAGTCGGAACCTATCAATACCATGATATTATTCTTCGGCGAGTTGCTGAAAAAAGTCGACTCGAGTCTGGTGGACGAATGGGAACGCATTCGGGATCAGGATCGCGGCATCACACCTGAGGATGAAGTCAAGGAGTCTGCTGAACCCGGGATTGAATCCATTCTCGAAGCTCCTGACATAACCCATAATCAAAAAGCATTTGAGATTCTTATCCGCAATGAAGTTTTTCGCATCGCTCGGGCTCTGGCTTTCGATCAATTTCAGGAAGTGATCGACCTCCTCGAAATCGATTCTAAAAAAACGGATACCCTGACCGAAGAAGACCTCAAATCCATGGCGGATTTATTTTATGAAGACCACGAATCAATCCGGATCGACCCCGATGCAAGGAATCCGAAAAACACCACGATAGAAAAGGACTCGGGGAATACTAACTGGAAGGTCCGTCAGCGGATCCTCGATCCGGAGCAACACAATGACTGGTGTCTGGACTTGATTCTCGATCTGGAAAAATCCCAAAAAGCTGGGAAACCTGTGCTTCAGTTTCAAGGCTTCAAACCGGTTGAAAATCTAGGTTGAGATCGGAGTGATCCAGGCTTCCCTATCCAGCTCATGGTGCTGAGTATTACATCAATATTACGGAAAATTTACTACTTCCGCTAAAGGAGTCGTAGAATTCGCAAGAATTCTTATCGCCCAGATTAAGAATAAACTGTCTTGACGTTTTCAGTGTAAATATATACTGTATATACAATGCAGCGAATCGCGAAACTATTCAAGAACGGTAATTCCCAGGCAGTCAGGCTTCCGATGGAATTTAGACTCGAAGGAAGCGAAGTAGGGATCCGTCGTGAAGGAGAAGTCTTGATCCTGGAACCATTGAAAAAAAAATCCTGGCCAAAAGGGTTTTTTAAACGAGTTCAAATCTCCGATTCCGAATTCAAGCGACCGCTTCAGGGTGAAACCCCCCCCAGCCCGAAATTCCGATGACTTATCTCCTGGATACCTGTACCTGCATCGACGTGCTGAGGGGGAGATCGATGGTAACCGGAAAGCTGTCACAGGTTTCGCCGGATGAATGTTCGGTTTCAACGATTACTATTTACGAATTGCACAGCGGCGTGGAACGATGCCGATCTCCGAATAGTGAACGCAAAAAAGTGAACCAGTTCCTCGGCGCTGTCCACCGGTTGGATTTTAATGCTGAGGCCGCCCTGCAAGGTGCTCAAATCAGATCGAATCTTGAATCCGAAGGAAACACAATCGGCCCTTATGATCTATTAATCGCCGGTCATGCCTTGGCTCTCGGGTTGATCCTGGTAACGGGAAACATCAAAGAATTTGGAAGAATTGCATCATTAAGGGTTCTGGATTGGTCGAGGTCAGATTCTTGAACCGCTGATGAACATAAATCTGCGTTTGGGACCGCTCAAGAATAAATTCACCATTTGGCGGGAACGCATTCTTTTCGGATGCAAGGCACGAGGACGCCGCATTTTAACTCTCGATAGTGAATTCAAACAGCTATCGCCGCTTCGGCCGATCAGTGATTCACTGTTGAGCCCATGATGACCTTGATCACTCTCTAGTAAGGGGGCACTCTGGTGATCTAAAGAAAGTAATTCGGATTCTATCCGGTATAAAACCCCCAGGTCCAGAGGCCTTTCAATTGATTCTGCACGTCCATGAATTCGCAGCGTGCGAACTATTGCCAATCTCTCAAGGTAATGAGATCGAGAATATCATGTGGAGAGGTTACCGTTTTGTGTACTGAGAGTGATTCATTTTGAAAAAAATGTAAAAAAATGAAATGGAAGCCTCCCCATGGTGTTTATAAGATGAAATGCGGATGATTCCATGAGCGACCTCTTCAACCCGAAACAAATCAGTCAGTGGTATGAGGAGCATTATTCCAATTTGGCCCTGTATTGCCGCCAGTGGCTTCCGCAATCAGAAATTGAGGATGCCATTCAAGAGGTATTCTTGAAAATTGTCCAAAAAAGAATCACGCCTGAAAATGTCAAGGCTTGGCTCTTTCGTTCGATCCGGAATGCCTCCCTGAATCGCCTGCGCACAGGCAAACGACGAACTCATCGTGAAAAAGAAACCATGTCGCTTGCGGATTCATGGTTTGAAGATCGACCGGATGATCAAATCGATTCCGAAACCGCCCAGACGGCTCTCAATGAATTGAAAGCCGATGAACGGGAAATTGTAATTTTGAGAATCTGGGGAGAAACCACCTTCGAAGAGATCGCCGACATCTGCGCCATTTCCACGGCGACCGCCTTCAGAAAATATCAGTCCGGATTAGACACCCTAAGAAACAGGATGGAAAAACCATGTCGAAAACACCAGAAATGAATCCTGCAAACAGAGAACTTGAGCACGCACTACACACACTGAAGCCGAAATCGGGGACGGGCAATCGTGATAGGCTGATGTACAATCTCGGTCGCCGAAAAGCGTCATTCCAGTTGAATGGCTGGCGAGCCCTTTCCATGATTCTACTGGTCGGGGTGATCCTGCCCTGGACGGTTACAAATCGTCCCTCTCAAAAACCTACCGATAGGGAATATGCCGAATCAGTAGATTCAGTGAATCCGGTTGAAACGGTCGAAACAAGCCCAACTTCCCCCCGAAGATTCAGTTACGTCGACACAGACTCACCCTACCTTGCCATGCGTGAATCTGTGCTGAATCTGGGACTTCAGGGAATAGCGGAAAAACCTCTACCACTACAAACCTCTTATAAAGTTCCAACCATTCTGAACTCAATGGAAAGACCTGCGGGCGACGCAACGCCGACACCTTGGAAAAACTTACTGAATAGATTCACTCAAAAAGGACAAAAAATATGAACGCAATCTTTGTAAATCCAAAGCAGAAGTTGACCGTATTCATTCTGATGTGTCTGACAGTTTTAGCCCAGGCGCAATCCGGAAAATCCGAACCTGAAACCTGGAGAACCGTTTCCGTCCAATTGCATCCGGCCAACCTTCCCCGCCCTTCCTTGAAATATGTATTGCTCCCCGAAATTGATCGGCAGAAACTCGGAAATGCCGCCTTGGCTTATAGCGTTATTTTTGGTCTCACCGGAAACAATACCTTCGCCGATCAAATAAATCGGGCATCAGAATGGAACAAACTTCCACTGTCTGAGATACCCACCCGAGAGTGTAAAAAACTGCTGAGTGAGAATCAACTCGTTCTTGAAAAATTGGAACGGGCAGCTCGCTACCGAGACTGCAACTGGCAGGTGGAAATCCGTGAAGATGGGTTAAACGCGTTATTGCCGCATTTATCGAGGATGAAAGGTCTTTCCCAATTACTTGTTTTGAAAATACGAGTCGCCATCGCCGGGAAAGATCCGGAGTCCGCCATCGCATCTTTGAAATCGGGCATGGCAATGGCGGGCCATATCGCTACTGACGAAACCCTGATCGGCAGCCTGATGGCCCGCTCTGTGGCTGAACTGCTGCTGGAACAGGTCGTTCACCTCATCCAGCTACCCAATGCTCCGAATCTCTACTGGGCGCTGACCGACCTGCCACGACCCTTCTTTGATGTCAGACGATCGTTGTTATGGGAACGCGATGTCCTCTTCATGGCAGTCCCGGAGCTGAGGGGAATTGAACACTTGAAATATTCCAACGCCCAATGGAAATCCCTGTTTCGAAAGATCCTTAATTCTTTTTCCTCAGATTCCCATTCTGAAGGAGATTTTTTGATGACCGGAAAAGCTCTTCTCGATTATCCCCCAGCTAAAAAGAGACTGGAACATTCCGGTTTGAGCCGAGCGGAGATCAATCAAATGCCGGTGATTAAGGTAATGCTTCTCGCCGCCATGGACAATTATCTTTATCATAGGGACAATCTCCTTCGTTGGAGCACCGTTCCCTATTGGCAGGCTTGGCAGAGAATTGAGGAATCGACGGCTCAGTTGGATCAATCCCGGCAGAAATTTAACGGAACCCTCCCTTTCTACGATTTGTTGCCGGCGGTTACCAAAACATATTTCCGTTTCGCCATTCTGGAAAGGCGCATCGATGAATTGCGAATTCTGGAAGCGCTGAGATTATATGCTGGCTCTTCCGGCGCCGGATTACCGGAATCGCTGGACCAAATCAAGGAAGTTCCCATTCCGCTCAATCCCATGACTGGAGAACTTTTCATCTATGAAAGAACCGGTGAAGGCTCGGTCTTGAAAGCCACCCTTCCCACTAATCATTCCCGTGGTCCGAAAGACCGCGTCCAATACAACATTCAAATCCATTAAGGTTAGAGTCCGATTGGATGAATACAAATGAAAGCACTCCTTATGAAAACAAAAAAAACTTCCGCCTGCCTAATCGCCAATCTTGGCATGAACAAAACGATTCGCCGTTGGATCATCATAGCGATCGCTGCCATTACAATAGGAGCGTTCAAACAAACATCAGCAAAAGTCCCGGACTCAATCCTGGAGGAACAAACGTTTGCGGTTCTGCGATTTGATCCGTTGGATTTTGAGCCGACCGCAATCTCGAAATGGCTGAACGATTCGGCCGGATTGTCGAATTCACAGGATACAACAGATCCCCATTTTGCAGGACTTCTGAATCAGTTCACTATTATGAAGAAGAAATGGAAGCTGACAAACGCCGGACCGATTTTCTGGATAACCGGCCTGACTCAATTGACCTCCAGCCATGGTCCTTTCCTCAGTGCGGTTCCGCTAACACCTGAGACGAATCGCAAAGCGCTTTCTGACCTGATGATTGATTCAGGATTTGGTTCTGAAACCAGAATCATGGAAAATACAATGATCTGCAGCTCTGTAGAAGTTCTTGATAGAGTTTCGCAATCAGGAGGGTTGGCCGGGGACGAATTCCATCGAATCCTGGAAACGATGCCCCGCGCAACTTTGAATGGGGCCATCGTCTTATCCGAGGAAATGAAAAAAGTTATCGAGCAACTAATGCCCGAGCTTCCGGCTTCAGCAGGAGGCATTCAAACGGATCTGCTGACACGAGGTTTGGAATGGATCGGTTTGTCTGTAAGTTCTCCTCCTGATTTCAAATTGGAACTACGGGCGAAAACCTCTGGAGAAAAACCTGCGGCCGAGCTCAATCGGTGGATTCGTTCGATGCTCAATCAGGCAGCACACCAATTGGACCAAGCGGATCCAACACAACAAAGCCTGAAAAAACTAGTTTCCAGTCTGAAGACGGAAATCAAGGGAAACACACTCACCCTTTTGGCCGATAAGGAAAAAGGCGGAAAAGCATTAGCCGCCCGCTCGTTCCAGATGGTCACCAAAGCTCGTTCCAAAGCAAAAAGTGTTCAATGCATTAATAATATGAAGCAAATCGGCATGGCCGGCAGAATCTATGCCGCCGACCATGCGGACAGATATCCCGAAGATTGGAAATCACTCAAGGAGCATGTTTGGTCACCTGTAGTTTTCGTCTGTCCTTCTGATCGGTCTGCTGCCAAAACCAACAATGACTGGAAGCAATTTGACTTCAAAAATACGACCTATGATTTCATCTCACCCGGAGCTACGGTAACGATTCCAAACACAGTCGTTTTTCACTGCCCAATTCATGGAAATGTTTCTCTTGCAGATGGAAGTGTGCAGACAGGTTCGGTAACCGAACGACTACTGAAAAACACCTTGGAACGACAGGCTAAGAACTGATAGCATAGCTTGGTTTTCATACGGCGCCGCTTGCAGCGTACAACATTGTTTTGATCCACCAAAGCCCCGCCGTTTCCAGCGGGGCATTTTTCTTTCACTCTACTCGGGAATCGGCTCATTCAGCATCAGCGCGCGAACAAACCTTACCGGTGGCGATCCATAGGAAAGCAGCTGGTCATGATAATTTTGCAAATTGAATTCATCACCCCGCTGCTTCTCGACTGTATTTCGCAAATCCCAATGCTCCAATGTTCCTACAAAGTAAGTGCTGAGCTGAGCTGACGTTAACTGGGCCCGGATCCATTTTCCGGCTGCTTCGCGTTCTTCCTGAAAGGCTCCTTCGATCATTAGCCCCATGGCCTCTTGCTCCGTCATTCCATCTACATGAATCATTTGATCGATCATCGCATTGACGATTCCACGTAAGTACCACTTTAGATTGATCAACCGGAGCCGGTCATCACCGCCCAGGTAACCCTGATTGACCATGACCCGTTCGCTGTAGACTGCCCAACCCTCAATGAACGGACCCGATGAAAGCAATGCGCGAATAACAGATGGGTATTGATTGGAATGAGCCAATTGCAGAAAGTGACCGGGCACCGCTTCATGCATGGTCAGGTCATGCATCGACCAAAGATTGTATTCGCGCAGAAAGGACATCACCTGCGTCTCGTTCCAATCTTCAGGAAGTGGAGAGACCGCATAATAAGTTTTCTGTCCTTTATCCAGTGCCCCAGGGGAATCACAGTAGGCAACTGATACTCCTCTTCTGAATTCCGGCATCAGAATTATTTCCAATGGTGCGTCAGGCACGGTAACAATTTTCTTTTCACGAACGAACTGGATGGCTTCCTGCACCTGATCTCCGGCAACCTTGACAATTCCATCCCGATCCGGAAGATCAAGATAGGTGATCTCCAGCGCTGCACGGGTAATGGCCTGCTGGTAAGGCTCGGAAGTTTGTTCCGGGAATTCTGTGAAGGGAAATTGTTTCAAATAAATCCGCTTCGCAACTTCAAACATCTCTTCACGAACGCGACGATATTCACTTTCCGCTCTTTCACGGACCTGTTGACGATCGAGAGGAGTCTGCAAGGCATATGCCAGTTTTCGGTCAAACAACTCCGCCCCAATGCGAAAGTTTCCATTGGCTGCCGGCAGCAACCGTTTTTCCAACCACTGCTGATGAACCTCGACGGCTTTTCGTGCTGCTTTCACGGCAGCATTCAAGCGCTTTTGATCCTTGTCATTCAGTTGATGGGCAACCGGCAGCACCATGTTATCCAACAGATTCAACACCCCACGGTTCTGCTTCACTGCGGTCTCCGCATGAATCCGCGGGACCTTTTCAGCTTTCAATGTCCGGCGAATCTGTGGAAACAGAGAGGACATCAACTCCAACCGGTCCGCCACGTGATTGAGACGTTGTATCAAGGGAGCAAAATCTCTCGCCATCAAACTGTAAACAGCACCACCGGTCAGACGGGTGTAAACCAAAGGATTCCACTCCCATTCTTTAAGAACGGTTAATCGCCAGATTCCGGATTTCAGCCGATTTTTCAATAAGGCAGCATCCACCTGACGGTCTCGAGATAGTTCTTCCCCGGCAATTGAATCCACAAGTTTCAAGAATCGTTCATAAAAAGCCAAACGATAGTTTCGGGATGATTCACTGACTTCATCGAGCATGGAATCAAACCGATGATCTCCCGTTTGGGTAGCACCGACTGGAGATAAGGCCATAGCTTGATTGACATACGCGACCGACAATCGATCGAAGGTTTGGTCGGCATTCTGCGCCGATAATGAGCCTACGGATATGAGCAAAAACAGAAAATATCCAATGAGTCCGGAGGGTGGATGTTGGTTCATGGGCATAGAATAATCCGAGAAATCACAACATTCAATACCGGAACCCAAACAGGTGTCAAAAAAGAGTTCGGAAAATGCACATTTTCCGCTATCCGTAGAAGAATTTGTGAAAATTCCTACTCGCTTGAATCCCTGTCATTGCGGCATGCTCCCGGGATGAAGTTTCCCGTTCAAGCTCTACCTTATCCATTCTTGTTTTTCCTGCTGATAGGCGCAGTGTCCCCTGCGTCCGGGGATAAAATCGATGATGCGATTCAAACTGAAATGAAAAATCGGGGCATCCCCGGACTCTCTCTGGCAATTGTTCAAAACGGCCAACCCATGAAAATCCAGGCATACGGTTCAGCCAACCTTGAACATCAAGTTTCGACTCGAATCGAAACCTCCTATTGCATCGCATCCATTACCAAGCAGTTTGTTGCCACCGGAATCATGTTGTTGGTTGCAGAAGGCAAATTATCCCTGGAGGATTCTCCTGCAAAATATCTCGATAACCTGCCGACTCAATGGAAAAACATTACTCTCCGACAAATGCTAAGCCACACTTCGGGTATAATCGACGTGGAAAACGACCTGCCGACTGTTGCGGATACGGTCACTATGCTGGCTTTTGACTACACTGATGAGGAACTGCTGGACCTCGCAAAAAAGCGTCCCCTGAATTTCAATCCCGGGGAGAAATACTCCTACAGTAACACCGGCTTCCACATGTCGGGAATGATTATCAAAAAGTTGACCGGCAAAAATTGGGGCGCCTTTCTTAAAGAACGAATATTTGACCCACTGGAAATGGAGAATACGCGAATCAATCGACTGGATGAAATCGTGCCTCACCGCGCTTCTGGCTATTGGATTGTCAGCAGGGACATTGTTGTCAATGGGCCTCCTGTGTCCCCCTCAATGATGGCCTATGCTGCCGGGGGACTGCGTTCAACTGTGATTGACTTGATGAAATGGGATGCCGCCCTGGATTCAGGAAAAATCCTGAACCTCAAGCAACTGCAGCAAATGTGGCAACCAACCCCATTGAATAATGGAACAACAACTCCTTACGGTTTGGGTTGGTCGGTGAAGGATTACAATGGCCAAAGGATGATTTCCCACAGCGGGGGGCGAGAGAGCGGTTATTCAACCTACATGGCCAAATTTCCAGATCACCGACTAACAATAATTCTTCTGACGAACCAGTACAATGGAGCCAGCCCAAGAGACCTGGCAAAAACAATAGTAGAATTGGTATTACCCCAATTGGCAGCGGAACCAACAGACTTCAGGGAAAAGTGAGTGGAATAAAAGGTTTTCTGGAGTGCTGTGGCTCGATGCAGCTTGGGAATTTTGGTTTTGTGAAACTGTTGATGGCCCAATCCACTTGAATATTTCAGCCAATCCTATCCATAACGGTAACTTCGGGGCGGCACACCACAAGCTGCCGGAAATTCAGAGCATGCAGCTGCATGCCAGAATAATGGTCCGGGGTCAACGCCCCCAGCTTCAGGTTGATGTCTGAATCCTCCTATGGTCCGGGGTCAACGCCCCCAGCTTCAGGTTGATGTCTGAATCCTCCTATGGTCCGGGGTCAACGCCCCAAGCTTCAGGTTGATGTCT
>DUCD01000044.1:5161-7470 GCA_012959985.1 Verrucomicrobiales bacterium | reverse complement strand
ATCCCGGCTCAGCACACCGGACTTCAAGGGTGATCAACATCCTTTCTTATACCAGCTATATCCACAAAACCACTCCCCCTCTTCCCCACAACCTTTTCCTCTCCAAAACTTTCCTTCCAAACTTCGTGATCTTCAGGCCGTGAACGGCAGGGTGTTCAAAACCTCCCTGCATTGCTTCCCGACTACCGTCTATCGATTACGACTCCATTTGTGGTAATATGAGAGTGAAGGTATTTTTCCGCGCGTCCTTAGGGCGTTTCCAACCGGTACATTCGTTGACGGTGATAATGAAACAGGGTGGATTCGTATTCACGACATGTTTTAGTATAGAACTGCAGCCAAACCTCTTCATCACGCGTGAACAACAATCTGCCTTTAAGACTTTCGAAACAATAAACAGGGTCGGCATCATTTAAAATCCCTAAATCACACCGAATATTTCGAATGCTCGATTCAACAACCCCTATCAAATCCGACAAAGCTCTCAAGTCGGGTTTTACCGAAAAATACACCGCCAGATCAAAATCACTCTGTTTCTTGATCCATCCAGATTTCGCAGCACTTCCAAGCACATAAGCAAAAACGATTTCAGAAAACCCGCCGATCAGATCACGCTTGATTCGGGTGAAGTCGACTTTGGTTTCAAAATCCTGTCGATCAATATGATGTTTGGATAGCGGCATTTAGTCGAATAGATCTATTCATTGAAGTCGCAATACTTACTTACTTACTTACTGACATACCGGTCGATTTCATCCCGGAATCGTCTAAAATCCTTCAAATGTTCTTTAGCAATTTGAAAAGTGAAATGAGGGTCAATTCGCTCATACTCATGAACTAGGAAATTCCTGAAACGAATCATATCCAAATAGGGGGAAGAGGATTTTAAACATTCCAATTCTACTAGTTTATCAATCGCTTCTGCCGCACTTCCGACGGGGCCATACTTTTTTATGGCCACGATCCTCTCGGCAACATCAATTACAATCTCAACCGATACCTGCAATGCCCGTTCAGCCATGGAAGTCAAAATCCAATCCTTCCTGAACTGACTGAAACTAATTTTTTTCAATGCCTGTTCAAGCCGGGACAATTGCGCATCCAAAAGCGCCAATTTCCGATGAATCACCCCATTGAATTCTGATCTTTCTTCCGCAACCATTATATCCAGTTTCTAAGCACCCCAGCCAACATCCGCAATGGCTAATTGGACAAATATAAAAGAATACCCCCACTATTGAGTTTCGTCCATTTTTCTATTCAGAATAAATCTCTGGCGGGGTAATACTTCATAACCCAGAGAGACCCCAATCATCATTTCCAGTAGAAGAAAATGTGTGTTTTCCTATCCCATTTTCCTAACCCAAAACTCTTCTCCCAAACTTCGTGATCTTCAGGCCGTGAAACGGCCGGGTGTTCAAAAACTCCCGCTCCTCCCTTTACCGATTACCGATCAGTGCATTGACTCCACCCAGTGGCGGCTTGCAACAATTGCTGAACTTAGAGTATAATTGCGATATGAAAGAAACGGATATTAATCTGGAAACAGCCGGAACCAGTCTCGCCGAATGGCTCCATCGGGCGCGGCAGTGAACACACTGCTTTCATTGTCCTGGATGCAACTTTGCCCGTGGCCAAGCTAATTCCCACCGACGACTTACGATGTACTGGAGCAGATTTAGCTCATGTATTGAGTTGTATCAACCTCGCAAAGGATGAAGCCCAAGCTTGGGCAAACGATCTTATTAAATCGAAGAAAGAATTACCCTCACCCAAAGATAAATGGCGATAATTCTTGATACCGATGTCATCATCTGCGGTGAGAAAGGAACCTTTGACTTGTCCGCTTGGCTATTCACCCAGAAAGACGAGGAATTTGAAATCGCCGCCATTACCGTGGCTGAGCTTTGGCATGGCGTTGAGCGCGCGTCTGGCAAACAACGGATACGACGTGAAGAATACCTTGAAACTATCCTTAATGCGCTTCCTACCATCCATTATACGCAGGAGATCGCTCGAGAACATCGTTGGCCTTTCATTGGTCCCTCTCTGAAACTTTTCTTCCAAACTTCGTGATCTTCAGGCCGCGAAACGGCCGGGTGTTCAAATATGCCTACTCTTTGCTTCCCGATCCTCTCTTCACCGATTACCGTGACCGGTCAATAATGAGAACCCCTTATGGGTTTCACCAATCAACGATCCCGGCTCACCGGGTCCTTCCCTTTCGACATACAACGCGTCTTGACCCTCTCGATTGAAGAAAATAGGATTGGGTTATGAGACAGGTTCTGATCCATCCCGGTGAGGAC
>DUCD01000044.1:0-5080 GCA_012959985.1 Verrucomicrobiales bacterium | reverse complement strand
CGAAGGTTACATCGTGGTTCTCCGCGAGGATGGTCTACCGGTGCCGGAGGACAAATTGAATGCGATCCTGCTGGCAGTATGAGCAAGCTGCCACGGGTCTCGGGACAGCAGGTCGTTGATGCCCTTCAGCGCGTCGGATTTCAGATCCATCGGCAACATGGAAATCACATCATCACGAGACGCGACGATCCGTTTTCCCAGACGGTTTGCCAGCGCATCGAGAACTCGATAGAGGAACTTTGCGGGCTATTCTCAGCCAGATCGATCTCAGCGTCGACGACTTCGCGGGCCTGCTTTGATAATGATTACGGGGCCAATTTAATTGCCTAGCGGATTCTTATTCGCAGGTGTTTTGGAACCACCACCCTGAAGCTGGCCGCGTCGAGGCCGGAAAAAGGAAAGTATGAACCCCCATAAAAATTTGAACAATACCGGCTCAGCGCGCCGGGCTTGCAGGGCGATCAACATCCTCTCTCTACTGATTACCGATCAGTGCATTGCCTCCAAACGGTGGTTCAGCTTGCAACAATTTCGGAATTTGCATTATAATCACAATATGAAGGAAACGAATATTAATCTGGAGTCAGCCGGAAGAGGCTTCGCCGAATGGGTACATCGGGCACGACGTGAACACACTGCTTTCGTGGTCCTCGATGCAACTTCACCGGTCGCCAAATTGATTCCTACCGATGATTTAATATGCACCGGAGCAGAATTGGCAAAAGCATTGGGCAACACCTGCCTTACAAGCCCGGAAGCCAGGGCCTGGGCAAACGATCTTAGTCAGTCGAGAACGGCCCTCTCTCAACCTAAAGACAAATGGCAATAACTCTCGATGCCGATGTCATCATCTGCGGTGAGAAGGGATCCTTCGACTTGTCCGCTTGGTTATTAACTCAGAAGGACGAAGAATTTGAAATCGCCGCCATTACTGTTGCCGAACTTTGGCATGGCGTGGAGCGTGCATCTGGCAAACATCGGAAACGACGTAAAGAATATTTTGAAACTGTCCTTAATGTGCTTCCGGTCATCCATTATACGGAGGAGATCGCTCGAGAACACGCCCGAATTTGGGCTGAACTTGAAGCAATTGGCAAGATGACGGGCTATTACGATCTTATTGTAGCTGCCACTGCTCGTCAGCGAGGCAGCAAACTCGCAACTTTCAATCGTAGACACTTCGAGAACATCGTTGGTCTTTTATTAGTCCCTCTGTGAAATCACTCACACAAAACCACTCCGCCTCTTCCGCATCCCCTTCCTATTCCAAACATGGTGATCTTCAGGCCGTCAAACGGCCGCGTGTTCAACAAACCCGACCACCTCTGAACCCTTTCCTGAAAACCGGCAAATTGAACAGGTTTCGTAGAATATATTAACAGTGCGCTGTACATTAGCCGCATGCAATCCCCTCTTCAGGTTGACAAGTGTCAATCGACAGTTTACGATAAACTGAGTGTAATAATACATGATCAAAAGTTTCCGGCATCGCGGACTAAAGCAGTTTTACGAGCGGGGAACAACTCGGTATCTCAAGGCTGATCAAGTCTCGAAAATTCGCCGTATTCTCGGTTTACTGGAATCTGCGTCCCAACCCCAGAGCCTGGATTTGCCGGGTGTTGGACTCCATGCCTTAAAAGGCGATCTAAAGGGTTTCTGGTCTTTGAGCGTTTCAGGGAACTGGCGGATGATCTTCCGCTTCGAAAACGGAAACGCATATAATTTGGATTTAGTTGATTATCATTGAAAAGAAGATTGAGATATGAGTATGCACAACCCGCCCCATCCTGGTGAAATCGTTAAGGAAGACTGCCTCAATGCTCTTGGCCTGAGTGTGACCGAAGGTGCCAAGGTTCTTGGTGTATCACGTCAGGCCCTTAGCAACATGGTCAACCAGCATACCGGTGTATCACCTGACATGGCGATTCGGCTTGAAAAGGCATTTGGCAGCGATGCCGAAACTTGGCTGCGATTACAAATGAATTTCGATATATGGGAAGCCCGCCAACGAGCAGTCCACATTGACATTCAGCGCTACGAGGCGGTTTAGGTTAATGGATGCGCACCCACAAAACCACCTTCCCCCTTTTCGCCTGCCCCTCCTCAGGCCTTTTTCCTCTGTGCCCACTGTGGATCCCCTCTTTTCCCCTTCCACTTCATCTCCTAAACTTTTCTCCCAAACTTCGTGATCTTCAGGCCGTGAAACGGCCGGGTGTTCAAACAATTCCCACTATTGATTTTGCCCCCACTCTCCGATTACCGATTGTGTTTTTCCACCAGATCTTATCAGTTCGTTGAGGATAATGTTTAATGAGTTTTACCGTGATCTTTACTTAAATGGTTGAAAGGGTTAGATTATGTGAAATGAGCACGCAGGAGTTAATTGAAAAGGAAGTCGCAAACCTGCCCGAAACATTGCAGCGCGAGGTGTATGACTTCGTTCGTTTCCTCCGTTTTAAAAATGTTGATGAACAGTTTAACGGGCTCCTCCTAAGTGAATCCGCTGTTGGTAAAGACTGGAACATATCAGAGGAAGATGCCGCATGGGCAAACCTGTAATCGGTGAAGTTGTCGTTGTTCCTTTTCCTCAAAAGAATCTTAAAGATGGAAAACGACGCCCAGCACTAGTTGTCGCCGATCTCATCGGCGACGATTTGATTCTCTGCCAGATAACCAGCCAAGCCCGCACCGACAGTTTTTCCATTCCATTGATGTCTTCTGATTTTCAGCGTGGCCGCCTTGCTATGGACAGCTTCATCCGTCCAAACCGACTTTTCACCGTGGAGCAATCCGTCATTCTCTACACTGCAGCTAAAATTACAGATTCTAAACTACAAGAAATTAAAACCCATCTACGTCGACTGTTCACTTGAACCACAAACCTGAAGCTGGCCGCGCCGAGGCCGGATCATGGAAAAACGCATACATCCCAGATCACCGCATCGGCCTTCAAAGGAATTCGCCCTCCCTCCCCAAAACTTTTCTTCCAAACTTCGTGTTCTTCAGGCCGTGAAACGGCCGGGTGTTCAAATAAACCTTCTTTTCTTTGCACCGATTACCGAGAATGTAGTGAGAATGATCAGCGTTCGAAGATCACGTGAAACGGAAAGGATAATTTACAATGAAAACCAATAGTAAAAACCTGAAAGATAAGTTTAACAATGGCGATGACGTGCTTGATTATTTCGAGACGGATGTAATTCTAAATATTGAACGATTGAGTCAATTATCGAAAATCATCAACATTTCGGCCCTTGCCCGAAAAGCAGGATTAAAAGTGCAAACCCTACAGGGAAAAATCCGACGGAAAACACCTCTTTCAGGCAATGAAATCAAAGCACTGATCGCCGCATTGAAGCAATACCACCTGACGACAGTGGGGAGCGGTCATTAATGAGGGTCGTCCAATACCGATTACCGCCCCTAACCTGTCTCCCAAACTTTCTCTTCCAAACTTCGTGTCCTTCAGGCCGTGAAACGGCCGGGTGTTCAAATAAACCTTCTCTTCTTTGCACCGATTATCTCACATTTTTCAGGAGTTTTTCCGAGATCATAAAAATCAATTCGTAAGCATGATGGATGTATGATACGTTTCATCACTGAGTATGAAACCGGTTCAGCACACGATAAATGCCTTTATTAGGCATGGAGAAAACTCGGGCTACGTAGCCGAATGCGTTGAAATTGCTGTCATTACGCAAGGATCAACATTGGATGAAGTCACTCGAAATCTACAAGAAGCGGTAGGACTCCATCTTGAAGGAGAAGACTTGGCCGATCTAGGATTGGTCAAGACTCCGACCGTCGTCGTATCGATGGAACTTGAACCGACGTATGCCTAAACTCAAAAGGCTATCAGGACGAGAGCTTGTTTCGGCTCTTGGGCAGTTCGGTTTCACAGTAGTTTCCCAGCGAGGCAGCCACATCAAACTGAGACGAATAAACGAAGCTTCAAAAAAAGAAATATTGACCATCCCGATCCACAACCAACTCGACCCGGGAACTTGACATGCGATTTTCCGACAAGCTTCAAAATTTATTCCCCCTCTTGAGCTTCGTCCATTTTTCTTTTCTGATTAAGTCTTTAGCTGACCGAGTAATACTCTACCCCATCCACTCATCCACTCATCCACTCATCCACTCATCCACTCATCCACAATACCACCACACCTGAAGCTGGCCGCGCCGAGGCCGGATCATAGAAAAACGCATGCCCATTCCAAACATCCCGGATCACCGCTCCGCCCGCAAACCACTTACACGTTTCTCAATCTCCCTCCCCAAAACTTTTCCTCCAAACTTCGTGATCTTCAGGCCGTGGAACGGCCGGGTGTTAAAATAAATCTTTCCTTCCCCTTACCGACTACTTTTACTGGTCAATAATGAGAACCGCCCCCTAAACCGTCGCATATTTTTTCCGAAGTCCATCAATAACTTTCTTCCCATCCAAAAGTTTTCCATTTTCAGCAGAACTAATTCCAGACAATAGAAGAGTTTCCAATTCCTCCTGCGTCGAGAAACGTGGGAATTCCGGGCGAAGATCACTCCTTTCGAGCAAGCGCAGCCCCTCGCGGATGACTTCACTTGCCGAACAGTAGCGCCCAGTCTTTACCTTCTTGCTGACGAACTCTTCCAATTCTGGGGTTAATGAAATATTCATAAAAGAAGATTACAATAAATAACAAGCCATGCGCAAATCTTGTTATTGAAGATTTCGAATTTCCTGGCGGGCTTATCACTCTAATCCTGTCTGTTCGTATCACTACGGTTGTATCTTTGTTCCGGATTTCTTTCTCGCCTTGTCCCTCCCAACAGTCGCTATCACTGTTTCCACTTATTTCTTGATAACGCAAGACTCCAAAACAATCCCCCCCCTTCCTCCCCTAAACTTTTCTTCCAAACTTCGTGTCCTTCAGGCCGTGCAACGGCCGGGTGTTAAAATAAACCTTTCCTTCCCTTTGCCGACTACCGGACTGGTCAATAATGAGAACTGTATGCATTAAGCGGTAGGAACAAAAGATGGCTTCCTTTCAGGTGAACGGGTTATCCTAAGTTTGGAAACAAAACAGGAAACCCAAAA
>DUCD01000043.1:6663-7479 GCA_012959985.1 Verrucomicrobiales bacterium | reverse complement strand
GTTATTCGATCCTTCGAATTTGCTACTGCTCATGATTTCGTCTCTCTTTTGAGCCGCCAGGGGCAGTTCCCGGCTCCGGTCGCCCTTCGGGCTCCCTTCGCCGGGAACTGCCCCTCCACCCTGTAGCGTAATGGAAACCTGCTTTGAGGTCACGAACTCAGAAACGGAGGGTCTCCATAGTGTTTGGGGTCCAAATGAAATTTGGTCCAAATTCATAGTTTCTGTGTTAGAAAAGCATAACGATTCGTTGTAGCGTAACGGGCAACTTTTTCCGACTTTTGGTGGTTGCTGCGATGATTGCGCATTTCTCCGTGGATATTACCATTCATGTTTTACCTGCATTTGTAACATAACCGTTTGAAGGAAACTAAAATGCTAACAAAACACATCCTCGCAACCAACGTCGGCAATCCGCCGCGTCTGGATTCGACGTTATGATTCATGAACACAAAAATTGACGAACTTGACATTGCCCAATCGGCGAATCTAACCGACATCGCGATGTGTATAAATCACTACAGGCTGTCGACGCCGGGAATGCACGTATGCATTCATGTTCCGGTGCAAATCAATAAGAGAACAAGAGTGATTCCAGGTATCATCGCTCAGGTTGGCAGCGGAAAATTCAATCAATGCAATCCAGTAGAATACGACTACTTCTTGGGGGCGCCGAATTTTATTTTCGACGTCTTTAGAGAGAAGCAAAGAGATGCCTACGAATCCCGCAGAGAGCTATATGAACAAAGTGGCGTCATTGAATACGTGGTCTGGTTTAACTCCAGTAAACTACCTATCTGGAATCGATTGGTAGACGGG
>DUCD01000043.1:0-6653 GCA_012959985.1 Verrucomicrobiales bacterium | reverse complement strand
ATAATGAAGAGGAAACAAAACTCATTCATAAGTTTGCTAAAAATATTAAAATAGAGGAAGATGAAAGTGAACTCATTAAAAGCAGCGCTTTGCCAGGCCTATGGATTCCCCTTAAATCGTGGGCTGAACGGGACATGTGGTCGATTATGGCAAAGATTTCCCACGGAATTACGAGACGAGGTCATCGCGACTTCATGGGAACGATTTGGAGAGATTAAATCATCTCAAATCGAGTGACCGAATGCGGTTCCCTCACCTTCCACTGGATCGGTCCCCTCAACGTTGGAAAGGAAAATGATAGGGATCTAAAAACAACATCAGTGGACCATGAAATATAGCTGCAACCCGGTTACAGCGCAGGAAGAGTTTGTTTTTATATTGGTTTTGAAAAACAAAATCCCGTTGCATTAAATCAACATATCCACTATTCGGGTAGGACTCATGAATTACTTGATTGTTAGTAACCGCTTCTGCATTGAAACAACTCGTTTTTTTTCGGCTGTAGCCTGGGTGATTTTGGTGCAAACTGTTTCTGCTGCATTGGGGATCAAGGATTCTCCAGAATTACCATTTCGGAGGGCACCGATGGCAGATGCTTCAAGGAGTGCCGTGGTCCCTCTCGGCCACGATTATCATCTGGCATTCGATTCCGTATTATTACGGATACACAGTGTGTGGGAAGGCCCGGGGCTTAATTTGGTCGGCCCTTCCTATGTTCCCTCGAAAAAACCCTTTATTTGCTGGTACGAAGGAAGGACGGTTTGGAAATTTCCCCCGATGTGTCCCTGGGGAATTTCTCAGGACATTTTTGATACGGAGAAGATCAGCCGTTGGATTGATTCTGCTCCCCAAGCATCTTTCCAGGGAATCAGCACCAAAGGAGCAGTAACGACCTTTATCTACCACATTAAGGATTCGAGAGGGCAACCGGTAGTCATCCACGAATCCGCCTCAGTTGAGGCATTGGAGAGGGGGGGCGGGGTGAGGTTGACACGCCGCTTTGAAGTTGGACCTTCCTTCGATGATCTGATGTTCATCGCCTATGCGTTGGAAGGAAAAATAGTGTCATCCCAAAGGGATCGTGTTTTCGGTATTCAAGAAACAGAGCGGAAATTTTTCATCGGATATCGAGGATGGTCCAAGATCCGGCATCAAGTGTTTTCAGCCTCACCTGTTTTCACCACTGAAATTCTCGACGAAGAAGGAACCGAAAATCGTAAACCGCTAACTGAGATTCGTGGAGTCCGTGAATTTGTTGTCTTCATGATCCCTGCTCATCAGGGTCCGGTCGTATTGGAAATTGCCGACCAGCAATCTGCGTCTCCAGATTCTTCCACGATGCCAGTGGGACTCAAGGACTGGAGCGAAAGGATTTTCAAGAAACAGAACATGGCTTTTCTATCATCCGTGGAACCCAAGTCTGAGTCCCCAAAGTTGAAAATCAATCCGGTATTGATCTCCCAGGCATCGGTGAAACCCTCAGTTGCTTCCAATCCATTTTATCATCTGGACCCCTTCCCGATACCGGGAGAAATCGATCTGATTGTCGGGGGAATGGATTTTCTGCCCAATGGCAATCTTGCTGTCTGCACTTGGCCTGGTGAGGTTTATTCCGTAGCCATTCCGCCCTTTGGATCCTCAAAACCCTTTTCCTATCAAAAAATGGCCGATGGATTAATGGAACCCTTGGGATTGAAAGTTCTGGATGGACGGATCCACATTGCTCAGAAGTGTGAATTGACGCGACTGACCGATACCGATTTTGATGGGCAGATTGATTTGTTTGAGTGTTTAAATCAGGATTGGGGTTTTACCGGCAATTATCACTCTTTTACCTTCGGTCCGATTGTTGGTAGCTCGAAAGAGTTTTACCTTTTTATTACTGGGCAACGAGCCCGAAGAGATATGCCCTATGGAGGATGGTGTGTCAGGATCAGTCCTGATGGAAGTGAATTGGAAGGAGTTGCCTCCGGGTTTAGAACTCCTCATGGATTCGGGCTTTTTGAGCCGTCGGGAGAACTGTTCATGTCTGATAATCAGGGAAACTGGATTGGGACCAGTAAGATCAATCATGTACAGCAAGGCAGGTTTTATGGTTACCCCTCATCAGTTCCAGCGCCCGTTGAGCATTCCCTGAATCCGGAACAATTCAGCCCTCCCGCGGTTTGGATTCCCAGGAATCTATCCCGATCCAGCAGTGGGTTGGTGACTATTACAAATGAAAGTTTCGGACCTTTTTACGGCCAGATGCTGGTCGGGGAATTCCAAAACGCGACCGTTCTGAGGGTCGCTCTTGAAAAGGTCCAAGGCGAATGGCAGGGAACCGTTTGGCCGTTCATGAAAGGATTTGGTTCTGGGGTGAATCGTCTTGTATTCGGCCCGGACGGATCTCTTTTTGTCGGTGGAGGTCAGAAAACATGGACGTCAGTTAAGCCGGTTACGAAATCTCTGGATAGAGTGAGATTCTCCGGAAGGGTTCCTTTTGAAGTAAAGGAGGTTCACGCCAAACCCGATGGCTTTGAACTGGTGTTCACTAAACCTGTCGACAGCGAATCCGTAGGAGATTCTGATAATTACTCGGTGACCCAATTTGGGTATCGATATCATTCTGTGTATGGTTCTCCCGAAATTGATCACGATGGAAACTCTGACAGTTCTACCGATATCGAAATAAAATCTGTGGAAATTTCTGCTGATGGAATACGTGTAGGCTTGGTTCTTGAAGGATTGAAACCCGGATATGTAACTGCTTTTGACTGCTTTGATTTAAAGAGTAGGGGAGGGCAGGCACTGTGGCATGAATTCTTCTACTACACCTTGAATCACATTCCGGAAATGTAGATTTTGGATCTGCCGGGAAAAAGGGTTTAATTGGGTGGACTGTGCTGTCCCAGCGTGCCGATTGACTGACAATAATAATATGTGCGGCGCGCGGCGACAATACGTCCTGCGATACAATCCATTATAGGTAATCTTCCCTTACGGGTTGAAAGACATCCATTACCCGGCAGTCGGTCAGAGCGATGGCGGAGTGTTTGCTTTCCGAAGGGATGACGGCGACCGATCCAGCTTCCATTACTTTTGTTTCGCCATCTATTGTTAACTGGAATCGCCCTTCAAATACATTGCAGACCTGCTCATGCGGATGTGAATGTTCAGGCAATGCGGCTCCCTCACGGATTGTCCAATAAGCCAGTGTCATGCGTTCTGAATGGATGAAGCGCACGGTGTAGCCTGGGAAGATTTCCTTTTTCTCGATGTCCTGAAGGCTGTGAAACAAATCCATATCGCTGAATTTTACAGGGATGTCGGAAGTTGGAAAGACTCAATTTCAGAGCGGACTTCATGGATGAAAGCCGAGGCTCCGATCCCGTTGACTACTCGATGATCGAAAGTCATGGCAAGGGTGATGGATCGGTGGAAAGTGGACTTCGGATTATTCTCACCGATAGAAAGTGCCTGACTTGAAGCTACAGGAGAACCAATGAACAGGGTTGCCACCGCGGGAGGGACCACGATCGGAATGGCGGTTTGGATTTGTGACCCCCCCAGACTGGATAATATTATGGAAGGCCCGGCCTCTACTTGATCGTTTCCATTGCGGGCAGTTTGCACATTGGCTTTGTATTGTGTGATGAACTGATTCCAGCTCAATTCTTCGGCGTTTTTTACAACAGCTGTTACCAGCTCATCCTGAGGCAGGGCAACCGCGACTCCGATGTTGGCATGTTTGCATATGTTCAAATTGAAGTCAGAGAGCAAGCGGCTCCGAAAACGTGGATGACGCATCATGGCCTTGATGACACACCAGCTAACCATGGCCAATCGGCTGGGGATGGGCGGGGTCTGATGCCGTTCCACTTCCTCATGCGCGGTATCCATGGCGTCCCAGCCAACCGTCATGATGATGGTTGCCGGAGCGCTTTGTCGGACACTCTCATGAATCGTTTTTGCGAACTGGTTTTGTCGGGGCGACACAATCAGTGTTTCCCAATCTGAAGAAGACACGGGGGAGGGGGGCTCAATTGAAACAGGTGTCGTAGGAATGGGATGGGAGGTTTCGATGGACGGTTCTTGCTTCGTGGAAATTCCTTGGTTTTCCCGTCGTGTCAGAATGGGGATTCCCGGGTTTTCATGATGAAGCGTTTTTCGATGAGGTTCAGGTTCTTTGAGTGTGATCTGGACGATCGGTTCACCTACTTTTACCGTTTCTCCTGCGGCTATCAACAATCTGTGAATTTGGCCTGCTGCGGGGCAAGACATTTCAGAAGTGGCTTTGTCCGCTTCCACGATGGCCAGCATGTCTCCAGGATTCACTTCCTCACCTTCCTTTACACACCATTCGGTTACGGTTACGGATTCGTCTGATGGGCTGGAACCGATGGCCTGCACTTCAAAAGTCATGGACGCCTCTTTGGTGGTAACTTTCCATGTCAAATCCATTCCAAGCATTTCCGCAGCAGATTCCATAACGGCCTTAAAGGAAGGCAGGACGGTCAATTGGGTTTGAAAATGAAAGGGAATGTAGGTGTCCGGGCGAGTCAGTCTTCTTGCAAGAAAAGGCTGGTCGATTTGTTCGCTGACCCGAGCAAGGATTTCAGCTCCGAATCCGCAGGTCAGGTTGTCTTCATGGACCACAAGCAGTCGGCCGGTTTTCTTTACCGAACGGATTACGGCATCCTGATCCCACGGGGACAAACTGAAGAGGTCGATCAGATCACAGTCCATGCCCACATCCTTCAATGCTTTGGCGGCTTTTCGGCAGTGCTCGACACAATTCCCCCACGCGACCAGAGTCAATTGGTTTCCCTCACAGATCAATCGACTTGAGCCGAATTCGACCAGTTGACGATCCACATCATCTGAGGTTGTATGTGTTCGATCATTGAGACAAATTTTAGGATAAAGATAAACCGTCGGTCGACCGGAAAGAAAAGCGGCATTGAGAAGTCCAGCAGCATCCCGGGCATTACTGGGCATACAGACATCAATTCCGGGAGTATGGGCAATGACCGATTCAAAACTTTGTGCGTGGAAGGGCCCCAATCCAGGCCTATATCCTCCGCAGGGCATCATCAACAATACCGGGCACTGCCAATCGCCGTTGGTTCTCCAGTACATACTTCCCATTTCGGAAATCAGTTGGTTGTAAGCCAAGGGAAGAAAATCAGCAAACTGTAGAAAGGCCACCGGTTTCTCACCTGCCAAAGCCCTGCCGATCGAGGTTCCTAGAATTGTCGATTCGCTCAAAGGGGCATTTCTGACTCTTTCTGGGTAGTCTGTCGAAAGGCCTCGAGTGATGCCGAATACATCTCCTTTAGGGTCTTCAATGTCCTGACCATAAAGAAATACAGTCGGATCGGATTTCAGTTTTTCGTGCAGAATCTTTCTGATCGCCTCCAGCATGGTTATCTGCGATCCGTTTTGAGTGCCACGATTCCAGTTGGCTTTAAGGGTCAGCGATTCCGGAAGGGAAGCTTTCGCGTTACGGCAGGGGGCTGGATCCTGTTCCTTTATCACACTTTCTGCGATATCAGCAATGCTCTTGTGGATTTCCTGATCGATTTGAGAAAGGTCTGCCTCGGTTTTTCCTGTCTTGAGGAGGTGTTCCCGTAGTTTGCTGATCGGGTCAGCCCGCCTTGTTGCCAATTCAACTTCTTCTTCGCTGCGATAGATGCTTTGGTCATCCGCATTGGTATGATTCGCCAGACGCTCCGTTTTCAGCACGATGATTTGCGGAAAGCGTGTTTTCCTTATATTGTCGACAATCTTTTGAAACGCATCGTGACATTCAAGAACGTTCCACCCTTCAAGAGTATGAATCGGCCGGCCTAAAAAAGACTCGGCGGGCCCCCCGGGCAGGGAAAAAAAGGTCTTGCCCATTGTCCGTGTGGAAATAGCATATTGGTTATCGTGAATGAGAAAAAGCACTGGCAAATTGTCTCGAACAGCCTCACTGATTGCTTCCAGAACCTCTCCCTGCTGTGTTGTTCCGTCACCCATTGAGCAGACACATATGGGGTTGTTCGGTGATTGCCGGATGGCTGCGGCGACTCCTGCCGCCTGAAGGGCATTGTTGCCTACGGGGCCGACCAAGCTTAGAATATGGAGATTCGGGGCGCTTAAGTGAGCGCTCATTTGGCGCCCTTCCGAATGGGATCCTTTTTTGCCCAGCAATCCCCGGAAAAAGGCCTCAGGCGGCAATCCCCGGGCAAGCATTAAAGCTTTATCCCGATAATGGCAATGGAGCCAATCCTCTTTAATCAGACAAGGTTCGAGTGCGGCGCTGCCTTCATGACCTGCCCCCGACACAGTGAAAAAGGCTTCTCCTCTTCTAGCCAATTCCTCTTCCTTTAAGTCGATTTCTCTGGCCGTGACCATTGAGCGATAGAATGCCAGAGGACGGGTGCAATCTTCGGTGGCCAGGATGATTTCTTTTGCGGCAGTTGGATTCACTGATGACAGGTTTTCTGGATCTCTTTTTCGATTTCCTTCCGGAAGGACATCCAATTGAATCATATCGAAAGGACCATTAAGGAGCAAGGCATAAGGGATTCTCCAGTTTTAGCCGTGTTGACTCATAAAAAAAGACACCGAAGGGGAGGAGGAGGAAGGAAGGAAGGAAAGCTTCCCGTTGACTCAAAATTAAGGAC
>DUCD01000042.1:38963-42578 GCA_012959985.1 Verrucomicrobiales bacterium | reverse complement strand
CGGCGTTTGCGGTTACAAATTGTTCGTTGGCCTCGAAGACAACTTTACGGGAAATGAGGTCTGGAAATTCAAAGCGATCCTGATTACACTCTGTTTTGTCTCGGGTCGGGGATGTGGTTGTTGTAAGTTTTTGCATACGAACAATTTACCATAATTTTGACCCGAGTACCAGCAAAACCTTTGAGAAATTCGGGCTAGTGGACCGGTTTCTCGATTCACCGCATTATGGCGAACGCTGGGCTCGCCACTGGATGGATTGGTGGCGTTATGCCGACTCTCACGGAAGCGAAGGAGATCCGGCTATTCCCTATGCCTGGCGCTATCGTGACTACCTGATTCGTGCTCTCAATTCAGATGTTCCCTATGATCAACTGGTCCGGGAACATCTGGCCGGAGATCTGATGACGGCTCCCAGAGTCAATGTGGAAAAGAAAATCAATGAATCGATTCTTGGCACCGCTCATTTTCGATTTGTTTTTCATGGTTTCGCTCCGACGGATCCATTGGATGAGCAGGTCCGTTTTACAGATAACCAGATTGATGTCGTTTCAAAAGCCTTGATGGGAATTACGGTTTCCTGTGCCCGTTGCCATAATCACAAATTCGACGCCATCAGCCAGAAGGATTTTTACGCCCTGTATGGGGTTTTTGCCAGTTGTCGTCCCGCCCTTGTGACGATTGATTCATCGGATCATTTGAATTCGATGGATTCCCAGTTGGGCTATCGTACAGCCCGGATCAAGGCAATCCTTGCTGATGCATGGTCGGCTGAGATCGATCAGGGCATCGATTCTGCTAAGTTGAATCACTTAGCTTCTGAGAATTCGGACGATACTAATTTGGATCCGTTGGCGATTTGGAAACAACTCAATGGACTGGAAGATGAGGCTTTTAAAAATACCTGGATGAACCTCGTGAAAGATTGGAATAAGAGTCGCCACCGACTTGGTTTGCATCGGAACCGGAACTATCCTCACCGGTGGGACTTGGGAACGGCTGATGCTTCCGAGTGGTTTTATTCAGGATCCGGATTGAATGGACGTCCCGTGTCGGCGGGCGAGTTTCACATCCTTCCGGAAGGAGATCGGTTTATCACTGACATACTTCCTCGTGGAATCTTTACTCATCTTCTCAGCTCGCGTCAGAATGGAGTGCTGGCTTCTCCCCGGTTTCTGTTCAAGGATAATATTATATATCTCCGGTTGCGAGGGGACCAGGATGCCAAAGCCCGATATGCGGTGCAGAATTATCCACGGAACGGAACGGTGTACCCGATTCAGAATTTAAAGGGGGGACGCAGTCAATGGAAGAAGTGGGATGTCACCTACTGGGATGGAGATTATGCCCACCTTGAAATCGTTACGGCAGGGGATGGGCCAATCGTGATGAATCCAGGAAGAGATCGATCCTGGTTCGGTGTTCAGGAGGCGGTCCTTGTCAGTTGCGATCAGGAGGACAGGGGAGAGGTGCCCCGAGATGAAATGGCAGAATTCACCACACCGCTGTTTGAAGCTGCCAAGGTGAACCCACCCGCCCATTCCGATGATCTGAATGATTTGTTTCAGTTGGCTGTTCTGCATTGCATTGAGGATTGGCGGAACAACGTCCTTTCAGATGCCGGAGCAAATTTCCTGTCGACATTTATAAAAAACGGTCTTCTCTCATCAACACTGAAAAATTTGCCCAAGCTGAGGGAGGATGTGGCCGCTTACCGACAATTGGAATCCAAGGTTCCCGTTCCGAAGCGAGCTCCCGGCATTCTCGAAAGTCGCGGCTTCGATCAACCTCTATTCATTCGGGGAGATCACAAAAAACCGGGTGAGCCTGTGCCTCGACGTTTCCTGGAGGTTTTCGGAGGACAACCTTTTGAAACCTTGCAAAGTGGACGTGCAGAGTTGGCGGAAGAAATTCTTTCGGAGAATAACCCCTTAACGGCTCGAGTGATTGTTAACCGAATCTGGCACCATTTGTTCGGGAGGGGAATCGTTGCATCGACTGATAACTTTGGACGTCTCGGTGAGAAACCGACTCACCCGGAATTATTGGATAACCTCGCTGAAAGACTTCGTGAATCGGACTGGTCTATTAAGAAACTGATCCGCTTTATTGTAACTAGCCGGACGTTTCGCATGGACAGTGTCGGAACAGAAAAATCACGGAGTAATGACCCAGACAACCGCTGGTTGTCCCGCTTTCCTATTCGACGTATGGAGGCTGAATCGATCCGTGATGCCATCCTTTTTACTTCCGGACAGTTGAATCTGGAAATGTATGGCCCGGGTCAATCGACCATGGGGCGTCGTCGGAGTATTTACCTGGGCATTCGGCGAAACCGGTTGGATCCATTCCTTGCTGCATTTGATTTCCCAGAACCTTTGACAACTCGCGGACGCCGGAACATTACCAATGTTCCGGGCCAGTCCCTGATGCTTCTGAATGATCCTTTCGTCATTGATCTGGCCCGTTCCTGGTCGGAGGCAGTCCTTCGCGATACCGGGAATCAATCGGACAAACAACGCATTAAGGCCATGTATGCTTCCGCATTGGGTCGATTTCCTCTGCCGGGGGAAAATCAGAAGGCCCTCGAATTTATTTCTGGACTTGAGATGGTTTATTCAAAGATTGAGCAGGAGATTGCTGACTTGAAATCGGAGATCACCGATTTAAGCGAGCAGCTTGGATTTCTAGTGGAACCGGTCCGCACTGCGCTCTTGGCGGATAGGCAATCGACTGAAAGTCGAAGCACAGTTTCGATTGAATTGGCTCCCGTTGCTCTCTGGGATTTTCCCAAGGGAAAGGATGATCAAATCGGCAACATCAGGTCTTATCTGAAAGGGCACGCGCGTCTGGATGACGGAGCCTTGGTCCTGAATGGGAAGGACGCTTATCTGGTCACGGATCCACTGCCTTTTTCGATTAAAGAAAAGACAATGGAAGTATGGCTGCAGCTGACAACCTTCGATCAGAGAGGAGGGGGGGTTATGAGTCTGCAGACCCCTGATGGGATTATCTTTGATTCTCTGGTATTCGGAGAGATGAATCCTCAGGAATGGCTTGCCGGAAGTAATAACTTTCAGAGAACGCGTTCTCTACAGGGAATGCGGGAAACAGAAGCCCTCGGTAAATATGTGCATCTGGTTCTGTGTTATTCGAAAGACGGTTTTATTCAGGCCTACCGAGAAGGACAAGCCTATGGGAAACCTTATAAGGCGAATGAGACCGTTACCTTCAACAGTGGAAAAACGGTTATCCTGCTTGGTTGCCGTCATTCGCCACCCAAGGGAGGAAGTCTTCTGAAAGGGCGGATTATGGAAGCCCGTCTTTACGATCGGGTGTTGAGTGGAGAAGAAGTGAAGACCTCCTTTAACGGCGCGACAGGGGGTTTTGTTTCTAATCGTGAGATCGAGCAGACCATGGACGCTGGTGACCTGGATAAAAAACATGGGTATGAGGATGACCTCAAGGCTTTGAGCGGTAAGCTGGAGCGGCTGGAAAAACGGATGCCAATGGAGGGTTCTCATCAGAGGTCATGGCAGGATGTGGCACAGTCTATTTTCAATCTGAAGGGATATGTAAATCTAATTGTGTAAACGGATTATTTTGCGTTGTGATTTC
>DUCD01000042.1:31214-38936 GCA_012959985.1 Verrucomicrobiales bacterium | reverse complement strand
GGCCTCTGCGTGTAATTGCGTGAAATCTGGTTTGTTGCCGACTCTTCCCTCATTGCGTGCAGGTCAAGTGCCGAGTCCGCGGCCTCAATTCAAGGCCAGGGCCAAGAATGTCATTTTCTGTTTCATGTCCGGTGGTGTTTCCCAGGTCGATACATTTGATCCGAAACCCCGTCTTCAGGATGAAGCCGGTAAGCCGATGCCGGTAAAGGTGGAACGGACTCAATTCAACAATAACGGTAATATCTTCCCATCCCCGTTTTCATTTAAGCGTTATGGGCAAAGCGGAATGGAAATCAGTCAGGTTTTTTCAAACTTGGGGCGTCATGTCGACAAACTGGCCGTTCTCCGTTCAATGACAACTCCCTTTAATGAGCACGCTCAGGGGAATCTTCTGATTCATTCCGGTTTTCCAATCATGGGGCATCCCAGTGCCGGGGCCTGGATCAGTTATGGACTAGGTACAGAAAACCAGAACTTGCCGGGGTATGTGGTACTGCAAAGTTCTCACGCAGTGCCTCCCCATGGAGAGGTCGCTAATTTCAGCAGCGGATTTCTCCCTGCTCAGCATCAAGCATCTCTTATCAAAGCGGATAAACCGGAGGCCGTTCCCAATATTCAACCTCATGAGTTGGACGCGGTGCAACGACGACGACTCGCTTTCATCCGTGGTAACGATCAGTCCTTTTTGAATCGGACTCATGGCGATATTCAAATCGATGCTGCCATTCGGAATTACGAAACGGCTTACCGCATGCAAACCGCAGTCCCTGAGTTGTGTGATATCAGTGGTGAAAGCGATGCCGTTAAAAAATTGTATGGTCTGGATTCTCCCGACTCCGAAAAAGCGGCTTATGCCCGGCAGTGTCTATTGGCAAGAAGACTTGTGGAGCGTGGAGTGCGGTTCATTGAGTTGAGTTGTTTGACCAAGAGGATCGGGGCAGGGGGTGCTGCTAACCCGTGGGATCAGCACGGTGATCTGAAAAAAGGTCATGGAGCGATGGCTTTCCAGGTGGATCAACCGATCGCCGGATTGATCACGGATCTCGAAATGCGTGGCTTGCTGGATGAAACCATCATCGTCTGGTCCGGGGAGTTCGGTCGAACACCCTTTTCACAGGGAAGCAATGGCAGGGATCACAATCCCTACGGATTCAGTGTCTGGATGGCCGGAGGCGGCATCAAGGGCGGAACCGTCTATGGAGCCACGGACGATTACGGATATCACGTGATCGACGGAAAATGCACGTTTTACGACTTATGGGCCACAGTCCTTCATCAAATGGGAATCGATCATGAAAACCTCACCTACCGTTTTGGAGGTAGAGACCTGCGTTTAACCGATGTGCATGGAAACGTGCTGCATCAAGTGATCAGTTGAAGGGGCCTTAAGCGAGGATCGGATGAATGATCCGAGGAGTCTCCGGACCCGTCAGGGTTTCGTCCCGGCCTTCAAATGGAAACGAGACATTTTCGGAGTCCAATCCTAGTTGATGTAGAATTGTGGTGTGGAAGTCCGGCATGGTTACGGGATCCAGCACTGCTTTGTAACTGAAATCGTCTGTGGCGCCGTGCACGGTGCCGCCTTTGATGCCACCTCCGGCCATCCAGAAACTGAATCCGTAGGGATTGTGATCCCTTCCGTCGGTTCCCTGAACCACCGGCAGGCGACCGAATTCTCCGGCCCATATGACCAAGGTTGAATCCAGGAGTCCGCGTTGTTTCAGGTCCTGAATCAGTCCGGCCACCGGCCGATCCGTTTGTCCGGTTGAACGGACTAATTGATCGTGTAGTTTGCTGTGGTGGTCCCAGTCGTTTCGGATCAAGTGAACGAAGCGAACACCGGATTCGATCAATCGACGTGCAATGAGGCATTGGGTTCCGAATTTGTTGGTTTCCTCATGCTGCATACCGTAGAGGCGTTTGGTAGGCTCGGACTCTCTGGATAAATCGACCTGTTGCATGGCTTCCACCTGCATCGTTGCTGCCAGTTCGAAGTTTCGAATTCGTGCATCCAGTGCCGTGATCCCTGGGCGGGTTCGCCGGTGTCGTTGATTCAACGATTGAGTCAGGTCCAGGTAGCGACGCTGCTCAGCCTCGGAGATGGAATCCGGCCTTTTCAGATCGAAGATCGGAGTTCCGGTGACATTGAACGGAGTGCCTTGATAGAGTGCGGGTAACCAGCCGCAGGAAATAGCGTTTCGGGTCCGTTCGGGGCCGGAATCAGGAATGGCAATGTAGGCCGGCATATTTTCGTTTTCCGAGCCGAGTGCGTAAGTAATCCAGCAACCCATGGAGGGAAAACCCGACAAAGGCCGTCCAGTGTGCATCATTAATAGAGCTTCCCCATGGTCGATCCGGGTGGTGACTCCGGATCGGATCAGGGCGATTTCATCCACTACTTCCGACAGCCCGGGTAGTAATTCCGAAAGCTCGATTCCCGATTGGCCGTATTTCCTGAATGAAAATGGACTGCCCATGAGTTTAGTGGATCCATCGATGGCTCGTTGATTGACATCAAACGGAATGGGGCCGCCGTTGTAACGAGTCAACATCGGCTTCGGATCGAACAAGTCCATCTGGCTCGGGCCACCGCCCATGTAGATAAAAATAACCTGCTTTGCTTTGGGGGTGAAGTGGGTCGACTTTGGAAGTGCATTGTAGGTTTTCGCCGATAAGGATGCTTTCCCAGCGGTTAACCAGGCGAGGGCAATTCCCGCCAATCCTCCTCCGGTCTCTGTCAGCATTTCTCTTCGCGTCAGAATTCTGGAAGCGTGTTTGGATTTATGAGGGCGGTCTTTTTGATTCTCCGGGGATTTCGGTTGAGTCATGTAGTTTTTCATCAGTCGATATACATGAATTCATTGGAACTGAGCAGTGCCTGACATGCCAGTTGCCAAGCCTTCTGATTCTCGGGTGAACCGGGTGGGGGTTCATCTGGTTGAATCATGCTCCGGAACAGGTGCGATTCCTCATCACTTGGATCCCTACCGTAAACATGGCGGTAAGCGAAAATCAATCTTGCCTCAAAGGTGGCTTCCGGTTCCTGCATTACACGTTGATTGAACGCTGCGGAGCACTCTATTGAAAAACGATTATTCATCAGGGCCAATGCCTGCTGTGGGATGGCGGATTCCGAGCGTTTCGGCCAGTTGGTATCCATTATCGGCGCATCGAATGATGACAGAAAGGAGGGCACCCAAGTTCTTCGCGTGCTGACGTAAATGGTCCGTCGATGGCATTCGGGATGTTCTGGATCGACGACGAACATTCCATTCTTCTGTTTTTTGACGGGCACTGATTTACCGTACATGGAATCGTTTAAACGGCCGCTGATCTTGAGCATGACATCCCGGATGGCTTCCGCTTCGAGTCTGTGTTTAGGGAAATGTGATAGTAATTGATTTGATGGGTCCGGAGAGGTAATGGACGAAGGATTGGAAGATTGCCGGTAGGTAGTGGAATTGAGGATCAATCGGTGAATATGGCGGATGCTCCAGTTGTTTTCCATGAACTCCACGGTCAGCCAGTCGAGCAGTTCGGGATGAGTCGGAGGGCTTCCCCGTGAGCCGAAATCATCCGGGGTCGCCACAATGCCGGTTCCGAAATGGTATTGCCAGATTCGGTTCACTAATACCCGGGCTGTCAAGGGGTGGCTGGGATTCGTCATCCAGCGGGCCAATTGAAGCCGTCGGCCAGTCGATGTCGGGTTATTTCGACTTTCCGGAGAGAGAATTGAGAACGGATGACTGGGATCATCCAGTACGGTGAGAACTCCAGGTTTCACTCGGACGCCAGGGGTTTCATGATTTCCCCTCTGAAGAAGTCGAGTGGGTGAAGGTGAGGTGGAGACGTCATACACCCCCCAGGCTACCGGTGGTAGGTCTCCATTTTCTTTTTGAATGGCCTGAATCCGCTTCTGGATTTGTTTTTCCCTGTCCTCGAATTCGGGATAGGTCTTGATAAGCAGCGATCGGTTTATTTTTAGTCTAACTCCAATTCTTGCCACGTATTCCTCTTCCTCTTTTGTTCGTGAATCGGATTCGAGGATGTCTGCAAGTCGGCTGTAATCAGGCAGTTTTCGGAGATCAGGCAGTTGTTGTTTTAGATATCGGTCCCGGTATTCATTGGGAAGACCGTAGCGGACTTCTTTCCTCAGCTTCCAACTTTCCGGTTTCCATTTGAGAGAGCGATTCAAATAGTCTGTCCGATGTTTGCGTTCGGTCAGAGGAATGGCACGGATAGGTCCCGGTTGGGCACGCGAATAGATGCCGGGAAGCCATTTTTCCGGATCAAAAGCCGGTTGAAAGACAGCCATCAGGCGGTAGTAATCGGTATGGGGAATCGGGTCGTATTTATGGCTGTGACAGCGAACGCAATTGAGAGTCAGTCCCAGCAACGCCTTCATGGAAACTTCAAGGACCGCCTGCTGGGTTGCATAGATTTTTTCATTCTGTGTGATCGGCTGATTGTCGGTGGCATCCGGAGGGCATCTCAGGAATCCGGTGGCGATGAGTTTGTCCTTCTGGTTTTCACTGAACACGTCAGTGGCTCTCCAGTCGAACATCTCATCGCCGGCCAACTGTTCCATGACGAACTGGTTGTAGGGTTTGTCTGTGTTGAAAGAGCGGATGACATAATCGCGATAACGCCAGAAATCCGGACGGAGTTGATCGCCTATGAACAAGCTGGATTCGGAGTATCCGGCGACGTCCAACCAGTGCCGCGCCCAGCGTTCACCGTAACTGGAAGAGGTGAGAAGGCGGTCCACCAAGCGCTCGTAGGCAAATGGATTCGGGTCGGTAATAAAGTCGTCGATATCTGAAGGGACGGGGGCGAGTCCCGTCAGGTTGAAATAGAGTCGGCGAATCAGGATGCGGCGGTCGGCTTCCGGATTGAATGTGAGGTGATGTTGTTCGAGTTTTGCGAGCACAAAACGGTCGATCGGGTTACTGACCCGGTTTTCTTTCTTTACCGTCGGGAGCGAAGACCGTGCGGGTTTTACGAAGGACCAGAACAGTCTGTCTTCAGCGGAGACGTGGTCCGGATCTCTGACAGTGGAAAGCTCATTCGGGAAGAGGCCATTCAGAACCCAGAGCCGTATCCGTTCCTTTTCGGAATCTGTCAAAGGAGTTTCCCCTTCCGGAGGCATTTCCATCTGGGAGATTTTCTGCCAGATCAGGCTTTTCTCCAAATTGCCAGGCTGGACGGACGGCCCGTTTTTGCCGCCTTTCAGAAGGGATTCCAGGCTTCTCAAATCCAGGTTGTTTTTTTGTTGGGATTCTCCATGGCAGGAAAGGCATTTATCCTTCAGGACGATCAGCTCATCGTGTTCGAATGTCGGGGGAGTATCAGCTGGCATGGCAAAGGAATTTTGTATCGATAATAGAGCTGCACTGACCATCCAGAGTGTCATCAGGCGATGCAGATATCCCGGGCCAAAGACAGGAGTTCCCGGGATATTGGATTCCGAAATGCAAATGACGGGTCTCTGCTTCATTGGCTCATCTTAGCCGATTCCGTTCAATCGTAAAGTGAACTTTGCTCTTCAACAGGAGATTTTCAAAGCAGTGCTTTTGCCTGATTTACTCAGGTCTGGAAATTTTTGTAGCGAAAGGGTTCGTGTATTGTTCGGCTAAAGTATCGTCGCTCATATCATGTGAGGCGATGATGTGCAGGACAGCTTCAGATCACATGGAACCAGGACATATCAGTGCAGGATACTGGAGGATCTGTTGATCCACCGTGGCGAGATGATAGTTTCCAGTGATGGAGTGCGCGACGAGTAATCGGTCAAAAGGATCTCGATGATATAGTGGCAGGCGATCAAGAAGGTAAATGGCCGCATCGTGGATAGGTAAATAATTAAATCCGGATCGGTGAATCGCAGGCGGTAGGAATTGCTCGGGACGTTCCGGAAGCGGCAGTTTGCCTAATCCGAATTTGATTTGTATTTCCCATGTTGAAACCTGACTGAAGTGAACCTCGTTTTCAGGCTCAATTATTGCGGTGCGTAAGTTCTTCGGAATACGGTCAGGTTGAGACCATGCCCAAAGGGCAATCTGCGTATCCAATAAAATTTTCATGTCTTGTGGGTGTCTGAGTAAAAGTCATGCTCAAACTCCGGTAAGGATTCATCAAAGTTATCAGGCACTTCGAACTGTCCTTTGAACACTCCCAATTTCACCTTTTTATTCGTGCTTGGAATCGGTCGAATTTCGGCAATGGGTTTGTTGCGCTCACAAAGAATGATCGTTTCTCCCTCCTTTACTCGTTTGGCATATCGTGACAAATGAGTTTTGGCTTCCTGAATGTTAATCGAAATCATACCAAACCATAAACCTGATCAGGTTTCAGATCAAGTGCGATTTGTTGAGGTGTCTGGATAGAACGATTCAAAAAGAAACGATGCCTCAGGAAGTGTCCTTCGAAGTGGTTATTCTTTTTGGGTGCGTTTCAGTGTTTTTTTCTCGAATTCCCAGTTCAGTAACCTTTTACTCCCCGTGAACGATGAGATTTAAGAGATTTAAAGTTGGGTTTTTGGCGATGACAGGAAGTGTTACCAGCGTCCTGTTGGGAGTCTTCCTGGTTTTTGATTTGGCTGCGGAGGACCATCCTGTTGTGGCCGGATATGAAAGGTTTTTTGCTGGGAAGTCGGATACTCCATTTCAGGCAGAAGCAGGTTGGATGTTGGTTTCCGAGTTGGGTTGCCGGGCTTGCCATTTTACTGATGAAAGGGGTGAGCCCTTGTATTCGGATAATCCCGCACCCGATCTCAGCGATGCTGGAGATCGTTTGAATGTGGATTGGCTTCGTCGGTATCTCAGCAACCCTCAAAAGGAAAAACCCGGTAACCGCATGCCTGATATTCTAGCGGGTTTGTCTGATTCGGTTCGTCAGGATCGAGTCGAAGAATTGGTGCATTTCCTGGCTTCGCTCAAAGGTTCCAGTCCACCGCCGGTGTTTCGGACGACCGTCGATCCGGAATTTGGACTTCGAGTCTATAACCAGGTCGGATGTGTTGCCTGCCATGCGCCACTGACCGATTCCGGATTGGAGGGATCAAATCCGGATCGGACCGTGGTCCCTCTTTCTGACTTGAAAGCCAAATACCGTAATGGTTCGGTTCTGGCTCAGTTTCTCCTGAATCCTCATCAATGGAGATCCGGTGGGCGTATGCCTTCCATGAACCTGGATTCCAGGGAAGCTCTCTCGATATCGGCGGCTTTCGGCTTGTCGGTCAGTGTCCATATAGAAGGAGTCCGTACTTCCGATGATGCCGCGCTTGAGTCGGCAGGAATGTCTGATCATCTTGAACCTGGAATTCATTGGGAAAGCTTTCGCGGCAGTTGGAACAATCTTCCCGATTTTGACAAACTAACTTCGGGGAATCGCGGCAAAGCGGACCGTTTTACTCCGGCACCTGCAAATGGTAAGGATCAGATTGGATTGCGGCAGCGGGCTTATTTGAAAGTGGAGAAAGAAGGGCTGTATAATTTCTATACTCGTTCGGATGACGGAAGTCAGCTTTTCATTGGTCCGGTGATGGTTGTGGATAATGATGGAGTTCACGGCGGTTCCGAGCGATCAGGAGGCATTGAGTTGAAACCGGGGCGGCATGCTATCACCGTGACCTATTTCGAACAGGGAGGTGGAGAAGAACTATCTGTGTCCTGGAGTGGGCCGGAAATGAAAAAAAAGGTGATCTCCCCTGATTTTCTTTCA
>DUCD01000042.1:27539-31204 GCA_012959985.1 Verrucomicrobiales bacterium | reverse complement strand
AAGAACACCCGATGGACAGTTTCCGATTGGTGGTCGCCTAGTCAAGGAGTCCGGATTTGTTCCCGATCAGAATCTGGTTGATAAAGGTCGATCAACCTTCCGTCAACTTGGGTGTATCCATTGTCATTCATTACCGGGAATCGATAAGGATTCCCGGTTAGCTGAAAAAATCCCCGTACTCGGACCAGGGATTGAAGGAGGTTGTTTGAGCAATGAACCTGGAAGAGGAATTCCGTTTTATTCATTAAACCCTGATCAGATTTCCACTATAAAGGCGGCATTCAATTCTGATCGAAAAGAAATTCCTCCTGATGTTGGATTACAGATTCATCGGACCATGGTCTCATTCAACTGCTATGCCTGTCATGAGCGGCAAGGGCTGGGAGGTCCCGAAATCGGAACGGATTCCTATTTTATTTCGATGGGGGAAGACATGGGAGAAGAAGGCAGGATTGCACCGCATCTGAACGATGCCGGAGCAAAACTGACTCTGAACTGGTTGAGGGATGTTTTGGAAAAGGGAACCAAGGTGCGTCCCTATATGGCGACACGAATGCCCGTCTTCGGAAAGAGCGCGGTCAGTCACTTGGCGGAAGATTTCAAGAAAGCGGATGGTCATCTAGTCGGTTCAAATCCGATAAGGCCCAAACTGGAAACTCGGGATATTATGCGGTTTGGTAGGCAATTGATTGGTCTGAAGGGAATGGGCTGCATCACTTGCCATCGCTTCAACCGTCGTAACGCACTGGGTGTGCAGGCCGTCGACTTGCGCCATGTCGTCGGTCGTCTGGAACGGGAATGGTTTTCGCGCTATCTGGTCAATCCGAATGCATTGCGTCCCGGCACTCGAATGCCCTCCTTCTGGCCGGAAGGGAAAAGTGTTCTGGATGCAGTCCTTAGTGGCAATAGCGATAAGCAAACCGAAGCCATCTGGAAATATCTTGAGGCGATCCCCGATGTTCCGCTTCCACAGGGGCTGAGCCGAAACGAAATCCTCTTGGCTCCTGAAAATGGCCAAGCCGTCATTTACCGTAACTTCATTCAGGGAGCCGGACCTCGTGCGATTGGCGTGGGCTATCCCGGAGAAATCAATCTCGCCTGGGATGCTAACCATTTGCGGCCTGCCGTTATCTGGAAAGGAGAGTTCATCGATGCTTCCAAGCACTGGGTGGGGCGGGGCCCCGGTTACCAATCCCCTCATGGATACAGTGTCTTCAATTTGCCGGACGGACCGACATTGGCTCGGTTGAACGATTTACACGAAGACTGGCCTTCAGCTCGAGTGAATGATCGGATCGGGGGACGATTCAAGGGAATGCAACTGGATGAGAATCGTCGTCCAACATTCCTTTTTCAGAGCGGATCGATTATAGCGCACGATTTCTTTAAACCGGAGGTTGCAGACAATCCATTTCTGAGTCGCATCCTGAGGATGGAAGCCGTTGAGACGGTTGAGAATTTTTACTATCGGGCAGGAAACGGTCGTAATATTCAGAACCTTGGCGACGAAGTCTACCTTATTGATGAAAGATTGACGATCCGTTTGACCTTACCTGAAGGACATCAGGCTGAAATCCGAAGAACGAGTAGTGGAATGGAAATCCTGGTGTTACTGGACTTTGCTTCGGGTGTTATTGAAATTAAGCAAGACTATCATTGGGATTGATGCGGATGAACAATACCTAACCCTTGAAGTGAGAGAATGATTCTTGAGCCTGTTGGTGTTCACGCTTCAGCGTGTTTTCTGCTTGTGTTGATCAACACGCTGAAGCGTGAACGCCAACACTCAGTCTCCCTTAATTGCAAAGCGAATTATTAATTTAGGGATAACACGGAAAACATTTTTATGAATAGAAAATCTCAAAGAAAACTTGAAGAAAATTTTCATCGGAAGGCCTGGGTCAGGTTCCGGTGTTTTCTGTTGTTCCTTATTACTATTGGAATCCTATGTGGTAATCCCATCCCTGTTGCATTGGGGAAGGACTCTCCACGGGAGGAGGATTATTATCGATTAACCGTGTTGCCCATTCCCGAGGGGGTGGTTCTGGAGGGCGGGGGGTTGCAGTTGATGCCCGACGGCAAGCTGGCGGTCGGATCGCGACGGGGAGAAATCCATATGGTCGAACACGCGTTCTCCGATAATCCCGCAGACATGAAGTTTTCCCTTTGGGCAGATCAGCTTCATGAAATTCTGGGACTCGCTCTGAGGGGGGATTGGCTGTATATAACCCATCGACCGGGAGTGACCAAGGCCCGTGATGTCGATGGGGATGGTCGTGCCGACGAATTCTTAACCGTCAATGAAGGTTGGAGTATCAGTGGGGATTACCACGAATACGCCTTCGGTTCCCCATTCGACAAAGAGGGGAACATTTGGTGTGTGCTTTGCCTTACCGGATCGTTCAGCAGTGATGTTCCCTATCGTGGTTGGTGCGTGCGGATTTCTCATGACGGAAAACTGATTCCGACGGCCTCCGGAATCCGGTCCCCGGGAGGCATTGGATTCAATGGGGATGGAGAGGTGTTTTACACTGATAACCAAGGTCCATGGAATGGTACCAGTTCCCTGAAACATCTCACTCCGGGATCATTTCAAGGGCACCCTGCAGGCTTGAAATGGTTCGATTTTCCTGAAGTCACTAAAGCGCTTGGTGAGCGTCTCGCCGAACCCAACGATAAAAGCCGATTTCACATTGAAATGGAAAGGTTGTCGGCATACCGTCCGCCGGCGGTTCTCATTCCGCACGGCAAACTTGGGAATTCAGCCAGTGGGATCGTCTACGACAGTAGCCAGGGGAAATTCGGCCCTTTTACCGGACAACTTTTTGTGTCGGATCAGAGTTTCAGTATCGTTAACCGGATTTACCTTGAGAAAATAAAGGGGTATTACCAAGGGGCGGTATTTGAATTCCGTAAGGGTTTCGGTTCCGGAAATGTGCCCATGCTGATGACAGATCAAGGATCTCTTTTTGTTGCGGGTACAAATCGTGGTTGGGGATCTCGCGGGCGTCAACCGTTTGCTCTGGAACGTTTGGATTGGACAGGGGAAATCCCATTTGAAATCCATGAAATGCAGATTCGGCCCGACGGCTTCAACTTGACCTTCACTCACCCCGTCGATCGGGATTCCACAACCGACTTAAGTGCATACCTCTTGAAAACTTATACCTATATTTTTCAGGAAACCTACGGTAGTCCGGAAGTGGATCACAGCGAACCGAAAATCATCGCGGCCGAGTTGGCCAAAGACGGTCGCAGTCTCCGTCTCAGGATCGATGGGCTTCAGATTGGGCATGTGCATGAACTCCACCTTCCGGGGCTCCGTTCACAGCAAAACTTGCCGCTTCTCCACTCGGCTGCCTATTACACCCTTTGGCACTTGCCGGAGGATTAATAGGGAGGTTGGTGAGTAGAGCTTGCTGCACTGCCGTTTGGTTAAGGGTTTTCCGCAGGCGTTATGAATGCCGTCATCCCTGGAACTGGCCGCGCCGAGGCCGGAATATGGAAGAAATGAATGCCGAATTCAATGATCCGGGGTCGACGCCCCCAGCTTCAGGAGTGCCTGTTGCACTGCCGTTTGGTTAAGGATTTTCCGCAGGCGTTATGAATGCCGTCATCCCTGGAACTGGCCGCGCCGAGGCCGGAATATGGAAGAAATGAATGCC
>DUCD01000042.1:15574-27350 GCA_012959985.1 Verrucomicrobiales bacterium | reverse complement strand
CCCAGCTTCAGGAGTGCCTGTTGCACTGCCGTTAGGTTCGATCGTCATTAACCCAAAGCTGTAGCTACGCGACAGCACGCTGCCAGCTTATAGTCCAGATACGCGGGTTAATCAGGCACATGCAGGTCGTCTGTAGCTTAAACGCACAATAAAACAGGAATATCCATTTATTTTATGGACTGTGTCTTAACCAACTGGCATTGCGGAACGACGTAGATGTAGCCGTTATCGAAGCGGAGCCCACTTGGTATGCTTATATCGTTGATGCACCCACTGAAAATCGGGGTTGGAACGGAATCGGCCACCGGACCAGAAGAAACTGTTTTTTCCTCGAGTGGAATCAGTAGCGGCCTTGATGGTGGAAGCGACTACCCATTTGTGGAGTTCTGCATGGCCATCGGCAAATGAAATAGAGCTGGTGTTTCCGTGAAAAATGGCGAAAGGATCAACCCATCCCGGTGAAGGGGCAACATTGATGGCCCAAGTTCCTCGGTTGTAGTCGCGTGGATCCGCCTCTTCCAGGAAAACCATGGCTTCGACGGGTCTATTGAGGGATGACATTTTTTTGTGGGGAACCTGTCCTTGCCAGCCACCGCCTATTCCCATCCCGTTTGCTTTGGAATAGCTGTCATATGCCCAACCTTGACCCGGTCGCAGGAGTTTGGTTCGCAAATCACCGGGGCAATGAAATGACTCCGGGTTTTTGATGTAAGGATAGATTGGCCCGGCCATCAGGCCTCTCTTGACCATTTCCGTGGCCTGGCTTTTGTCGGTTCTACTGCTGAAAGTGGCAAATTGTCCTCTGGCGTTCATGGGGCCCGGCCAATACCCTCCGCCGGGATTTCCAGTAGCAGGGACCATCTTATCATCGTTGTCATCGGCATAGAGGACAAAGGCGATCCCCATTTGTTTTTGGTTGTTCAGGCAAGCCGCTCCAGTGGCCTTCAGTTTGGCGCGGGACAGGGCAGGTAGGAGCATACCAGCCAGAATGGCAATGATGGCAATCACTACCAACAACTCGATCAGGGTAAAACCGGATCGTCGGGGTGTATTCCTGAGGGAGGATGGGTATTTTTCGGAGATCTTCATTTGTAAATTATTCGTTTAAATAAGTGTCGTTTCGAGCAGAGCCATTTCTTATTAAGGAGAAAAAATGACGAATGTTCAAGCTGGATGAGTATTTATTAGCAATTTCAGGGATAGTTCTCCATATTCCCGGTTTTCGGTGTGTTTTATGCATGGTGAGGACTTTGGCTGAAATATTTGTAGTTGGCATGGATCCAGCTATTTCCAAGTATACAGGCGAACTCATTTTAGTCACTGTGTTGGTGTCTTTATTTGTAAATAATGATGATAAACGGATTTTTTAAACGAGAAATGGGACGTTGCTTTTTTGCAACATTGGGGTTGTTGGCATGCTTTGCTGAGGGCGATCAGGTGGTCGTCAGTGAAATCTTATATCACCCCAAGGGTGAGCTTCCGGAATATGTGGAACTTTTTAACCAGACAGCCACTCCCCTTGACATGATTCAATGGAGAGCCTCCGGCGGGGTTCGCTTTCGCTTTCCGGATTTTAACTCTGCCCGACCTCAGGAAGCTTTTTTTCAACCCGGGGAGAGGATCGTCCTGACTTCCGCCGAACCGGCAATGGCCAGGGAAGTTTACGGGATCCCTTCTTCTGTCCGAGTGTTCGGTCCATGGGAAGGGCGTTTGGACGATGCCGGAGACCGAATCACCATCCGAGACAAGAATGACATTCGGGTTACCTCGGTTCGCTATAACGACCAGGGGGATTGGTCGCCTGCGGCAGATGGTGCTGGGCATTCACTGGTTCTGGTGGACCCGAACCGACGGATTGATGATTGGAGGAATTGGACTTTCAGCGGTCAGCAGCACGGAACACCCGGAACCGAGCCAGTCCTTGAAGTGGAACAATCCGTTGCTGACCCGGAAGTTGATCTCAGCCAGGGCTTACCATTGATCCGCTATGATCATGTTTGGAAATACGATGATCGGGGCATCAATCTCGGGACTGCATGGAAGCAGTCCCCATTCAACGATTCCGCATGGAAATCAGGAAAAGGCCTACTCGGAGAGGAGAATTCTTCGCTGCCACAACCCGGACTGCAGACTAATCTCAACAAACAAAACCAACTGACTTACTACTTCCGAACCGAATTTCAATACACGGGTGAAACCGATGGTGCCACGATTTCGATCGACCAAATCATAGATGATGGGGTCGTTTACTACCTAAACGGACAGGAAATCGGAAGATCCGGAATGCCTGGAGGAAATATTTCGTTCACCACCACTGCCTCTCGAACGGTTACAAATGCCGCAGAGGAGAAACAAGTGGTGAGTTTGTCCAACGCACCGCTGGTCTCTGGACGCAATGTCATTGCGGTAGAGGTTCACCAGACCAATACCACCAGTTCCGATATAGTCTTCGGTATTCAACTGAATGTGAGCGCTCCCACTCGATCAGGAATCGTCATCAACGAAGTGCTTGTAGGAGGCGCTGGTGGAGGTTATGTGGAATTTTTTAATTCCGGTGCGCAATCGCTCGATCTGATCGATCATTTCATAAGTGATACTACCGATGATCTGGGGAAGAACAGGATCCGCCAAAGCAGGGTCATTCCCGCACGCGGTCTGGCTTCTCTTTCGCTGAGCGAATTGGGTGTTGCCGGACAGAATCCATTGACCCTCTTTCTTACGGCACCCGACGGGAAGACACTTATAAATGGATTCAGTGCTTCGCTTCCTGCTGACGGTCGGTCCATCGGGCGGAAACCCTCTGGAGGGTCGGAATGGTTTCTTTTCGCCCAATCAACTCGAAATCTACCCAATTCCAGTAGTGCCGGGTTTATCGGCCTGATCCACCTCAATGAGATTCATTTCAGCGAAGATGGAACTGCCATCGATTGGATTGAATTCTATAATGAATCCGATGCCGGAATTCCATTGGATGGAACGGTCATTTCCGGATGGCGTGATTTTTCAGATGCGAACGAGCTCAGCGGAATGATTCCAAGTCGAGGTGTTCTGGTGCAGTCGGTCTCCATTCCGGTCCTTTCCAATCGTTTTCCGTTATACTTTGCGGATGCCTCCGGATTGGTCCTGGACAGTCGAGTATTCAGAAAACCTCGGACGGGTGAATCTTTGAAGGCCTTTCCCGATGGTTCTTCAGCCTGGCATTCATCGACAGAGTCTTCGCCGGCCAGTTTAAACGAACCGCCGGATGTTCCGAAGGTGGTGATTAATGAGATCATGTTCGATCCACCTTCCGATCAGGTTGATGGAGAATACATCGAATTATTCAATTATGGAAATGAGGTGGTCGATCTTTCCGGGTGGGAATTCAACGATGGGGTGAGTTACGAATTTCCTGATAACACACTTCTGGAACCCGGAGCTTACCTAGTGATTGCCGGTAATTCTTCCTGGATGAAATCTGCTTACGGCGTGATCCCCATCGTGGGCAATTTTGCTGGAACCCTCAGCAATCAGGGCGAACGAATCCGATTGGTGGACCGGTCCGGGAACTTGGTCGATGAAGTCGACTATTTCCCGGGTGGAAGTTGGCCCGATTTGACGAATGGCGATGGCAGCAGCATGGAACTAGTGCACCCTGAAATGGACAATTCAAGGGCGTCGGCATGGCGGGACAGCGACGAAACTAATAAAAGCCAAATGGCTTCCTTCAAAGTGCCCGGAAGATACCTGCAACTTAATCAACGGGGAAGAACCACCGACTACAAGGAACTTCATTTTTTACTGACAGGAGATGGTCATGCAGTGCTCTCCAATATTTCCTTGAACAGACCCGGCAGCAGTCAGAATCTTCTCCCCAATGCCAATCGACTCTCTCAGAATAACCGAAGTGCCGATGGTTGGTTGGTCCAGGGAACTCATGCCGGTAGTTTTCTATCCAATCAGGGGCGGGAGCTTCATATCGTCGCCGACGGTCATGGGGATAACAGGGCAAACCGGATTGAACTGGATGCCCTTGCCTTGAATCGAAATCAGGACTTCGAAGTCAGTTTTTCCGCTCGATGGATTTCCGGCACACCGCGATTGATCTGCCAGACTTGGGATCACAGTATCTCCGGCAGCATTCGGCTCGAGATTCCCCGTAACCTGGGATCTCCAGGTAAGGTGAATTCGGTTCATCAGGCGGCTCCATTGCCGCAGGTGGATGACTTGATGCATCATCCTGCGGTGCCAAGGTCTTCGGATACCGTTCGTGTGACGGCCCGTGTTTCCTCGGTCAATCCAGTGCAGCAGGTTGTTATCGTTCATCGTGCGGATTCCGGAAACGGAGGTGGCGCATGGTCGACGAAGCCCATGTATGACGATGGAACTCGCGGGGGAGATGGAATTGCCGGAGACGGTATTTATACTGGACAACTGACCGAACATCGGTCGAACGGGCGCGTGGTGCAATTTTATGTGGGAGTTGTTTCCCAGGATGGAGGCATCAGTGAAGTGCCCAAGTTAGGGGAAAAGCGACCGGCTTTATACGTGGTGGACAATCCTGAAGCCGGCGGTGATCTACGTCGAGTTCGATTTGTTGTTTCACAATTGGACCTGGATGCCATTTCCGATCGGGACAATTCTTCGACGGTTTACGGTTACCGATACCCCCGCCTATCCAATCATTATTTCAACGCGACCTTTATCGGTAACGAAGAGAATGTGGTTTACAATTGTGAGATCCGAAACAGCGGCAGTCCCTGGACCCGTGGCACCAACCTCGGTCGCGGTAAGTTCAAATTCCCCAAAGACCGGTTGTTCCGGGGTCATGAAAAGCTTTCCTACGATAATGATCCTACTTCCGGGCGGATGCATCATAACCGAATCACCCGTCACATGCTGTACCTCATGGGGCATGAGGTGAATGAAAATGAGTACATTCGATTTGCCGTGAACAGCGGAAGTTTTTCGATCAAAGAAGAAGTGGAACCGTTGGCGAATCATCTGCTCGATCGGAATTTCAATGACGGCAGTCAGGGCGAGCTTTACAGGATTGATGACGAATGGTGGTTTCAGGACAGCTGGGACCGGGCACAGCGAAACGCCGACTGGGAATTCAAAGGGACCTACCAGTCCGGGCGCTATCACAGTGAATGGATGAAGCGGTCCCGTGAGGTTGAGGATGACTACAGCTCACTGATCAACCTATTCGATGTCGTCACGAAGAATCGTTACACCGAAGAGGAAATCAATCAACTGGTGGATCCCGATCGGATCATGATCATGTCGGCCGTCCGCGGTTACATCGACGATTGGGATTCATTTTCTCTGAACCGTGGGAAGAATGGGTATTTATATCGACGACCGGGTGATGGCAAATTTCAGTTTTTTCATTGGGACAGTGATTTGGCATTCCGGAATTCACAGGCAGCCTTCCTCAACGGGATGCCCGGATTTCGGGAATGGAGTCGGAAGTCCTATAATCGCAGATTGTTCCGCTATTACCTGACAGAGTTGATGAATCGTTATACCCGGAATTCGCCGCGAATGAATGCCTGGTTGGTTGCAGAGGAGAATTCCAGCACTCTGTATCGCATCGATTCGGGGTTTTATCAGAATTGGTTTTCCAGCAGAAATCGACCTGCCCGGACCGAAATCGGTGGCAATCTGAATATTGCATTCAACATTTCAACCGGAGGTGGAAATACGATTACGACTAACAGTGACCAATTGACCCTTGACGGGAGTGCTCCAACCGATGTGTTTGACATCGTGGTGGAGGGGCATCCGGAGGCATCGGTGGAATGGACCACCGATTCGCGGTTCCGTATTTCTGGAATCCGGTTGGCTTCCAACGGCCCCTCACCACTCAGAATTCTAGGTGTTAATCACGAAGGAATTACCGTGCGCAGCGATACGGTTACCGTCAACCGCACTGGGAATGCCTCACCGATTGCCAGCCTCAAGGCTTTTCCCCCGTCATGGAGGATTTCCTTTGATGAGATATTGGGGCTTGATGCGACACGGAGTCTGGATCCGGAAGGGAATGAACTGCAATATACCTGGAGTGTGAATCCTAAGAACAATGTCCTTCTTGAAGCCGGCCTGATCGGGGATGCGGCTGCATCCTTTGAATTCCCGGGGCTCTATAGATTTGCCGTTGAAGTTCAGGATAATGTTGGAAATACCGATCGGGCAATCGGCGAAGTGGCGGTTTATGGAAGAGAAGGTTTTTCCCCTTTCAATGAAACGCTCCTCGAGGATTTCTGGCAAGTTCAGGATACCGAAGTGCGCGATAATTTCTCCCCTGAATCATGGTATTCTTTGGCTGAAAAATCTGGACGACTCACCCTGCAGGTGCTTGATGGTAATCCTCAATCATTCCTTGGAAATGTAAATAACAGTTATCCTTCCGTTGTCAGGGATCTGCCCGAAGGTGACCGTTGGGCTTTTCTTTCTGAAGTCGGACTTGAGAATCGACGATTCGGTGATTTCATGAGTGGAATACTCATAAAGTCCAGAGAGGCATCCGCCGACTATCGATACTTCTTCGGAATTGAAGACGGGGAGCGCTTGTCTTTTAAGCGGGTTACTGCCAATGGAGGCTTGTCGTTTCTGAAGAGCGTCCTCCAAACGGTCGATCAAGTTTCTCTACGGGTTCAACGAAATGGGGACGATCTGTTATTTGAATATATGGAGGATGATCAGTGGCAACTTCTACATCGACAGCCCTTGGCTGTGGGTTCAAGGACGTCGAAGGCAGGCTTGTTTCTTTCCACATTTGAACCCCAGTCCATCCAGTCAAGCTTTGACTATGCCATCCTGGTGAATCCCGAAGTCATATCGCCCTTGAAAGATCGTTTGATGGTCTCTGAAATTCACTACAATCCGCTCGGAGAAGGCGATTTGGCCGGTGGCGAATTTGAATTCATAGAGCTTCTGAATGTTTCAGATCAGATGTTGGATTTGACCGGGGTTCATTTTGTGGATGGCATTGACTATGCCTTCGGAGAACTTCAGCTGTCACCTGGTCAGAGAGTGGTTGTTGCCAAGAACCCCGAAGCTTTTCTATTCCGATATTCGCAATTAACGGGCCTATTGGCCGAAGGAGGGTATGGCGGTCAATTGAACAATAATGGAGAACGTATTACTTTGTTGGATTCTCGAGACGCTGAGGTTTTTTCCTTCCGGTATGACGATGCGGGTGAGTGGCCGTCGCGTGCGGACGGCATTGGAAGTTCTCTGGTTTTGTCCGATATCAGGGGAGAGGCCAAGAATGCCGACTCCTGGATTGCTTCGATTGAATTCCACGGATCCCCTGGAGATACCGGTGAGGCAAGTCCTTTTCCCGTTGTGATTAATGAAGTGCTGAGTCATACCGATATTCCTTTTGAAGACGCTGTGGAACTTCATAATCTTTCAGGTGAATCCGTATCGATTGGTGGATGGTATCTAAGTGATGATCTGAATGATTTGACGAAGTACCGGATTCCCGATGGAACCGTGATCCCGGCAGGTGGCTATCATGTTATTTATGAAATTTCATTCGACTTCACCAATGCCCTAACTCCCTTCTCGCTGGATTCTGCCAATGGAGAGTTCGTGCATCTGACCGCAGCCGACTCGAACGGATCGCTCATCCAATTTGTGGATGGTCCCTTTATCCGAGCTTCCGAAAACTCTATTTCATTTGGAAGACATCCGAAGGGTGACGGATCCTTTGTGCCGATGGCAAACTTGACGATGGGAGCCAATGTTTCGCCTCAGGATCCTCCTGAAGCCATTTTTGAATTCCGTAAGGGGAAAGGCGCTCCCAATTCCCTGCCAAAAGTTGGTCCGATCGTCTTCAACCGAATTATGTATCACCCGATCGATGGGGGTTCGGAATTCCTTGAATTGGTGAATCCCACTTCACAGGCGGTTTCTCTGTTCGATCAGGAGCATCCGGCTAATACTTGGCAAGTCAGCGGAGGGATCAATTTCACCTTTCCTGAAAACATCACACTTCAAAGCGGTGAAGCCATTCTTTTAACCGGATTGGATCCGACTCTATTTAAAGATCTTGAGTCGATTCCCAATTCGGTTCGGGTATTCGGGCCGTATACCGGGAATCTGAACAATGCAGGGGAAACCATTGAACTGTTGAAGCCGGACACACCCCAGGGACTCGACACCTCTGCCCCGGGGCTCGTTCCGATGCTTCTCGTTGAAACAGTGGACTATGACGATAATCTTCCATGGCCGCCGGAAGCCGACGGCAACGGTCCCGCTCTGAATCGAATCAATCCCGGTCGATTTGCCGATGATCCTTCGAACTGGACTACCGATGACATCCCGGTAGACCCTGAGACAGATTCAGATTCCGATGGTATGCCGGATTCTTTTGAATTGGCCCATGGGTTCGATCCGCAATCCAGTGTCGATGCCGACTTGGATGCCGATGGAGACGGCCTGGATAATCTGGGTGAATTCCTGGCGGGGACGGATCCTCTTGATTCAACCAGCGGACTTTGGATCAGCGCTATCACGGTCTCCGCCGAGCAGGTCGTTATTCAGGCGTTGATAGTCGCTGGGAAGACCTACCGGATTCAGTTCACCGATTCGATCGCCAACGACCAATGGACAGTAATGGAAACGATTGAACCCCAGGGGGAATCAGGGCTGTTCGAGGTTGTCGATTCCAATGTTTCGGGTATAGGTATTCGGTTTTATCGGATGGTCCTGGACTGATCGGTGGTGGGGCTCGCTGCACTGCCATTCGGTTAAGGAATAGAAAATGGATACGGTCATCCCTGAAGCCCGGCGCGCTGAGCCGGGATCGTTGAAATCTGCATACAATCTTGCCATGTTCCGGCCTCGGCGCGGCCAGCTTCAGGAATGCAGGCCTGAAAACGCGCGAGGGAAATCCCTTAACCGAATGGCTGTGGGGCGCGCTGAGACAGCACGCCGTACCGAATTTGGTATCCTGAATTATGGCCAAGTCAAAGTCAATCAAGTTGCCGAAAGGGGTTGAGATACCCATTGTTTACGAGGATTCCCGCCTGTTGGCAGTGGATAAACCTGCCGGGTGGATGCTTGCTCCGGACAGTTGGACCCGGACCGGTCGCAATCTTCAATTGGCTCTGGTTTCTTCAATTCACGGCGGAGCTTTCTGGGCGCGAAGTCGAAACCTTAAATTCCTGAAATTCATTCATCGCCTTGATGCGGATACCAGCGGTCTGCTTCTTTTTGGAAAACATCCGGGAGTCATGTCTGCCTACTCCGAATTGTTTCAAAGACGTCAGATCCAAAAGACTTACCTCGCCGTGGTTCAGGGACAGGCCAAGGAGAAGGAATGGTCCTGTCGTCTACCGATCGGGCCGGTTTTCAAACAACGTGGAGTTATGCGGACCGATCGAAAAAACGGAAAGGACGCGAAGACTTTCTTTCGTTTGCTTGAAAAAAAGGACGACCGATCTCTAGTATCGGCTCATCCTGTAACCGGACGAACTCACCAAATCCGGGTGCATCTGGATGCCTGCGGCCTGCCCGTTCTCCATGATCCCCTGTATCCTTCCGGTTTGGAATCCTGCAATAACGAGCGGTCTGCGAAAAACCGATTGGCTCTTCGCGCCGTGGCTCTTCGTTTCAAGGATCCCTTTTCTAAAAAGTCGATCACAATCCGTTGTCCTCACCAGGAATTCCTCGCCGATTACAGTTTTGAAGGTCGGGGAATTGTTTCACTGGACATCCCGAAAATTGTCTGAAAAAGTCGAAGCCGCTTTGAAAACGGTGTTGCTGATAGATGCGGTGAATTGGTCGGATGCTTACGCGCCCGATCATCCGCTGAGAAATGTGGGACAATGGTTTAAACGTCATTTTACGGATGTTTCTGATATCGATGTTCAGGTTGCCCGTCCGGACGACGGCCCTCTTCATTTTAATCCGGAGAATTTCGACGGCTTGATATTGAGTGGCTCTCCAAGGGATGCCTGGGATCGGCAGGATCCGGTCAATGATCAACTGATTGAAGTTGCCGCATTGTGTCGAGACAAGAATCTGCCTTTTTTGGGTGTCTGCTATGGTCACCAAATTCTTGCGCGGGCATTGGGAGGTGTTGTAGAACGTCACCCTGACGGGCTCGAACTGGGAACGGTTGCGGTCCGTCTGACAGATGCCGGCCGGAAGTGCCCCGTTTTCGATGAGTTGCCATCTTCTTTTGATGTCATGGAGGGTCATGTCGATTACGTCACGGGGCTTCCCGATGGATGTCATCATTTGATTAGTGGAGACCACACTCCCATGCAGGGAATAGGTTACAACGGATTTATGTTCGGTGTCCAATTCCACCCTGAGATGAATCCCGAGATCCTTCGATATCTTTGGACGGCGCGTCTTGAAACTTGGAGGGAGCGTGTGACTTTTGACCTCGATGAACGTTTGAAGTCATTCCGTCCGGCCGATTCCTCGGCCAAGGTGCTTTTGAATTTTCTCAAATTTGTATCCTCTTTTTAAGTTTTCAATCCCCTGGAGATAATTGACATTCTTATGAAAAAAAACTGGGCGTCTTTTGAATATCCGACTGAAATTATTTTCGGTAATGGAAGGGTCTGTGAATTGAAAAAACGGCTGCAGGACCTGGGTGTATCCAGACCTCTGGTGGTTACGGATTCCGGACTCCGGAATACCGAAGCGTTCAGATTGACCAGTGCCGCATTGGGTGAGAGCCTTATGGATTCAGAATGGTTCCTGTTTGCAGGAGTTCATTCGAACCCCATTGAGCAGGACGTGAAGGATGCCGCAGAGGTTTTTCGAAGTAAGCAATGCGATGGGATCGTCGCGTTAGGCGGGGGAAGCGCTCTCGATGTCGGCAAGGCGGCTCGGTTATTGATAGCCGACCCTTCTCTGGAATTGGCTGATTTCGACTATCGCCTTCCCTGGGAGTCTCCCGTTCCCTCTGTTGCTATCCCCACCACAGCTGGCACCGGCAGTGAACTGGGGAGAAGTTCCGTAATTACTTTACCCAATAGCCACCGAAAAGCTTTGCTTTTCCATCCCCACCTAATGCCGGATCTGGTGATCGCTGATCCTGAATTAACTCGCGGTTTGCCGCCCAAACTAACGGCTGCCACTGGGGTGGATGCCCTAACGCACTGTATTGAGTCGTTTACCTCACCGGTATTTCATCCCTTCTGTGATGGGATTGCCTTGGAAGGCATTCACCTGATTGTTGAAGCTCTACCACGTGCCTGCCGTGATGGAGGTGACCTTGAGGCCCGTGGAATGATGTTGACTGCTGCCTCGATGGGGGGCATCGCCTTCCACAAGGACTTAGGGGCAACTCATTCCCTGGCCCATCCCTTATCCGCCTTGTGTGGACTTCACCACGGAACTGCCAACGCCCTTTGCCTCTCTCATGTCATGGCCTTCAACGCCGAACGCAAACCGGGTACCTACCGGAGAGTCGGTATCTCCTGCGGGTTGGACCTGCATCGAGACTCCGATGTTGATGCGGACCATAAAACCATTGAATTCATTACCGGATTTCTTACGGAAATTGGTTTGACCGAAGGGCTCCGGGCTTACGGAGTAAAGGAATCGGACATCGAGGCATTGAGTCAACAGGCCGTGGAAGATAGCTGTCATCTGACCAACCCGGTGCCGGTTAGCATTGACGATTTGAAAGCACTTTATCGCAAGGCATTATGAAACCATTTTTAACCCAATTGTTCATCGACGGTGAATTGACGGACGGTCGGCAGGGAACGCGGACTCTTCTGACCAATCCGGCAACTCAGGAAGAATTTCTGGAAACCTC
>DUCD01000042.1:13242-15555 GCA_012959985.1 Verrucomicrobiales bacterium | reverse complement strand
AAGACCTTGAGCCGGCCATCGATTCAGCCTGGAAGGTTTTTCAGCAGGAATGGAGAAACACCAAGTCGATCCGAAGAGGTGAAATCCTTTACAGTGTTGCTCGCAAGTTGAGAGAAAACATTGAAATCATCGCTCAGGCGGAAAGTCACAACATCGGAAAACCGATTTCTGATGCCCGTGATGAAGCCGAACTGGGGGCTCGTATTTTTGAGTATTATGCGGGCGCCTTGTCGCATTTCGGTGGGCAGACTCTACCGGTTGGAGGAGGAGGCCTGGATATTACTGTGCGGGAACCCATGGGAGTTGTGGCCGCTATTGTCCCTTGGAATTTCCCGTTCCCCATTGCCTGCTGGAAAGCCGCCCCGGCGCTGGCAGCCGGCAATGCCGTAATTCTGAAACCTGCCTCTCTGTCTCCATTGACGGCGATCCTTCTCGGAACTCTGGCTCACGAGGCCGGATTGCCGGCGGGTTTGCTTCAGGTTCTTCCGGGGCCGGGTGGCCTCATCGGTGAGGCATTAGTTAAGCACCCATTGATTCGAAAGGTTTCCTTTACCGGCTCTACCGAGATCGGGTCGCAGGTCATGAATGCCGCTTCCGCCGGCATCAAGCGAGTTTCGCTCGAACTGGGAGGGAAATCGCCGAATATCGTCTTTGCCGATGCAGATATTGCGGCGGCGGCTGCGAGTTCCCCCATGTCCGTATTTGCCAATACCGGTCAGGATTGCTGTGCCCGCAGCCGGGTATTCGTGGAGGAATCTGTTCTTGAGGAATACTTAGATCAATTTATTCAGTCCACAGAAAAGATTGTTGTTGGGGACCCGCTCAGTGAGGCAACACAGATAGGGCCTTTGGTGTCAGAACAGCAACGAACGGTTAGTGAGACATTTGTCAAGGAAGCGCGAGAGAATGGAAGAATGATCCGAACCGGTGGAGAGCGTCCTCTGGAAAAAGGATTTTACTACTCACCGACCATCGTCACCGGAATTGAAGTGGAAGATCGCATCTGGCGTGAGGAGGTCTTTGGGCCGGTGGTCTGTATCCGACCCTTCCGTGATGAAGAAACCATGCTTCGTGAAGTGAATGATTCACCTTATGGACTCAGTGGGTCCATTTGGACAAGCGATGTGAAACGGGCGATCCGCTTGGCCCGCGCTGTGGAAAGTGGAGTCCTGGGAATTAATACGAACAGCACGGTCCATGTGGAGGCACCCTTCGGTGGATTCAAGCAGAGCGGAATCGGAAGAGATCTGGGAATGTCTGCCCTCGAGGGTTATACGGAACTTAAAAACATCTACTTTGGATGATGAGAGGGGAGTCTCAAGGTTTTTTTGTCGAGCGCGGTATTCCATGGAATTGTAAATAAGTTATCCCCGTCCGGAGCACTGCTACCGCAGATTCCAGCTGGAAATCTTCTTCGATCGAGCTGGGGTTTTCATGTCTAGTTTACTCACTTCGTTTTTTGACGACTTCTAATAGGAAGTTGGTTTTTCTTCGTTTCTCTGATACGTGAATGGTCTTACCACTCATGGAGAATCAATTGGCATCCACGTTGAAGGTTTTTTCATACTGGCCGCCCATCTCCGGGTTTTTTGAACCGGCTGAAGTTATCAATGTCGGTACGGACGATGAAAGACTCCGTTATGTTTCCCGAGTGAACATACGATCCATCAGTCACGCATTCGCACGAGTTGAAGTCATCCACTGATATTGTGGATGATATTGACCTTGGGGCAGGCATTCAGAAACAGATTGTTTTTTCAACTTTGTGAAGTGAATTGTAATGTTTCCTTAAGAATGTTGGGGGTTGCGGTAAGGCTGTGCTGTCCCCTGCGGGCCGTATGACGGACATCATCGGCTGATTCACGGCGCACTGAGAACGGGTTGTTGCGGCGCGCTGAGACAGCATGCCCTAACTTTTGGGACGTAATGATGCCGATTGACGTCGCCGGGCGTGCGCTATATATTTTGCCGGTGTCTGTTGAAAGCAAAGAAGCTGCAAAATCGAGATTCCTCGAATTCCTTGGAGAAAAAGGGCTTCGCATTACTTCTCAGCGGCAGGCTATTGTCGATGCGGTCTTCAGTACCGAAGAGCACTTTACTGCTGAGCAGTTGCTGGTCTGGGCAAGAACACGGGATAGTTCTGTTTCAAGAGCCACCGTGTATCGCACGCTGCCCCTATTGACCGAAAGCGGTCTGGTCAAGGAGATGGATTTCGGCAAGGATTATAAGTTTTATGATCCGAATTACGCGGATCATCCCAATCACAATCACATCATTTGCGAAGATTGCAATCGGATCGTCGAATTTGAGAGT
>DUCD01000042.1:7831-13232 GCA_012959985.1 Verrucomicrobiales bacterium | reverse complement strand
CGTCACTAAAAAGCCCAGGTATACGGCTTACACGAAACGAATGGAGAATCTATTAGGCCAGTGTAGGCCCTACGAGTCCAAGATTGACCAGATAGAGGACGAGATCAGCCAGAAACTGGGCTTTACCTTGAAGAACCAACGGCTGCAGATTACAGCGAGCTGTGACGAAATGAAGAAACAGGGCGCCTGCTCTCATAAGACATCAGAGAATTCGGATTAATCGTTCCTGTGCTACCGTTTTTTTACAGCTGCCATTCCCCAGCCTAGCCTCAAACGGGAGGCCGGTATTAATTTATCCAGCCCTTCGCAACTGATATTGACTGCCAGTGAAGTCACGTTGCTGCAGATTTTCCATAAGAGGGATCGGTTTTCCGGACGATCGAATAAAACATCCAGCAACAGTTGTCCCAGAGTGGAAGCGGCATATCCTCTGCCGGTTGTGACAAGAATATTCAGACCAGAAGCTTCGAGCAGGTGTTTCATACCATGTTGGGTATATCGGTAGAAATCATAGGGTTCTTCATGTAGAGGCCATGTCATCGGTGCCGTAATGATCAGTATTCCTCCGGGTTTCAGCACGCGGCTCATTTCGGAAATCAGCTGTGATGGATCCGGAACATGCTCCAGGACTTGAGTGTTGATCACATTATCGAACTGATTGGTGTTGAAGGGAAGTTTCAAACAGTCGGCATGGACATCGGTCCGTGTGGACTCAGCGTAGGATCCCGTCATGGTGACCGGATAGTCGGCACCCCAATAGACGGATGTTTCCCTGGTTTCCAGTATGGACTGATAGGGTTTGATGCCGCAACCGACGTCAAGGATGTCTCCCGGTATAACTTGGTCTTTGAGTTGCAACAGCATCCTCAACAGAGTGATTCTTTCCAAGTACAGTGGTTTGCGGCGACTTGGATTCAGGAAATCCTGCATTCTGGCGCGGGATTCATTTAGTGTTCCCTGATTTTCAGTTTGGCTCATTTCCAATTCGTCTGGGTCTAAGATGGTTGCTGTAAGGATGGGGCGAACCTGTTGGTGGATTCAATCCATCTGAGAGGATTTTTCATTTACTTCAATGAGCGGTTTGAAGAATCCCTTCGGATAAATGCGACGCATCAGACCAAAGGGAATCCAATCGCTCAAGAAGAAAGGACGGTGAGAAGGCGGGTTTTGTGCTGAGATTCGGGGCATGTCGCTTATTTTTTCAATGAACCCAGTGAAAACTCGGTGATAGGAATCCGGATCATGATTGTCGGCCGCTTTCATGCATTGTTTTCTCCAGTGCTTTTGTATTTCCTGCGACCACTGACAGGATCTCTCCAGAATTTTGAAGACAGCGTCAAAATCTGCAGGGGAATACAGGAATTCATCTGAAACTTTTCGAGTGATTTCATCTCCTCCCGATCCAATTTCAGGGAAAATTGGAATTACCCCCAGGCTCATTGCTTCCAGGAGCGATATGGGCGTGCCTTCATAATCGCTCACAAACAGAATAAAATCCCATTCCTTAAGCACATTCCAATATTTATCTCCATCTAGTCGACCATGACAGTGGATGACGGGAGCGCAAACCTGTTGGTTTTTCAGCCATTTCAGTTCGGGTCCATCCCCGAGTATTTCCAGTTTATAAGGCAAATTGTTGCGTGTCAGCACATTGCAAAGAGCAGGGACCCGGTCGATTCTTTTTTGTTCCCGACTCACTCTCCCTACAATGCCGATTCTGATAGGTCTTCCTTTCAAAGGTAAAGGGGAGTTTGAAGCGGAAACGTGATTTGGTTTCTCGACAGGATAAGGGATCTCTCGAATCCTGTCCGGGTTCAGAGAGGGAATACTATCCGAAACCAGTTCTGCCAAGGGGCGACTGACACAAAGGATTCCATCCAGATATCCGCTCATGCGGGGCAACTGGTTTTCCAGGTTCGGCCAGTAGGAATGCAGGATGCCGATTCTACGGTGCGTTTGTTCCAAGTCGCTGAGAAAATGAATTCCCCAGAGGTTGTGGTAGATGGCAATGCCTTGATTGGAAGTGGAAACCTTTTTCCTGAACGTTTTTCGTGCTTGATGAATGTTGGTTCGCCAACTGAACCCCAATCCCATGGTGGAATCGCGACCCCTTGTTTCCGGATCGAAAAAAGCGGTGATTCCAGTTTGGAGTCCTGCTTTGGGATCCATGATCAAGTGATAGCCCAGAATGGATTGCACTCCTCCGAGATTTCGGAAATAGGTGAAAAGATGTTGGAGCTTTGCGCCATCAACGGACTCAGGTTTTTCTGGATTTGAGATCATGTAATCAATGACGACGGTTTTCGGTCATCCTTTCTTTTATTGTTCCTGCTCTTTTTTGATAAAAATTGAGGCATTCGGGAAGGAATTTGTCTCAATCCTCATCAGGTTTTTAATTCTGATCGATTTTTGGTCATCTGAAAGCTTGTAATCTCCGCCGTCGGCTGGTAGCGGAAGGGAAGGCGTATTCCCTGAATTGGGACAACCTATAATGGGAAAACGCGGAAAAATATGTCAGACGCATTTGCAGTAAGACTTGGAACACAGAAGTTCTTCTGGTTAGGCTTGGTTTCAATGGTGGCCCTGTTATTAGGGTATCTCCTGGCTTCGTACTTTCTCCTGGCGGGGCTTCTGGTTATTGGTGGGGTTGCTGTTCTGGTGCTCCCCTACCACACGAAGATATCGGCTTATATGGCTTTTGCCACTTTCAACTCGGCTTTGATTCTACCGTTTTTTCCCGGTAGACCTTATTTGTGGGAGTTTGCGGCGTTACTGGCATGGTCTGGATTGGTTATTACCATCTCTCTCCGGGAATACGCTGAGGATGCATGGGAAACTATCCTGAAAAATAAAGGGCTGTTCATCGGCTTGGTGGGGTATTGTCTGGTCCTGCTGAGTATTATGTATTTTCGGGGAGTGGGGTTGCGGATTCTGGGGTCATCCCAAATGGGGGGGAGGTTTTATTTCCAGCAACTGTCCTGTGCGGTTTTTCCTTTTCTTTATGTAGCTCATCGACTCGATCCGCAGACGTTTACCCGTCTCTTTAAAATGCAATGTGTTCTGACGGGAACGTTCCTCATCTCCGATTTCATATTCAGTATTGCCCCGGGCAGCCTGATGTTTCTACTGCAGTTTTTTGAAGTCCCGGGGGATGCCGTCAATTTCGAGCGATCTGCACTTTCTTTTGGAATTCGACGGTTTCAGTCTCTCTCTTTCATCAGTCAGGGCATCCTGTTCCTCACGTTATCCCGTTTCAGCCTCGACGAGATTCTAGGGAAACGCAGTCTGTATCTCCTTCCATTCTGTGCGACCGTATTCGGTATCGGATTGCTCAGTGGTCACCGGTATCTGGTCATGATCGTTGTGGTTACCTTATTCTTCATGGCTTTTTCCCAACGATTGTTCACTCCGAGGAACATCATTGCCGGTATGACATTCATTTTGGTCGGTTACATTCTCGCCATAGCCTTTGCCCGGAAAATGCCGATGGCAGCCCAACGGGCGCTCTCCTTTCTGCCTTTGGTTGAAGTGCATCACCAAGCGGAATACGATGCGGCCTCCACTTTGGAAACACGTCGAATTTTACGGGGAATAGGAATGAAGATGATTCCGGATTACCTATGGCTCGGAAGAGGATTCGGTCAGGATGCCCTGGGTGATTACTCTCTGTTTTGGGATCCGACTCAGGTGCAATACCATGTCGATCAGGGGAGGTTCTTCAACGGCATGGTCGGACTATTAGTAAATACCGGGCTTGCGGGAACCTTGATGATGCTGTTATTCCTGTTTAGCGGCACTCTATTGGCCTTCAAAGTCATGAAAATTCTTCGTGAGTTCGGTTGTGAGGACGATTTTTCCCGGATCGCCAGTATAATTACCGGATTATGGATGGCCAATGCCATTGGTTTTATCTTGCTGCATGGAGACAGTGAATATGCCATGAAGACCTTTTCCCTGCAGGCTGGGTTGCTGCTGATCTGCCACTACCATCTGGAAAAACGACATCACGCGTCGTGAAGATTCTGCATTTGACGGGAGACAGGCAGGATGCGGGCGGGATCTTGTCGGTTATTCGGAGTTTGGACCGGGTGAACCGAAAAGCTGGGTTCGAAAACATCGTTTGGGTTCACCGGGATTATGTCGAACAGCGGAAACCTTCGTTGGATTACCGTCGCAGCCCCTTCGTTCTCAATGACGGTCCTTCTCATTTGCGGCTTGTTGCAGGCGCATTGGCCGCATTACCCGGTTTTCGGAATTTGCTCCGAAACGAGCATTTTGACCTCATTCATGCGCATAGTCGTGGAGGACTTCTGGTCGCATTGTTCGCTTCCTGGATGTTGAGAAGAAACATAGTTTTCACCAATCATACTTTCGCCAACCGCACCGGATTCTATCGATCGATCTCCCGTTGTTCTAGAGTACATAGTGTGGTCTTGAATCCCCGCATGGGGCGCCATTATGGATTATCTCCGGAGACGGCAATGGTGTCCGTTATTTCCGCTTGTTTTGATGATTCATTCCTTAATGAACCCCTTCCCGAAACCGACAGGAAAAATCCTGCTGACCCGATTAAATTGGTGGGTCTTGGAAGCATTGTCCGATGGAAAAACTGGCACCTGATTCTGGAGGCTTTTACTCAACTGAAGAAAAATGAACGGACCGGGATTCGATTTGATCATTGGGGGCCGATCGCTCAGGATCGCGATTCCATGGATTATTCCCGAGAGCTGGAAATGCAGATTGCGGAATCCGGACTGAAGGATCAGGTCTGTTTTCACGGACCGGCCGATTCGGTGAAATCGTGCCTGACATCTGCCGATGCTTTCATTCTGCCATCGAGGGATGAGCCTTGCTCCGTAGCTCTGATGGAAGCATTGGCAATGGGCATTCCTGCCATTGTTTCCAATGGAGGAGGCAATCCTGATTTAGTTCAGGACAAACAGACCGGAATGCTGTTCCAAAGGGATGATGTAACGAGCCTGACCCAGATCATTCGAACCTGGAAAGAAACATCACCTCACCTGTCAGATCCTTCGAGTATCAGGGATTCAGTGCGGCATCGGTCCGCAGAAAGGGTTGCTGAGGAATATCGGAAACTTTACAAAGACTCGGTATGAAGCTTCTGGTGTTCGCCCATACTCCTCCACCGCATCACGGCCAGAGTTTTATGGTGGAAATGCTTCTGAACGGTTTGCGGAATCGGTCTGACAATCTGGGGTCGGAGACTGACACAAGAGTCGAGTGCTACCATGTCAACTGCCGTTTTTCAGAGGATGTGCATGAAATTGGTCGCATTCAGATCAAGAAAGTTCTTCTTTTATTCAAATACTGTCTCCAGACTTTGTGGATTCGGGTGCGATACGGGGTCCATAACCTTTATCTGGTCCCGGCACCGGGATTG
>DUCD01000042.1:7407-7697 GCA_012959985.1 Verrucomicrobiales bacterium | reverse complement strand
CGATTGAAAGGTGGTTGACGTGTCGACTCCTGGGGCACCATGACCTGAGTATTATTCTAGGAGATTATTATCGGAGAGATGTCGCCTGCCTGTCTCCGAAGCAAATCGTCGTGGTTCCCAATGGCAGTCGGGATTATTGTCCTGATTTCGAGAAAACTCTCGCTCCCCTGAGATCAGAAAGAATCGGCCTCCGACGCCGGATTCTGGAACAGGATTTCAGATCCGCGTTGTCTCCGGGGGATATTCAATCTAAACCACACTATTTCAAGGTGCTTTATGTCAGTCTTTGT
>DUCD01000042.1:0-7237 GCA_012959985.1 Verrucomicrobiales bacterium | reverse complement strand
GTAGGATCGAATGTCCGGATCTCTGTTTTGGGGGAAAGGATGCCGATTTTCAGTTTTCAGAGGAGTTTCCGCTTTCCTTGCCGACCCGTGGAAGCGTGGTGGATTATCGAGGGTTCGTTTCGGGTGAGGAAAAAGATCGCTTGTTTCGTGAAAGTGATTGTTTCTGTTTTCCGACTTACTATTCCATGGAAGGACATCCGGTGTGCCTGGTGGAGGCAATGTCTTACGGTCTCCCCCTGATTACAACCCGTTGGCGGGCCATTCCGGATCTGATGCCACCGGATTATTGCGGCATGGTCGATGCCCATTCACCCGCACAAGTGGCTGAAGCCATGATGAGGATCCTGCACGGGGAAAATGGATCATTGTTGAGATCATGGTTTTTAGATAAATTTACCGAGCCTGCTTTTATTAAGGCCAACCGTGACGCTCTGCTGAGTCTATGCAGCCAAACGAAGGAAAACAATCGATCGAGATGATGGGGGCCGATTCTTTTAACGGGTCCCGCACTTCAGCGATCAAGGGCACACCGAAATATGAATCGGAGGAAGCCGTTGAGTCCTGGGTGTTGGAGTCGATCCGGGCGCTTTCTCTTGCCGAGGATTTTATTCGTCCAGGGGACCGTGTGGTGCTGAAACCCAATTGGGTCAAGGAACATGACGAAAGGTTTCCTGGTCCGGACAGGTGGGAGCATGTCGTTACGCATCCATTTGTCATTCGGGCGGTCATTCGTTGGGTCGCCCGATTCTTGGAAGGGCAGGGGAACATTGTCATCTGTGATGCGCCTCAGACGGATTCTTCGTTTCAGAAAATCCGATTGTATTGTCGATTGGATGAAGTGGTGGGGGCGTGCCGGCAGGAATTTCCCGGGTTGGAGATTCAGCTTCTGGATCTTCGGCCTGAAGAATGGTGTGCCGTGGACGGTGTGACCGTTTCCAAAACAGAATTGCCCGGCGATCCCCATGGGATGACTCATGTAAGGTTGAATGAGAACAGTGAGTTTGTCGGGTTTTCCGGATTGGGGAATCTTTTCGGAGCTTCCTACAACATGGAGGAGACCAATGAAAAACACTCCGGAAACACACATGAATATCAACTTTGTCGCACCCCGATGGATGCCGATGTGTTCATCAATATTCCCAAACTGAAAACGCATAAGAAAGTGGGGGTCACTTGTGCTCTTAAGAATCTGGTCGGCATCAATGCCAACAAGAATTGGTTGCCGCACCATACCGAAGGGGCTCCGGAGCAGGGGGGGGATCAGTTTCCCAAACTTACCCGGAAAACTCGGATGGAACATTCCTGGATGGGGGCAGCAAAGCGCTTCCTTCGTAACCGTCGGACTCTTTCCCGTTTGTTTGTTCCCTTGAAGAAGTTAGGGCGACTTTATTTCGGAGATACTCAGAAAGTCGTTCGATCCGGGAATTGGCATGGCAATGATACCTGCTGGCGTATGGTTCTCGATTTGAACAAATGCCTGTTTTTTTATAATGGTGCTGGAGAACGCCGAAAGAAACCAATGAGATATCTGGCCGTCGTGGATGGAATCATCGGCGGAGAGGGAAATGGCCCCATGGCTCCCGACCCCAAGGAAAGCGGGGTTATCATTTGCGGTACCCATCCCGCCGCCGTCGATTGCGCCGCTGCAGCGATCATGGGCTTCGATCGTGATCGTATCCGTTTGCTGAATCATGCTTTTCAGATCGATCGGATGAATTTTGTTTCCTTTACTTCGGATTCGGTTCAGATCCATTCCAATCATAAACCTTGGGACGGGCCTTTGAACGGCTTGACCGAGCATTGTGGATTCCGTCCGCATTTCGGTTGGTTGGGTGCCATTGAAACCCCTACCCAGGAATTGACCGCATGAGTCTGGAGGATCGTCTGTATCCGCTCTTGGGTCTCTATCAAGGCCTGCCGGAAAAAGTTCAATCCGCTGTAGGGACGGCATATCGTTGTCTGCCTCGGAGATGGCGATGGGGGGCGGCCTACGGTGAGTTTCGCCGCTTGTCCCTCGAATCATCAGAATGGAGCGATGAAGAACTTGAAGCCTATCAGTTGAAGCAGTTGAGGAAGGTGCTCCACCATGCTTCCGCATACTGCCCATTTTATCAGAAAACATTCGCCAAAGCCGACTTTCGTCCTGAATTGATCCAGAGTACTCAGGATCTTCAGAAATGCCCTCTGCTCGAGAAAAGTGATCTTCAGAATCACCTCGATGAAATGACCTCGTCCAATGTCCCGACATCGAAAAGACTGTATATAACGACCGGAGGTTCGACCGGCGTCCCCGTTGGTTTTTATCTTCAGAAAGGAATCAGTCGTCCCAAAGAGCAGGCCTTCCTTGAATGCATGTGGAAAAGGGCTGGCTATGAGGATAATGACAGGTTGGTGGTTATCCGGGGGCATGTTACCAGTTCGCGATCGGACGGCGGAATTCGAAGCCTGGATACAACCCGGAACTGGCTGATGCTGTCATCGTATCATATGACCCATGAACGCATGCCTGAATACCTTGAGGCTATCGAACAGTTTCAGCCTGACATGCTGCACATCTATCCCTCGGCGGCTTTGCTTCTTGCCGATTATCTGGAAAAGTATGGTCAGTCTCTGCGTGTTCCCTTGAAGGGGCTTCTGTGTGGATCAGAGCGAATGACCCTACCCCAGAAACGGATGCTGGAAAGAGTGTTTCAATGCCGGGTTTATCGTTGGTACGGTCACGCCGAAAGAGCCGTTCTGGCCGGAGAGGGAACCTGTACCGAGAAATTTTATTTCTTCCCTCACTATGGACTGGTGGAGTTCGGCCCCCCTGATGAAGCCGGATTGCAGGAAGTGATCGGGACTTCTTTTCATAATGTTGCCATGCCCTTAATTCGCTACCGAACGGGCGATTATGTGCGACTCTCCGATTCAAAGGCTTCCGATCTGGAGTATCCCTGGCCTGCTGCCGATGAGATCGTTGGACGAGGGCAGGATTACCTTGTCGCTGCGGACGGGCGATTGATTTCCTTGACGGCGTTCAATATGCACGATGGAATCTTCGACGGTCTTTACGCGGTTCAGTTTTTCCAGGAGGAAAAGGGAATGGCCGATTTCCGATTTATAGCCGGTCCGGATTTCAAGGAATCCCGGCTGGCAGAGATTCATGAACGGATCCGGGAAAAACTCGGTCAGGATTTTGAAGTCCGTTTTCAATCCGTGGATGAAGTGGAAAAAACGGATCGAGGTAAACATCGTTGGTTAGTCAGCCGTATGACGAAACATTCGTGAAACAAATTGCACAATATCAGGATGGTCGATTGGAACTTCAGGATGTTCCCCTGCCGGTAGCCCCTCCGGGAGGAATTCTGGTTCGGACCACTCATTCCGTCATCAGTGTCGGGACGGAGAAAATGAAGGTCGAACAGGCAAAAATGAACCTGCTGCAAAAGGCGAAAGCCCGACCGGATCAGGTTCGGAAGGTGCTGGATACCGCCAAAACACTGGGTTGGAAAAGCGCCATGGATAAAGTGCGCAACCGATTGGAAACCCCCACGCCGCTCGGTTACAGCGCTTCCGGAATCGTAGAAGCTGTGGATCCGGTGAACACCCGGTTTAAGGTCGGGGACCGCGTCTCCTGTTCCGGGGCCGAATGTGCTTTTCATGCTGAATACAATGCCCTTCCCGATTTGCTGGCTGCCAAGGTTCCCGATGGGGTTCCCAATTGGAAAGCGGCCTACACAACCCTGGCGGCAATCGCTCTTCAGGCCGTGAGACAAACCCGTGGTGAACTGGGGGATCGCGTTCTGGTGATGGGGCAGGGCCTGGTCGGATTACTGGTGACCAATCTTCTGGCTTGCTCCGGAATGCGGGTCATGGCGCTCGACCTCCTTCCTTCACGTCGATCCTTCTCATTGAACATGGGCGCTGAGGAAGTGGTCATTCCGGGTGAAGAAGATCTGATGGATTCGGTGCGTCGATGGACCGACGGTTTCGGAGTGGATCAAGCGGTGATCTGCACATCCACCCAAAGCAACCAACCGATTGAATCCGCTGCAGATGCTTTGCGGGATCGGGGACGTTTGATTGATGTCGGCATAACTAAAATCGAACTTCCATGGAAAAAATTCTATGAAAAGGAACTCGATGTAAGGTTCTCGAGGTCTTACGGGCCGGGGCGATATGATCCGCAGTACGAATGGCGAGGGCATGATTACCCCATCGGTTATGTGCGTTGGACCGAGCAAAGGAATTTTGATGCCTGCCTTCATTTGATGAAGCAGAGCACCCTGAAATTGGAGACGTTGACGACTAGACATGCGGCCTTTTCGGATGCCATCGGTGTTTATGATGATTTGATGAAGGAAGGCTGCCCCGAAATAGGTGTTGTTCTTGAATATGATTCAAGGATTGATGATCAAGCAGACCATGGTTCTGCCATTGAAGTTCTATCGGACGTAGAAGCCAGAGGAAAAGACAGGGCGACTCCATCGACTCAAGCAGTGCCGGAACCACGTCCTGAGTTGGATGTAATCGGGGCCGGCAACTTTGCTCGGACGATGTTGCTGCCCCATATGAAGGGGAGCCTGACCTTCAATAAAGTGGTGAATCAGACAGCGCTGAGTGCCCGCCATGTGAGCGAGAAGTTCGGGTTCAAGTCGGTCGAAACCAATTCAGAAACTGTTTTCGATGAACCGGGTCAATCCGCTCTACTGATTGCCACGCGTCACAATCTGCATGCATCCCTTGTGCTGGAGGGCTTGAAGAATGATCGACATGTATTTGTGGAGAAACCGCTCTGCCTGAGTATTGAGGAACTGGAGGAAATCGATCGGGTAGGTGAACAGACACAAGGTTCCGTCATGATCGGATTCAACCGTCGTTTTGCGCCGGCGGCAAGAAGGTTGAAGGCTCTTCTGAACACAGCTCAAGGACCCATTTCAATCAGCTACCGGGTTCATCCCGGCGCTCTTGACCCGAGTCATTGGTATGCTGATTACGAACAAAGCGGAGGAAGAGTTCTTGGGGAGGCGTGTCATTTCCTGGATTTTTTCTGCTTTCTGACAGGGTCTCCGGCCCGTCGTGTCCTCGCTCAAACCACCTGGCCGCCTGACGGTAGAACCCCGTTTCCCGATAGTGTTTCCGCTCAGGTTGAATTCCGGAATGGGTCCAGTGGACAACTGGTCTACAGTGCCGAAGGAGATTCTAGTTTTCCCAAAGAACGGATCACCGTTTCCGCTCCGGGACTAGTTGCTGAAATAGAAAATTTTCAGAAGCTGACCATTTACAAAAAACGAAAAAAGACCATCGAAAAATTTACTTCGAAAGGACACGCCGAAGAAATGAAGGCCTGGTCCGGGTTTCTGAACCGAAAGGCGGATCACCCACTGCCTTATTGCGAATCCCGCAAGGGAATGGTCCTAACCTTTGCTGTTCTGCAGTCCATTCAATCGTCCTCTGCCGTGTCCGTCCTGAATCAAGAATCCGCCTGAAGGAATTGATCTAAGCTGGAATTCCTGGCAGCAGGTGTTTGCTCTCCAATCGAGTTCGTTTCTTTTTCAGTGATGGCTGTGAGTTGCTGAAGGGTTTTGCAGGTGATCTGTTAAGTCGCCTGTACAGCATTTACCAGTGTGTGGTGGCACCAAGATCTGCGAATGGAGAATCAGGCGTCAGAATGGTGAGGCCATGTACAATTCCTTGAGCGGCGAGCAGTCGGTCAAATGGGTCGCGGTGGAGTGGGGGGATTTCACCACTGCGAAACAGGGCTTCGGAATTGATCGATAGATTAGTTAGCTGAAAGAACACGGATTGCTTTGGGATCCATATCCGGGGTGGTTCAGGCAATGGAAGTTTCCCGGTTGTATACTTAAGGACAATCTCCCAGATGCTCACATCGCTCAAGTAAAGTTGGTTAGAGGGGGCATCGATCAACGATACCGCCGAATCCGAGAGATTCTTGGGACTGGAAGCAAGCCAGAGGAAGGTGCAGGTATCCAGCAGGATATTCATATCCCCCAATCATTCAGTTCCTTTTCGGTTAATGGGCGTAGCGCCTCTTCAGGAATTTCGAAAGGCTTTGAAACCATTTCCCCAACCTTCGGACGTGGTGCCTTTTGGGACGCATTCAAGGGGACAAGGCGTGCGACTGGACGTTTGCCTTTCGCTATGATGAACTCGGCACCGGAATTTTCCACCTCCGCCAAATATCGTGAGAGATGGGTTTTGGCCTCATGAGTGGTTATTGTATTCACGATATTAGTCTACACGAAAAAATAACTTAGTCAACTTAGTTTAGTTTTATGAACTTGATAGAATTTCCTTTGAAGGAGGGCAAAGTGGCATCGCGGCGATCCTAAGCACGGGTTCGCTCGGGTCAGGTGAAGCCGTATGCGGGCTTTTGTCTACCTTTTGCTTCTGTTATTTACCGTGAGGCCGCTCTTTGCGCCTGCTCGGCGGCTTCGATCATAGCTTCGACCTCGCCACGGAGTTTCGGGTCGTCCTTGCATGCGAAGTCGAGATACTGTCTCCGTTCCTCGGGCTCAGACAGCATGCGTGCCGCTTCCAATATCGTTGCTTTATCTTTCATTATTCGATGGCCGCCTTGACCGAGTCTTCCGCCTCAAGCAAATCCAACGCTTCATTCACTTGCAGGGTCTTCTCATCGGCCTCCGGCGCTTGAATCTCGTGTTCGTGGAACGGCCGCTTTTCCACGTTTCCTCCCCGCTTCGATGCGGATTTTCGTCGAGCCTGTTCCACCAAAATCCGCCGCATGGCTTCGGCCGCCGTCGCGAAAAAGTGACCCTTATTGTCCCAGCGTTGGTTGGAATCCTTCGAAAGGGGCAAATAGACGTCATGGACAAGCGCGGTGGCCTGCAAGGTTTGCCCGGGCGGTTGCTTATTCAATTTGGCGTTCGCCATCGTCCGGAGCTCGGTATACAGCTCGACAATCATCTCTTCCGAGGCGAAACGCGTTGCTTGGATTTCTTTGGGACCAATGGAATCGTTGTCAGGCATCTGGAATTTCTAATGCTTCCATAGACTCATCCGTAAAAGAAAGCCGAAAACGGACATTGAAATCGAGCGTCACTCATTTTTTCCGTAGGTCGGCAGGAAAAGAACAGGAGAAATCTCCCGCTGAGGCGGGGGGACGCCGGGCAAGATACACAAGAAATGGCCTGTCCCGAATGGCCCAAAGTTAAGGAGGGTAGACATCTGAGGTTGTCCGCCAACTCTTTTTTTACATTTATTCAAACCGTTT
>DUCD01000041.1:6198-7523 GCA_012959985.1 Verrucomicrobiales bacterium | reverse complement strand
GCAGATCAATTCCTGCCATCATTTTCATATGGTCTTCCTTTTTGGTTTTTGGGTTTCCTGTTTTGTTTCCAAACTTAGGATAACCCGTTCACCTGAAAGGAAGCCATCTTTTGTTCCTACCGCTTAATGCATACAGTTCTCATTATTGACCACTCACTAAAATTTCATTTCCGTTTACAATCACCGGCCGAGCCTCTATCTAGTCAGATGAAATAATGGGCGAACCAACCATCCGGAAGCTCTGACCATCATCCTTACACTCCATTGCGATCGGGATCCCAGAAGAAATCTCTGAAGTTTACCGGCCCAGAACAAGCGTCTTTGAAAAGCATTGGATAGACCGGTTCGAAGACGCTTTTGGGTCTCATCCCAGGTCTGTGCTCCCGAGGAATAATCAGTTAAACATAGGGCTGCCAATTCGGCCGACTCGATCGCCATAGACATACCATTACCGGTAATTGGCGGAATCTTATGCATCGCATCACCGATCACAAGTCCATCGGACTGGAGCGATTCCGGTTCCAAGTAGGACAAACCGGCGACGACACAAAAGGAGTCAGGATCCAATTCGGCCGACATCAACTGCTGTTGCAAGCGCCGTCCACCCTGCTGCAAAACCCATTGATTCCAGTTACTTCGCAAATCGGAAACAGGACGGCGAGTCCTCACCAATCCGCAAATGTTCACGCGTCCATGGGACAAGCGGCATAAGCCTACATACGAGTTGTCCGTGTGATGCATCTCCAAGTCCGAAGTTAAATCCACTCCACGAGCGTGAACTTTGAAACCCAGCAACCGGTATGCACTTGATTCTCTTCCCGGGTTTCGCCCGGCAGCCAAAACAACCCCCTTACCGGAAGTGGCCCGTTCACGATGTCCGGTCATCAACTCACCACCACGGGCAACCAACTCATCGGCCAACAGGGCATCAAGATCATAGCGCGAAATGCTCCATGCGATATGAGGCAAGGAAACTGTCGCCCCTTTCACATCATCAGCATGGAACGCCACGGTTCGAACCTCCTGAAGCCCCCCGTGGGCAACAAGCATGTCCCAGAGGCCCAATCGATGCAGTACCTCGATACCCCGACCACTGATGAACTCACCACATACTCGATGACGAGGATATCTTCCGGCTTCGCAAACCACGACGGGCACATTTCGGTTACGGAGTGCAATTCCCAGAGTCAGCCCGGCCAAACCACCACCGATAACCCGAATGGGCAGGTATTCTGTTTTCATCATGATTTAGATGTTCAGAAAAAATCGCAACCAATAATCCAGAATTGGTTGTCAACATTGAAACCTGATGCCTTACTCTTATC
>DUCD01000041.1:0-6188 GCA_012959985.1 Verrucomicrobiales bacterium | reverse complement strand
GTCTCAGGCAATCCACATAGAAAAAATGAGTAAACAAACCTGCTTTGTTTTCACTGATTATCCCGTCGGCTGTATTCGGCCACAGTGGTGTCAACTCACTCCCGGAAAACCCCGCCCTCACACTGATGACCGCATCATGACGGGTCACAGCATTGCACCCGATCAGACCCACTAACCGAGCCAGGAGCAACGACAAATGACTCCGATCCGGTTCACAGGCAACCAACCGGTCCACACGGTCTTGAAGCAAAAGAAACAACTGCGACAATTGAGTGTCATCGAAATGGTGCAGAAATAGATTGGCCACACAAATATCGAAGCGACGAGATTCGGTCTCGGCCCAATTAAAAACATCCATTTCACCGATTTCAACCTGCCATCCATATTGCCGGAGCGATTCGATAGTTTTCTTTTCAACCACCGGACAACGATCCAGAAGCAGCAATTCGCCGCCCTCAACTCGCCAATCCAATTGCTGAATCAACCGCAGGATCAGGGAACCATCTCCGGCACCCAGTTCGACAATCCGCTTGGTATTTGCTCTGGATAATGCAGGCCGCAAGGCGGAGGCAAGAATCCCTACATGCCCCATGATCCAGTTGATCTTCCTCAAATCCCTGCGGGATCCCATGGCACGAATGTCTTCTGCAGGCAGATTGTCGAGTATTTCCGGACTTAAAGAACGTTTCATAAGCAGGTCAACTCCCGACTCAACCAACATGCAGTAAAGCGCCATGGCTACTGAAACCTGCACCGAAAGAAGCCAACCACCAATAACCGGCCTGTGGTCGGCTTTGCATGGCACGCTCAAGTAAAAACAGGACAAAGGGACTGCTCATATTTCCGTGGGTGCGCAGCAATTCACGGCTCAAACTCAGGTCATCGGCATCCAGTTTGAAAACCCGTGACAGTTCTGCAAGGACATTCCTTCCGCCTGCATGGAACAGCCACCTGGATAGCATCCCCCTATCGATATCTGTTTTCTTAAGAACGCATTCCAACACTTTCGCCGCTTCGGTCGCTGCGAGAGGTGGGACTTCCGGTGTCAGAATATTTCGTAAGCGCCCGTTCTTCTGCTCAAACCGCAACAACTCACGATGCTGGGGGCAAAGCTGAGTTGCCGCTTGAAGCCATTCAACTTTCACGGGAACATCGATTGGTTTTCGGCCCGAAACTACCGCCGCCGCACCATCCCCGAAAAGGCAGTTACTGATCAGGACACCTTCATCGTCGTCCACATAGTAGGCGGCACTGCAAATCTCCACGCAGACAGAGAGAACGTGTTGGGCCCCCTGCCCTCGCAACAAATCGTGAGCTGTGTGCAGATTAGGGATGGCCGCTCCGCAACCCTGTCCCACCAGATCCAGCAAACGGCAACCCGCACGCAGTCCCAGCGATTCGCTCACGTAGCTCGTCAGTCCCGGGCACAAGTAACCGGTACAGGTACTTACAATCAAGGCATCGACTTGCAACACGTGCAGTCCCGCCTCCCTCAACGCTCCCCGCGACGCCTCGGTTGCCAGCGCCGGAGCATGAGCAGCGAACCTTCGATGGGCTGCATCCACATCGGCACTGAAAACTTCTTCCAGCGAATCCATGGCCAGGTAGCGACTCTCGATGCCATTGTTGCCCAACAATACTTTTCGGAGAATAGCCTGACTCCGCCTATTTAATCCCACAAAATCCCCAGTTGAAGAAATGGCCTCCCAAACTTCCTTCTGAGTATACTTTTGCCTCGGCACGGCACTACTGATTCCATTGATAAACATGAGTTTCTTTGTTTGGAAGAATCGATTAATTATCCGCCTCTGCACCTATATTCTCGAGCGCTTTTCTGGTAATCTCGCGCATTCGAGCAATTTTGTGATTCAGATAAGGACGAATAAGAGGGACTGCATGAGCAGCATGAGATCCGGCATTTCCAAGCGCTTCTATTGCATATCCGGACCATTTGTCGTTGTCTGATTCAAGGCTTTCAATCAAGAAAGAGATCGTTTCCTGATCACCGGGTTGTATCCGGAGGATACTCTCAGCCACCTGGAATCGGTTAAATGAATCAACCGGACTCATGGGTGATTGGAGTTTTTCCTGCAGAATCGGCAGGACCGTATGCATATCCACCTCCATTTTTTCTAGACACGCCAAGGCACCTGTCCAAATATGTGAGAGGATACGTGTCCCAGGCTGCAGGGAAATAAAGTTCGCTGAAAGCGCCGCATGAAGATAGGGGGAGGCATTGGTTACATAAGGAGTCGCCTTCAACAGCAACCGCAAATCCATTGGATCGAATGTATTTGTCGAACCGATTTTCCGGGACAATATCGAAATAACTCCCGGATGATCGGGTTGAATGTCGAGTATCACATCCATGGTGTGCTGGAAGTTAAATTGAGCATATGGAGGCTTCAGACGTTTTTCGAGTGATGGTAAAAACTCACAGGGTTTTACCCCCATTTCTGTAAGTCTTGCTCTGATTTCATGCTCGAAGTAAGAATAATCGGAGTTTTCAAGAAACTTCCAATACAGTTTCTTCAAACTCAACCTCTTCGGACTCTTTTCAACCGTCTTATTTTGGCCGGCATCCAGCTGGCAAAGAAGCCGGACAGTTTGCCCCCGGATTCCCGGGTCCCTTGTTTTGAAATCGGTCGAGTTAATTGATTTTTCCAGAATCGGAACCAAATCTTCCTTTCCGTCGGCGATACAAAACATCAGGTTAAGAGAAATCCTTTGGTCAACCGGATCACTGCTGTTGAACTCATCAAGGACAAGGGGAAGAACCAGAGAAGCTGGGGGATTCAACTGCTTTAATATTTTTCTAGCCCCGGCAACTTTCCTCCGGTCAGGGAATTCCGATTTCTTCTTTCTTCCAAAAAACCGGACGACCCACGGATTATTCCTCATGGTAATCAACCACGTCGGAGGGCGTTGAGACTTTTGTGGATCGTTTTGGAAACAGATTTCGACCAAGAACACAACCCCCTCCGATCCTGATCGCCGAAAAGCATCCAATGCCTCCTCTTTATCTCTATGTAGTTTCTTCCCATCCCATCGCTGCCCCATTGAATACTGCTCAAGCCAACCGATCAACTGTAATTCATCCAGTGAAGACTTGATGAAGCCTAGATAAACCACCCCAAAAACGCACAGAGCAATCAGCCACAGCTTTCCGAGTGACAATTGCCTGAGTTGAAGGAGTCGTTTTCGCATCCGACAACCTTAGCTCATGTACCAGAAATGTTCAATCGGGTCGGAGAAAAAACCAGGGTTGACACATCAAATTTGTTAAGAAACTGAATGAATTCGAAGTTTATGAATCTCGCAAACCTGAGATTCAGTGTGAACTGATTCAAGATTCCGGTATTTTCTTTTGATTCATAAGGGAATTAGATGCGTTTACCCTGCGGATACCGATTCTTGATCTTTTAGAAGGAGTCTGTATAGGATAGGAGAACCGTTGCTGGAGGTGGAACGGGAAAAATGAAAAAAAGATACCAGTAACCTATGAAAATTAATATTACCCGGACACAGGCAGTCGTGGCTTTTGTCGCTTCCCTATCCATTCTTCCCATATCTGCATCCGCCCAGGAGACATTTTTTGAAGATTCCTTCGACACCGACTCCTCTGCCAACTGGACCCTTCTGGAGGCTTCTTTAAATGGCATCCAGGATTTCAGCGCCGAGTTTGGACGGGATTACACCCAAGACGCCTATAGCTTGACGCGAACAGACGACAACGGGGAAGAATCCGTAGAGTCTCTGAATGTCCCTCCGAATCCATTCTCCCAGGGCGATTCCACGCTCGGACTGAAAATCCGAGTCAATACGGATAATGAAGCGTCTGAAGCCGGGGTGAGTCTCTATCCAAACAATCTCGATGTGAGTGGAAACTTCGCGATGATGTTCGAAATGTTCATCAGCTACAACGGTCCGGCATTCGGCGGCTCGGGTTCAACGGAATTCGCCTTGATGGGGATCAATCACACCGGAACGCTGAATAGCTGGCTGGATGGCAACCTTGCTGTAGATGGGGACGGGGTATTTTTTGCTGTTTCGGGCGAAGGGGGGGCTTCCAGAGACTACCGGGCATATACCGGAGATGGATTCGAAGCACCCGCTTCACTGGACGAGTTCAATGGCGGCTTTTTAGATCGCAACAATGATTTCACGGGAGACATCAATAACTTTGTGGATTCGCCCTATGTGCAAGTCTTTCCAGCGCCAAGCGAAACCCTGGGGTCACCAGGCAAACAATGGGTCCGAGTTGAGGTGAGGCAGGTAGACGGACTTGTTACCTGGTTATTGAATGGATTCATCATTGCCGAACATGCAGACATCTTTTCCCCAAATGGCACGGTAATGATCGGCTATTCCGATCCTTTTTCCTCGATCGCCAATCCAGGCGAAGAGAATTACATCATCTTCGACAACCTGCGCGTCATAAGCTTGGATGGCGTCACTCCTGCACCCGTGGTCGGGGCCACCTCTCCCGGAAACATCGAACTGGATGAATTCGGCCTGGAAGTATTTGTTCCGAATTCGATGTCTGAGGACGGTGGAACAGGATTATTCACCCTAACCCGAACCGGCTCCACGGATGCGGCACTGGAGGTATCCTATACTGTCTCGGGCGAGGCAACACCTGGGGATGATTATGAAGCGCTTCCCGGATCCGTCACCATTCCCGCAGGGTCGGATACTGCCACAATCACGGTGAACGCCATCAATGACACCCAGGGAGAAGACACTGAAAACGTTACCCTTCTGATCAAGGGAAGCGCAGAATATGAGATCCGTGAACAGGTCGCCGCTTCCATTCCAATTGCGGATGACGGAGATGTAGCTTTTGCCAGTGTCGAAGCTGTCCGTCCCAGCACCTATGAAAGAATCCCAGACGAATCGGGTCTGTTTTCGATTCAAATCTCCAGTCCGACGGCTACAGGTTTGACGGTTGATTTCGACATTACAGGAAATGCCCAGAGCGATGTTGACTATTTCTTCGTGGTAAACTCGGTCTTTATTCTGCCAGGAGAAACCAGCGCGGATGTCATCATCGTTCCTATGGACAACGATAGATTGGACGGCACCCGCTCAGTCACCATCACCTTGAAGGAGGGGATTGGCTATGAATTCGGCGACTCGATCGAAGCTACAGTCGAAATCAGGGACGACGAAACCGCTGATGCTGTTGAACTGTTCTCTGACGACATGAATTCCACGGATGCTTCTGATTGGATTGTTTTGAACAGCTCGGGTGATGGAGTGGAGGATTTCACTGCAGAATTCGGTTTCGACTATGGATTCTCCATCCCTCCCGCCCCCAACTCGACCGATGGATCCACTCGTGGACTTCGATTAACGGCCAATAAGAACAATTCAGACCGTTCCGCCTCGGCGGTGAATGTCTTACCAGCTAACGTAACATTCAGTGGGAACTATGCGGTCCGATTCGACATGTTCATAAGCCTGGACACCGGAGCGGCGGGAACCACAGAGCACTCGATAATGGGAATCAATCATTCAGGGACTGCCATGAACCGCCACGGTGCAGCAGGAGGTGACGGCCTATGGTTCGCGGTCAACGGAGATGGCAGCAATAACCGGATTTTTGCCAGTTACACCAATCCCGATCCGACTGAAGCGCCTGAGGTATCAGCAAAGGTTCCGGAAGATCTTGGGTTCCTTTTCCCCGCCCCTCCCTACATCTCCTCAAATTCTCCTGCCGGAGTCTGGGTGGATGTTGAAATACGTCAAGTAGGCAGCACAGTGACTTGGAGCATCAACCAGGCTGTGTTGTTTGAAATAAGTAACAATGGAGTCTCAAAGGGGACATTCATGCTGGGACAGAACGATCAATTCAGTTCGGTGGGATCCCTTGATAACTTCGTTATCTATGACAACGTTCGCGTGGTCGAACTCGAGGGTCCTTCGGGAGCGACCGAGGCGACACTTTCTGGAATCACGGTGAATGCCGGCTCAATCGAGATGGGATTCGGTGCCTCCACGGGAGCGGCCTCCGACTTCACCCTCGAATCCACAGGAGCTCTGACAGCACCGATTTCCTGGGGTTCATGTCAAACCTGACCCATTCCCTGAGATCCAGGAAGGGTAGAGAAGGAGGGCAGAGGAGTCTATAACCTGAAAAGGACCAGATCAAAGGAAGATGTATGCAAGAAACGTTTGTTCATAAA
>DUCD01000040.1:369-7526 GCA_012959985.1 Verrucomicrobiales bacterium | reverse complement strand
GCTACCCTGTTCTGCCCGGCATCAAGTTTGTGAAGAATTCCGAGGTTTAAATCCGAAAACTTGATGCGTAAGAGTTTAATTGTTTCCACCTGGCCGTTTGGTCAGGCATCGAACGAAAAGGCGCTGGAGGTAATCCGTGAAGGAGGATCCATTCTGGACGGAGTGGAACAGGGAATCCATGTCACCGAAGCCGATTTGAAAAATGTTTCCGTTGGTGTCGGCGGAATTCCCAACGCTGAAGGTGTCGTTCAATTGGATTCCTGCATAATGAATGGTCCCGGACATCAGGCGGGAAGCGTGGCGGCACTGGAGGATGTGATGCACCCGATTTCGGTAGCTCGTCGTGTTATGGAAAAACCCCGCATGTCATGCTGGCCGGCGCCGGTGCCAAGGACTTTGCGATCAAGGAAGGAATCGGCCCTGATCAAATGCTGACCGAGGAAAGAAGGAAAGCTTGGCAAAAGTGGAAAACCGAGCAGGTAAAGAAAAATCCGGTCAAGGGTTCATCCTCAGGATCTGAATCTCCGGAAAACCATGATACCATTGCTTTGTTAATCCTGGGTGCAGACGGAAATATTGCCGGCGGTTGTTCGACGAGCGGATGGGGCTACAAACTGCCAGGAAGAGTAGGGGACTCACCGATTATCGGAAGTGGACTCTATGTCGATAATGAAGTTGGCGCGGCGGGTGCCACTGGGCTTGGAGAGAATGTGATGCGTTATTGTGCCTCTTATCAGGTCGTTGAATTCATGCGTCAGGGCATGTCTCCGGAGGAAACGTGCATCGCGGTGATAAAACGGATCGCAAAACAGGATCCTTTGGGAATCAACCTCAGCATCAATTTCGTTGCCTTGGACAAGAAAGGGAACTATGGAGCTGCCGGAACCGGCAACGGATTTACTTATGCGGTCACCACACCAAAAGTCAGCGGGGTGCTCCATAGCGCCGCATTGAGTGGTGTCGACACGGGCCCGATTGGAGGGAATCGTTTTTAGTGGCCCTTAATTACCCCAATCAACGGGAAGCTCGCTGTGTCACCCAATCGATTATCGCCTGCTCATCAGTTTCGTGATTTTTTATCATTCGCAGAAATTCGGCAGGGTGAATATCGACCTGTTTCAGAAAATGACGGTCGCCACCACAGCAGTACATAATGTCCGCATCCAGTTCCCCTCGTAGTTTGGCTTTGGCCTTGGCAATGATGCGGGGAAGCCATTGAATACCAGCCGCTTCTGCGGCTCGTGCCGAGAGATCTCCGGGCAAAAGGGTTTGGGGTGATGGGTGGCTTTTTTGGTTTTCCCTGAAATAGGAACGCCGGATATCGTGAATCATGGCAAAGACCGCAAAACCAGGCTCTCCATCATCAACGAAATCGAATACTTCGCTGGGGGTAATTCCAATGGATTCGAGAAACCGAGTCTCCTCTTCCTCAAAAAATCCAGATGAATCGGACGGCTCCTTCTGATATAAATCTACGGCCTTTTCTCAGATTTCTTTCAGGGTTTGGTCGTAATCGTAGTGATTCATTCCGGGGTTTTCTCGGAGGCGTTTGTATCCGATTTGTCTTCGGCAAATTCCAGAGCAGCTGAGTTGATGCAGTATCTTAGATTCGTGGGTGCCGGTCCATCATCGAAAACGTGTCCCAGGTGAGCATCGCACCGGTTGCAGATCACCTCGGTTCGTTTTGACCAGAGACTGTTGTCTGCTTTTTCACCGACGATTTCGGCATTGACGGGTGTCCAGAAGCTGGGCCAACCGGTGCCAGAATCGAATTTGGTTTCTGAACCGAAAAGGTCGGCGCCACAACAGACACATTGGTAGGTTCCCTTTTTCTTGTTGTTCCAGAGTTCACCCGTGAAAGCGCGCTCGGTTCCCTTTTTCCTGTGATTCGAAATTGCTCCTGAGTGAGCTGAGCTTTCCATTCTTTGTCGGATTTCACAATTCTATCCTTTTCTGTATCACTTGTTTCAGATGTATTTTGGTTTTTGGTTGGTTCCTTATTATCCACAATCGGTTTCGAAGTGGCTGAATCCTGACTCAGATTCACTGTCGAGACCGATGTCTGGTTGCAGGCACTGCAGCAGATTATTAGGATGCCTGATATCCCTATGAAAACACTTTTCAATTTCATTATCATTGGAAACGGATTTGCGAGCTCCCGTGCATTGTCGTCTCGATTTTCAAAAGATCAAGAATGTATCATAGATTTTCTTTATATTTTGAACTGCCTGTGTCAAGAATCAGCTAACTTTGTCCCCATGAATTCTTATCCCCATTGATCTATGAGTCCATCTTCATTCAATCCGGTTTCAAACACGCTTTTAATTGTGAAAAGCTATTGAAATGGGCGTTCCTGTTTTGGTTGAGAAGAGTTTTCTGAAGATTGTTGACCTTTTGTTTGCAATTCTTCCGCAAAGGACTCCGTCCTTGATTGCTCTTCAGCAGTGCAGAATTGTTTCTCACCGTGGCGAACATGATAACAAGATCATTTTTGAAAATACGATTGAGGCATTTGATTTAGCAGCATCCCATGGTGTGTGGGGGCTTGAATTTGATATTCGCTGGAGTGTGGATCTCGTTCCCGTTGTCTTTCATGATGAGGACTGTCTGAGGGTTTTTGGGGGCGACAAGCTGATATCCCAAATGACGTTTGGAGAGATACGCGATCGTTTTCCACTGATTCCCTCTCTTGAAGAAGTCATCAGACGATATGGGAAAAGCAACCATCTGATGGTGGAACTTAAGAAATCCACCTATCCCCAGCCTGTTTTACAGACGGAAAAATTGAAGGATTTGTTCCAAGGTCTGTGTCCTGCAGAGGATTACCATTTTATCACGCTTGATCTGCCGATGTTTGACCACGTCAATTTTCTGGAACCGAAAGCGTTGCTGCCGGTCGGTGAAATGAATTTTAAACAGATGAGTGAGGCCGCCTTGAGTAAACGATATGGGGGAGTGACCGGATACTTCCTGTTTTTCAACGATCGACTTGTTTCAAAACATCAGGCTCAGGGGCAGCAGATCGGTACCGGATTTCCTGCTTCAAGAAACGCTTTATATCGCGAAATCAACCGGAACATTGATTGGATTTTTTCAAATCATGCGGTGAAACTCCAACAAATTATTAAGCAACAATTGAGTTGAGACATCGGCTACTCTTTGGATTGTTCCACTTTTTCCAGTCTCTCCTTTAGTTCCTGGTTTTGCTTCTCAAGTTCATTGACTTTATTCTCCAGGTCGTGATTTTCAGTTGAATGGTGATGCTTGTGGCCGGCAGTTCCCAGGGAGAGATCCACAAACGGAACCGAAAGGCTGGACCTGCATCACGTGCCTAATAAAGCGATGGCGGCAACACTGAGAAACACTGAAAGAGTCTTGTTTTTCATCATACAGCCATTTGACTCAATGATTGGATGGGGATTCAATTAAATTGAGACTTCATGAAGTAAAGTTTCACTCATTGGGGGGTGGAAACTTCACGTCGACCGTTGCTGAAGAGCTATGCGGAGGGAGTGGCCTATGCCAAAATGTCGTGCACCACTTCTCCATAGACATCGGTTAAACGGAAATCACGTCCGGCATGACGGAAGGTCAATTGTTTGTGGTCTAACCCCAGGGAGTAGAGCAGTGTCGCGTGAAGGTCATGCATATGGACCGGATGCTCGACGGGGTGATAACCGAAGTCATCGGTTGTGCCGTAAGTCAATCCTCCTCTCACGCCACCGCCGGCCAGCCACATCGTGAACGCCTGCGGATGATGATTGCGACCGTCGCCGTTTTCGACCATTGGAGTGCGACCGAATTCCCCACCCCACAGGACGAGTGTATCCTCAAGCAGGCCACGTTGGTCGAGATCTTCGAGTAGACCGGCAATGGGCTGATCCACCTTGGCCGATTCGTCGATGTGCCCCTGTTTGACTTTTTGGTGATGATCCCAAGTGTAGTCCGTTGAGACTTGGATGTAGCGCACGCCACGCTCGGCAAATTTCCGGGCAAGGAGGCATTGACGGGCAAAGTTATCGGTGGGTTCGGATCCTACCCCGTAAAGATCGAGAGTCTTCTTGGGTTCATTGTCCAAATTCATGATCTGCGGCATGGTGGATTGCATACGAAACGCGAGTTCGTAGCTGTCGATCAGCCCCTCGATTCCTTGATCGACCTTGGCGTTACGTAAGTGTTTTTGATTCAGTGACTGAATGAGATCGAGTTGACTTCGTTGCAAGCTGGCATTCAACCGTGAATTGACCAGGTTGTGAATCACGGCTTTTGAAATAGGAATCTCCGCCGAACCGATCGACGTCCCTTGATGGAGGGCCGGGAGGAACGCATTTCCGTAGTTCTGCACGCCACCGTGACCTCTCGGTGGAGAGATGGTGATGAATGCCGGAAGGTTTTCGTTCTCGCATCCCAAGCCGTAGCTGACCCATGCTCCAACGCTTGGCCGTACCAGATTCGCCTGGCCGGTATGCAATCGCAAAAGGGCTTCACCATGGGCTTGCCCCTCAGTGTGAATCGATCGAACGACACATAGTTTGTCTGCGTGCCGAGCCAGATTAGGGAAAAGTTCGCTCATCCAAATTCCACTTTCCCCGTGCTGAGCAAATTGAAAGGGTGAGCCGAGAATTTCGCCCAACTTTTCGCGATCGCTGCCAACGTCTTTTCCAGAGAGTTGTTTTCCGGCATTTTCATTGAGGTGCTTTTTGGGGTCGAACAGATCAACATGACTTGGGCCTCCCCACATAAAAAGGAAGATGATGCGTTTGGCCCGTGGGTTCAAATGGGGAATGTTCGGTGTCGACGGTTTCAACGCCCGATTGGGTGCCGCCGCAAGGGCGTGACGACCGGTGATCGCCGATAGGGCCACTTGGCCGAAGCCGCAGGCACAGGCTCGCAACATATCGCGACGAGTGGTTGAATAGTTGAATTGATTGCAGTTCATGACTTATTCCAGAAATTGAAACCGGCTCAGTGAAAACATGGCATGACAGGCAATTGACCAGGCGCGCAGGGTGGGGTCGGTATCCCCTTCATCGATCAGTCGTTTTTCTGTGTTGCTGATAAACGAGAGTAGTTCGGCTCTTTCTTCTTCAGTCGGGTGATTGTTAAGAATCAGTTCGAATAATCGATCCAACCGGAATATATTTCCATCGCTCCCATCGGTGATCCAATGTCGTTGTGCGGTCGCGACGGCCAGATCCATTATCATCTCATCATTCAGGATGAAGAGGCCCTGGGTTGCTGCCGTTGTGCGTGGTCGAGCACCGGTGGTTGTGTGCGGATTGGCAAAGTCGAACACCTGAAATAATTCCGGTAGATCATTTCGGATGACAGGCAGATAAACACTGCGACAGGGAAAGTCGGTGCGTCGTCGGTTTTTGTTGTTTCCAACGGCTGTCGCCTGATCTCCCAGATACCACACGGTGGATTCCATGGGGGCTAGATCCAACTTTCCGGCGGCAGCCAGCATGGAGTCACGCAAGGCCTCCGGATCCAGGCGGCGGCGATGGGCTCGCCAAAGCAGACGGTTTTCCGGGTCGATCTCGTGTGCCGTCTCGTCGTGCATTGTTGCCATGGTAAATGTTCGGGTCAGCACAATTCTTCTAACCATCGATTTGATGGACCAACCGGATTCGATCAGCTCTCGAGCAAGGTAATCAAGTAAACCCGGGTGGCTGGGAGTTTCTCCCATTCGTCCAAAGTTGTCGACAGTCTTAACCAGGCCTCGACCGATCAAATGATGCCAGATACGATTTACCAATACGCGGGCGGTCAGTTGGCCGGCGCCGTTTTCCACATCTGTGAGCCAATGGCCCAGTTCCAGTCGTCCGCTCGTTCCCTCTGCAATCATGCCGTCAGTATCGTGGCTCACGACCTTAAGGAACCCTCTTGGTACTTTTTCACCCTTTCGATCGAATTGGCCTGCCTTCCTTATTGATTCATCGGCCGGGGAATCGACATCGGTTGGAACCATGGCACGAGGAGGAATCACTGGAGGGGTGGCAATGATCTTTTCCAATCGAGCGATCAGAGCATTTTGGAATTCGATGCGTTGCTCAAGTGACCGCTCTGTGTCTTTTGCTTCTTCGGACAATGCGTCGGCGTTTTTTTCAAGAAGAGTTGTGAGTGCGTCTGTTTCGCCTTTCTTCAAGAATTCAAGGGCGGAAACCGCTCGTTTTTTTGAAGCTTTTATCTGAGGAAGATCGGTCCAGTATTTCTCATAGCTCCGGTCTAATTCGTCGCCCTGCGGTCCGAGACCGATCAGTTGCTCCATGACTCGCTGTTGGCCGAGCATGTATCTTTGTTCCATGACTTGGGTTGATGTCAGGATACCCGCAAGGGCGTAATAATCGACCGTGGGAATAGGATCAAATTTATGGTCGTGACATCTGGCGCAGCCAAGCGTTAAGCCGAGCACGGCACGACCGATCGTATCGATCTGTTCATCAGCAATTTCCATTCGCTGGTTATTTGTATTGTTGCCCAGCAGCACCTTCGGGCCGACGACCAGAAAGCCGGCGGCGATGCGTTGACGGTCGCGCTGATCCATCGACTCAAAAGGAAGGAGGTCTCCGGCGATCTGTTCCAGCATGAACCGGTCGAATGGTATATTCCCATTGAATGCATCGATGACCCAGTTTCGATAACGCCATGCTTCACGGAAAAGAAAGTTTTCGTCTAATCCATTGGAATCGGCGTATCGAGCCAGATCGAGCCAATGGCGTCCCCAACGTTCGCCGAATTGTGGCGAGTTCAACAGGCGATCTACGACCTGTTGGATGGCGTCGGGGTGGTCATCTTCCCTAAATGAATTAACCTGTTGCGGGGTGGGAGGTAGTCCGGTCAGTTGAAAGTAGATGCGGCGAATGAGATTGCGGTCACCGGCAGGTTGAGCCGGTTGGATGCCTGCAGATTGGAGGCGCGCCAGCACGAAGTCATCGATCGGAGATCGAGGCCAGTCCGAATCTATTTCGGGTCTCCGATGTAGCAAAGGGCGGAATGCCCAGTGATCTTTGTCGGAATCCGATGTCGCTGGTTTCTGCTGCAGCGACGGCGTGGGGGAGTTTTGCTTAACCGGTGTCTCGGAATTCGCCTTAATCACCTCAGATGCGAATGATAGAGGAATGGTTGCCAAGCTAAAGGCAAACCATGTTCCTATA
>DUCD01000040.1:0-359 GCA_012959985.1 Verrucomicrobiales bacterium | reverse complement strand
AGAAGACGATAGCTAAGTTACTTTACGGGAGCGGTACTCGGAAATGGATCGACCGGTGAGATGAACTCATGTAAGTTTCGTTTTTAGCAGAACCCATGATGACTTGTCGATCCTAATTCGGTGCCATATGGGCGGGTATGTGTGTCGAGTGTTGAGTCAACGTGGTGAAGGGAATCGCATGAAATTAGGGCTCGCAATTTTCAAGTGGAGTTTTACTATAAGCAGAAGCATTACTTTGGGACTGTTTGGGTTTTACAACTCGTAGATGGAAATGATGGGGAATGTGGATTCCTTTTGTGATGCAGAAGATGCTGTTAGCTCAAAAACAGGGCAATACTGAAAAAATGACTATGGGAGCC
>DUCD01000039.1:39211-42688 GCA_012959985.1 Verrucomicrobiales bacterium | reverse complement strand
ATCGTAATCTTCCCAGGAAGCCGCAAACGAAAAGCGATAGTTCTCGACTCCCAGTCCACAATCATCAGTGATATCGGCAAAAACGAAGTCACCTTGGTTTTGCAGGAGTACGTTGGCACCACCATTGCGGGCGCTGTGAAAAGGGTGCGGCGTGGGAAAGTCACCGACCTCACTTCCGTCCGCGGCATATCGCAGCACCAGGAGATCGAGGTCGCCATCCAGGTCGTAATCGGCTGCTGTCGGAGAATAGCCCATTCCGACCTTAGTAAGACGTTCTCGCAATGAGAACTTGCCTGCGCCATCGTTCTCCATCACCAGAAAAGCCGTCCGAGTGGCTACGGCAAGGTCAGCGTCGCCATCGTTGTCCAGATCCACCAGCAATGCACCCGTCGAGTTATCCAACCAATCGACCCGGGCTGCGGCCGAAATATCAACCAGCGTCCCGTCCGTCTTTTGTCGAAACAAGAGGTTGGGCAACCCGCCTGGCTGGCAAAGATAAAGGTCTTCTAAACCGTCACCATCGACGTCTCCGATCGCTAGGCCGTGATAGCCCAAAAAATCAGGATTCAGAGAGCGATCAATGTGACGCCCCCATGTGTTCATGCCCAACTGCAACTGCTTGCTCCAGGAAGGATTGTCACCAAGGACGCTACCGGTGATGTCGTCAAACATCACGGGCACTTCAGTAATCAGTTCGTTACGGACAAGATTGGACATCGAAAAATCAACGAGAATGGGCACCCCATCCTCGGTCGGCGTCGCCCATGTCGCATCCACCACCGCGGCCGACCGCACCTGTCGGCCCTCATATGTTCCCCGCACCGTCAAACGCTGTCTCGTCTTCACATGCTCGCCATCCCTATCAATACCAAAAAGCTTGAAGTGAACGGTATTCTCCAGTGCGTTAGGAGTAAGAGAAAGCAGTTGTCGGAGTTTCCCGAGGAAGGCATCAGGTTCTGTTTGAATGGGCTCAAGCCCTTCGGGTGGACTGAGTTCGACAACTCTAACCGAGGGCCCATGGTAGACCTCCGTTGCCTGCAGCCTATCCGGATCGACCATCTCGATGCGGTCGACGAGTGACGCAGGCGCTTCGGCTCCTTCCGCCGCCAAAGCAGCGGCGATCTGAGCCAATTGAGATTTGATCACATTACTCCACAAGCGTACGGTTTCCGTGGTGTTTCCCCCGGTAACGATTGACTCAACCGATGATGACGCGCCTGGCGCTGCATCAGGAGCAGGAGCAGGAGCAGGAGCAGGAGCAGGTTCGGATGAGCTGATACTCTCTGGTGATTCCTCCTTTCCAGAACACCCCGCCAAAAGGAAGAAGACACAGCCATACAGCCACAAGCCGAACATCCTATGGACAAGCGTTCTGGGGTGCTCGGAGTGCTGAGCTCGAGATGCGGCTGTGTGTCTCCTTTTTCCGAACCCGTAATGGGTTGTGTTCTCCTCCTTGAAACGGCAATCTTCCTGAGTAATTGAATTAGTTTCGTTTTCAATTGCTGTTGTCATTGCCATTTCCAATAAATTCTTCCGGTTTACAGATTACAGGTATTTCAAGCCCATGTCGAGCGAAGCATCGCCGGATCCCACGTCCACATTGTTAACCAGGAAGGGAATGATCAGTCATCCAGAAAACCCATCCGACAGGCAATTTGTCAGCTGATTTAATTTCCGCACACTACGGGATCGTGACTTAGCTCAAGGTTCCCATTCAACCGATCATTTTGTAACGGGAGGCATGGTCAAGAAAAACTGTGGGGGAAACTCGGCGTTGCCGGAGCGTTCAGGATGCCGGTGATAGAATTGGCGTCCGCGATCGGGAAGCAATGCCATACTGTGGCCACCGGACTGATCGAGCAATTGGAATAAGCGTTCCTTCATTGTGTGGATCAATTCTTTATGAGCGGGATCCCAGATCAAGTTGTTTTGCTCATTTGGATCCTGCTCCATGTCGTAGAGTTCATTGGTATCCCAAATTCCATGGTAGCGGATATATTTGTAGCGTTGCCCAATCACGGCATGGATAGTCGGCGTCTGAGGATAGTTCCATTCCCAGAAATACTCGTAGAGCAGTCCCTCCCTCCAGGACACCTTCTTTCCCTGCATGAGCGGGTAGAAACTTTTCCCATCCATATGCACAGGTTTGGTAAGTCCAGCTGCCTCGAGGAGCGTCGGGCCGATGTCGATATTCGCGATGACCTGATCAATCCGGGATCCTTGGCGAAACAGCTCCGGGCAATGAACCAGCAGGGGCACGCGAATCGAAGTCTCGTAGGCCGTCCGTTTGTCGATCAAACCATGTTCTCCGAAGGAAAACCCGTTGTCGCCCATGTAAACCAGCATTGTGGATTCCAACTCTCCCACCTCCTTCAGATAATCAATGACCCGGCCAACACTGTCATCCACGGCAAGCAAGGCTTCACAATATCGTTTGTAATAACCCTCCACGTCGAAAGACTGAAGGTTATACCCGTAATCAGTTCCGTGCCGACTGTTCCGCTGGTTAATCGCCCACATGGGTTTTCCCCGTCGGTTTTCAGCTGAATCCTCAAAGGTGGACGGGGGACTCCAGGGCTCGTCTTTGTACTTCCCACGATGGCGATCGTGAGGCACAAAGTCGGAATGCACTCCTTTATGAGAGATATATGCAAAGTAAGGTTTGGTTGAACGACGGTTCTTCAACCATTTCAGAGTCATGTCCGTCAATTCATCGGTAATGTAATCTTTTTGAGGACGCTGTTTGCCATTGACGTTGAATCCATCGTACCGGGTCTGAGGCACAACACGGGTGGTTCCATGTCCATCGGGCCAGTAGGTTCCCTGCCCCCGAAACGCGGCCCAATGATCAAAACCCCGTTGAGGTTTATCCTCATCACCCATATGCCACTTGCCAAAGAAAGCCGTTTCATATCCGGCTTTCTGCAGATACTGGGGAAAGAATTTAAGATGATCGCCTACCGGATGATAATTGTCCGTAACACGATGATTATGAGTATAGAGCCCGGTTAGAATCGATGCCCGACTGGGAGAACACAGGGAAGTCGTTACATAGGCGTTGCGAAGATAGACCCCACCTTGAGCCATACGGTCCAATGAGGGAGTTTCCAGAAATGGATGCCCGGTAAAGCCGAGAGCATCCGCCCGATGATCATCGCACAGAATGAAAATGATGTTCCGCTTTTTCCCATCATGAATCTCGGCAAGGTGAAGATCATCCGCATAACCGGGATTAAGAGAAAATAGAGCGAATGCAGCAGAAACCAAAGAGGCCGGAAGGAAGCGAGGTATCATAATATTCATCATTAGTGGTGTTCCTTCACAATGAATCAATCACCCCCAATTGAAAAGGCAAGGATTGAAAAACTCTCGAGCGATAGCAGGAAGTGTCTATCAAATGGCGTCGGCTGTACCATTTGAGGTAGGGCTCGCTGCACTGCCATTAGGTTAAGGATTCAGGTGCCCCTGAAGCTGGGG
>DUCD01000039.1:37928-39153 GCA_012959985.1 Verrucomicrobiales bacterium | reverse complement strand
TTCCGGCCTCGGCGCGGCCAGCTTCAGGGATGACAGTGTTAAAACACCTGCGGAAAATCCTTAACCTAATGGCAGTGAGGCTCGCTGTCCCCAGCGCGCCGCATGATAGGATAAGTGCCCAATTTTGATCTGTTGAAGACAGTCGCTAATGGCGGCTCGCCGGGATAGCACAGCAGCCGACGCCGTATCCACACGCTTATGCTTGATTTTCCATTGAATGGATCGACAATGCAGGAGTATGAGATCCCCGATATTTTCTCTATTGATATTCCAACTACTCGCATTGAGCGTATTCGCCGAAGACCAGACCGGTCGCTTCCTATATCTCAGCAGCCCGGATGGAGCTCAATCACTGGGACGTTCCCAACCCGGTATTTTGGTATTCAACATTGATGAGGGTCATCAATTTGTCCGTCATATCAAGATCCCCATTTTCAAGGAAGGACTTCGAGGATTCACCGGCAACACCAAAACTCATTGTATATATTATTCAACCACAAATCGTCGCTTAGGCTGCTTCGACCTGGAAAAAGAGGAGATAGTCTGGGAGCAACAATATCAAGCAGGTTGCGATCGGTCATCCATCACCCCGGACGGAAAGAAAATCTATATCCCAACCGGTTGGTGGTACTCAGGTGAAGACAGCGGTTTCCTGGTTGTGGATGCCCACAACGGTGATTTGATGAAGCGCATTCATGTCGGTCCGCAGGCCCACAACAGCCTCGTCAGCCTGGATGGACGATTTGCCTATCTGGGCACTCGAACCATGCTGACCGTATTCGACACCCGGACCGACAAGGTAGTCCAGCAAATCAAGGATGTCGGCGAAAGAGGCGTTTTTCCCTTCACCGTAACCAGCCAGAATGAAACGGCTTATGTTTGCCTTGGCAATCATGTTGGATTCGACGTGGTAAATCTGAAGACAGGAAATATTCTGCACCGCGTTCTGGCCGGAGAAAAACCGATCGCGCACCGAACACACGGAGCCGGGCTGACCCCTGACGAAAAAGAACTTTGGATCAGTGATCAACAAGGCAGAAAGTTGTTCATATTCGACGCCACCAAGATGCCACCGACACCGAAAGGACAGGTCGAATTATCGCAGGGAGGTCATGGTTGGGTCTGCTTCAGTCTAGACGGAAAAATCGCATGGAACCATGCTCCGGATGTATTTGACGCTATCACAAAAAAGCGAATCGCCGTATTGAAAAACGCCGAGGGAACC
>DUCD01000039.1:33512-37918 GCA_012959985.1 Verrucomicrobiales bacterium | reverse complement strand
GCCTCGAAAAATGGGGATTAAACTTGATGTTGAATCGGCACTTAGCGAATTGTCTCATTGATTCCGTGAGAAAATGCAAGCACCATTTCGACAAAGGCAAAGTCGTGGCAATGGGCAATGAGTTCGGTTTGGGGCGCCGTTGAATATTCAGGGTATCTTCAGCAATTCGTCGACTGTCCAATAGTCGGTTCGATCCACTGTGGCCGCTCGGATTCTCTTCACGTCCTGAGACTCAATCCCGGGACTCGATTTACCGAACTGGGCCCTCACATAACTGAGCAAGGAAGCAATTGCCTCGTCCGAAAGGACAGCCCCGAAACCGGGCATTTCCAGATTGTAGGAACCTTCTCCAACCCGAATCAGACCTCGGACCCCGTGAAGAACGACTCGAATGATTCGAGATTCAGGGCCTTTGACCCAATCTGAATCGACCAGAGGGGGAGGACCCTCAACAGTGCCGGATCCGTCGGTTTGATGACAGGCGGCACAATAATCCCCAAAAAGAATCCTTCCTGAATCTTCACCTTGAGTGGGTGGGTTTTTCGGCGAGATCCTGCATCCGAACAGACCATACAGGAGAATAAGAAGGCAGGCTGGGAACTTGAATGGTCGGATCCTCTTCATCCTTTTATCTCGGGTAAAGTCATCCTACAAATTGCATTGCGGAGAGGCAACCCAATGATTTCGCCTTGACGTCTGGCTTGTGAACGGTTTGGCTGGGCCAGTCATTTTCCGAAACAAGACTTGATAACGGCCACTAAGAATGGCACTAGAGAATAATTATGTCCGATAAAGCCCCTTGGATTACCTACCGCCCGGAATTGAAAGTGCTCGATTGCACGATCCGCGACGGTGGCCTGATCAACAAACACCAGTTCAGCGATGAATTAGTCCGTGCCGTGTATGATACCTGCATCGAAGCCGGAATCGACACCATGGAAATCGGCTACAAAAACTCTGCCCGCTTGTTTCCCAAGGAAGAATTCGGGCCCTGGAGGCATTGTGACGAAGAAGATTTGAACCGAGTTGTGGGAGGACATGATTCCGAAAAAACCGGACTCAAGCTGTCCGCCATGGCGGATGCGACCAAAAGCGATTGGAAGGAACAACTTGTGCCTGCCTCGGAGAGTGTACTCGATATGATTCGAGTCGCTTTCTATGCCCACCAGGTTTCAGAAGCCACAGAAATGATTCAACATGCCCATGATCTGGGTTACGAGACCATGGCAAACCTGATGGCGGTTTCCAATATCACCGAAACGGAAATTGACGTTGTGCTCGAGAAAATTGCTCCGACCCCTGCCAGCACCATGGTAATCGTCGACAGTTTCGGTCATCTTTATCGTGAACAAGTCGACTCGCTCTACACAAAATACGCCAAAGCGATGGCAGGAACCGGAAAAGAAATCGGGATTCATGCTCACAACAACATGCAACTGGCATTCGCCAATACCCTGGAAGCGATCATTTTAGGATCCAACCGGGCTGATGCAACCATGATGGGACTGGGTCGCGGGGCAGGAAATTGCCCCATGGAAATTTTGCTCGGTTTCTTGAGAAACCCGAAATTCAAATTGCGTCCAGTCATCAAGCTTCTGCAGGAGCATATAGCCCCTCTGCGTGAAACCGTCGCTTGGGGTCCATCCGTCCCTTACAACATCACCGGTCAACTTAACCGCCATCCCAAAGCCGCCATCGAATGGAGGGAAAGCGAAGAACGGGACGATATTTTAACGTTTTTTGATCAAATTCAGGGAGACCGGTGATCGACTCCTAAGGATTCGTCACGACTCTACCGATGGGACGCATTTCAGAGCTGAGTTGTTTGACAAACTCTTCGGCTCTGATCCGCATGGATTGGGCGACTTTCGGATGTTGTGAAAGCAGGTTAAAGCTTTCTCCAATATCATTTTCGAGGTCGTAAAGCTCGATAGCTCGCATCGGACCCTTTCCCCCTTGCCTACGTGCAAAATGCAGTTTCCATTTTTCTTCTCTGATCGCACGGAGAATGGGCGGCCCCAGACTGCCACGACGACCTCCGAAAAAATAGAATACATCATGGGGTTTATCGCCTTCTGAACGCCTGAACATCAACGGCCCTATATCTCGCCCATCCAGGATTCGGTCGGTCGGTAATTTGGCACCGGCTAATCGGGCAAAAGTCGGCAAGAGGTCCATGGTTGCGGCAATTTCAGACGATTCGATTCCAGCTGGGATCTTCCCCGGCCACCTCATAATAGCCGGAACCCTCATACCCCCTTCCCAAGCGCTACCTTTCCCACCACGCAAAGACCCTGCAGAACCACCATCAATCCCATATTTCAGCCAAGGTCCATTATCCGAGGTGTAGACCACTAATGTGTTGTTCTCTATGTTTAATTCTTTCAGCTTCTTCACAATCTGCCCAACCCCCCAGTCAATTTCTTCCATTACATCTCCATAGAGACCCCGGTCAGATTTTCCCTTGAATTTTTCAGAAACAAAAAGAGGGACGTGAGGCATGGCGTGAGCCAGATACAAGTAGAACGGACCCTTTTTATTGCTTTCAATAAAATCCAGGGCCAATCCGGTATACCGGGTCGTTAAACGGGTCTGATCCGGATTGTACTCAATTACTTTTGTTCCAGAATAAAGTGGTAGAGGTTGAGGAAATCCTTCACCTGGTTTGAAGGGGCGCCCCTGATTGGCGAATCCGGTCATTAACGCCCTCTTTCGAATAGCTAGATGACGAGGATCCGGATTTTCTCCAATCGGCATTCGCGGATTGAAGGGCCACATATCATTGGAATAGGGCAAACCGAAGAACCGGTCGAATCCGTGACGAAGCGGCATAAACTGGGGATGATCTCCCAGATGCCATTTACCGATCATCATGGTTGCATATCCCTTGGTCTTCAATATTTCAGGGATGGTGATTTCATCGTGATTCAATCCAGTCTCAGCTTCAGGATTATGATTAAATGCCAAATTCACCCTGGGAGGGTAACACCCGGTCATTAACGCCGCCCGAGACGGACCACAAAAAGGCGCCGCATAAAAACTTGTGAACCGAATGCCCTGCGCAGCCATCTGATCTATGTTCGGGGTCTTTATGTCGGGAGACCCATAACAACTCAGATCACCATAACCCTGGTCATCGGTAAAAATAAGGATGATGTTCGGAGGTGTCTCGACACCTACTACAACGAATCCTCCAAGGACAGTCATGAAGAAAATTAGAACACGATAGATCATAGGTTATAGTTGTTTACGGTAATAATGTTTGAACATCGTTCAACATCGAACATCGTCTGCGTTAAAGTCTCATCATTCTCTCATGCCAGATTTAATTGCCTTCAGGCCTTTAGTGGATGCGTCATAAGGATCGGGGATCTGCCATGAATCGATCATGATCCATCCATTGAATCCTCCGTCCTTCAGAGTCTTGAATGAAGCAGCGACATCGATATGGCCATCTCCGGCCGCAAGATGTTTGGAAGTTCCTCCGTCACGGAGGGACCCATCGGTATCCGTAAAATGAACGTAACCGATATTCTCAACCCCAATACGTTGCAGCATCTCATGCGGGTTTCCAACGGACTTGTTCATCAAATCAAAATGGCTGGAATCATAAATCGTCTTCACTCGCGAATCATTTGCCTTCTCGAGGATTTGCCGCAAGGATTGCTCGGTATTGAAGATAAACGGCGGCTCAATTTCAAAGGCCGTGATGATTCCCATATCATCTCCCATTTTCGCGACTTCCCTGAATGACTCAGCAATATGGCCAATGGCCTCGTCAAGTGTCTGTCCGCGCAATCGCCCACCCGGCCACATTCCGATACAATCGCACCCAACCGCTTTGGCAAATTTCAGTTGGTTCTGCATCCCGCGCAGCCAACGTTGACGCATTTCTGCATTGGCTGAAAAAGCACCACCGGCACCGGTCTGAATGGAGAAAACCTGCAATCCGTAGGCATCATACAATCGTTTCAGCGCGGCAATGCGTCCACTCTGATCGGGAAGCGGATAGTTCCCTTGTGGCCAACCGCGGACAAGTTCAACTCCATCGAAGCCAGTCCTCGCGGAATAATCCAGAACTTCCCAAATGGGGAATGTCTTGTCGTATTTCTTTGAGGACGACATAAATCCGTTCAATCCAACGGCTGTTTTCCATTCAACGGAATCTGCCTTTAGAGAGGGACTCGGACCCAACACAGCCGCAGCGGCAGAGCCCGTCAACAGTTTCAATGCATTTCTTCGGTTCATGCTAGATGTTTACTTATTGGATGTTCGATTGGACATTATTTTTTTGCACATTTGCTGCAATTTCCGCATCGCCTTAGTGGCCTTCGGTGACCTCCTCAAATTCCAAGTTCCAACCGTTCATAATGTTGTAAATGCAATAATCCCGCGCTCTCGGGCCA
>DUCD01000039.1:18789-33502 GCA_012959985.1 Verrucomicrobiales bacterium | reverse complement strand
TCAAACTATCTATCTTATATTAATTTATTTTCCTAAAGGTTCAATCCGTTGATTCAACAGATAGTTTATGAGATCGTAAAAATCCTGTTCACTGAAAGCATCTATAAGATTTGCCGGCATCGAGGAACGGTTCAAGCGTTTATGTTCTTTGATCTCCAACAGTGGGATCCGGCGCTCAATCGCCTCCTCATCGACAAGAATCATCACTTGGCCTTCCTGGCTCAGAACGCGGGCAACTATAACCTCTCCATTATTCAATTCGACACGTGAAGCGCGATAATTCAGATCAACATTCCGATTCGGATCGATGACATCCTCCAGAAGACGATCCAATCCCCGCATACCGATTCCATCCAGTTGGGGGCCAATTTCACCGCCCTCTCCTTGAACCCGATGGCAGGCGGCACACGCAACCGTAAAAATCTCTTTTCCTCGTTGGCCATTCGATTGGGTATTTTGGAATCCATACTTTCGCTGATCAATCAATTGATACAGAATTTCATCCTCTGGTGGCAGATCAATTACCAGTTCAGAGAGACGTTGATCCAGATTTGAAAGGTCGGTGTAGTGCAAATTGACGTTCACTCGTGGATCCAGAAGAATTCGGGGTGACAGAATTCCGGTTTCGATCGCGGCCAATAATGCACGAGCACCCCCAACACTTCCACTCAAGCCACGCACGAGAGTGGTCTCCACGACTCCGGATACGACCCGCAACTGCTCAATCAGCGCCAGGTGACTTTCAGATTCATTGAGCTTGCCAATTGCTTTTTCCAGTCTCCACCGAATTCCACTGGAGGTGCGGGGATTACCCAGTAACTGGACGAAAACTTCTGTGGCCGAAGCCTCATCAACAGCAATGAGTGCATCGAAAACCGCGGGTTGAATTCCTCCTCGAGGTCTTCCACCTCCGGGAACTCCTCGGCGACGAGGTGGCGCGATCGCCAGTTTTTTCAAAACAGGCACTGCCTGCTTGATTTGAAATTCTGAAACAATTCCTATCGCACTGGATAACATCGCTGAATCGGAACTCTCCAGAATCTCCAGAGCGAGTTTTTCCGCAGCGATTATCAGCGAAGCAGGCAACGTTCCTCCCCTTTCCTGAAAACCAGTTTGGAATTGTTGAATGGCCTGGAGTCGATCGGCAGCCGCATTCGATTCAAACTGATCCAAAAGATCGAATAATACGGAAGCGACGTTCAGATCAATGTAGCGGGCCATATGATGCAGGATTTCTCCACGCCGAAGCTCCGGAATCATCTGTTGTTGATAGGTATCCAATAGGTATTGGGCGGAAGGAGCCGATTTTATGCCAAGACATATATCGGCAATACGGAAGGTATACTGCGTTGAATCGGACTCCGTAAGCTTGATTATTTTCGGAACTCCCGTATTTCGCAGGATATTCCGAAGGGTCATTCGAATGGCATGAATCAGGTGAGTATCCTTTTCATCTGTCTGATTCCACAGATCGATCAATGGATGGAGATCAACAGAATCTGGATGTTGCCCCAAAGCATCCACGGCAGCACGACGGACAAACGCATCCTCATCACTGAGAGCACGCTGCAGAATTCTCCGTTCGCCTTCCCTTAAGCCTGATAATTCAGCAAGTGCTTTCATCAAATGAACCCTGACCAGACGATCCGAATCACCTGCCAGTTGAGTCACGGTTTCGGCATTCAGGGCATCCAATCGAAATAAAACCCAGAGTCCATAGGCTCTTTGGGCAGCACTGAAACGATCCAACAGTCTGTCTTTGATAAAGGCAACGGACTGTAATCCGATTCGATGCACCAACTGGTGAACCGAATGGGTGCGAACACCCAGATTTTCATGGGCGAGAAAATCGACAAGTTCCTTCATTGAGGACCGGGTCAGATTAGGGGGATGGGTGTGAGGTTGTCCGGCAGAACCCTTATAGGATACCCGCCAGATCCGTCCATGTGAACGATCCCGTCCGGAATGCGTCAGTGGAACTTCATAATGAGCAATGATGGGTGAGTAAAAATCGGCAATATAGAGAGACCCATCCGGCGCTAACTGCAGATCAACCGGACGAAACCAAGGATCATCACAGGTCAGAAAATCGGGTTGTTCGATCGCTTGAAATGAGGACCCATGGATTTTGAACCGATCATGATTGATTCGCCCGGTGATGGGATTACCGAGAAAGACGGTTCCCTGATAGGATTCGGGAAAGTTTTCGGCAGCATAATAGACAATACCCGCGAGACCGGTTGAACCATGTGAATGGCGCATCATCATCGGAGCAAAACCCAAACCGTCATGCCCCTTGAACAGGACATCGGGATAATACCCTCCCCGGAGCAATAAGGTAATCGGTTTGGTGTGGCAATCCGCATTGAACGCATTCCCCAACAGATCAAAACTGATTCCGAATGGATTCACCTGCCCTCGAGTGAAAAATTCGATGCGGGATCCATCGGGTCGAAACCGATGGGTATTTCCCAGTTTAATATCAATCGTATGCCCGTCTTTACCCGCAACCCGGGATCGATTGTTGTTACTGTGACAACCATAAATCCAGCCATCGACCCACCAGGTCAGGGAACTTACCATTCCATGAGTATCTCCGTATCCGAAGGGACCATAAACGGCTTCCTTGCGGTCTGCCCTGCCATCGCCATCTGTATCCGAAAATCGATACAAGTTGGGGATACTCAACCCGATGACTCCATCGTGAACCGGTGTGACACCAATGGGGATACTCAAACCCTCCGCATAAGTGACCACTGTTTCCGGAATCCCGTTTTGGTCGTCATCCAAAATCATCTTGATGGCGTCCCGGGCCGGACGGCCGCGGAAAGGAGCAAAAGGATACTCTGTGGAGTGACTGACAAACAACCGACCCGCCGCATCGAAATTCATATTGATCGGCTTGGGTATCTCGGGTTCGGAGGCGATCAATTCGATCTGGAAACCCGGGGGCAATCGAAACAACTTTTCCTGTTCTTCAGGAGATCGAGGCAGGGACTGAGGTATCTCTCGACGGACACGGGTCTGAGCTACCGAATCAGAAAGTGTCAGCCATAAACCGACAAGGCACAGTATAATGAACCGTTGTAACAAAACCGATAGCATGATGAGTCCGTTAATTCAGCTCTGGTTTCAAACCGATGCGTGATTGTCTCCAATCTACCGTCCTGCACCACACTCGCCAAGAATTAAAAAGTTGTAAATACGGATTGAATCTATCTGTCAGTGCCCGTTCGATAGGGGCTTCAGTTCTGTTAACTTCTACGGTTTACCGGTCTGTTTACTAACGGGCGTTTGAGGATCAACTTTCTTCATCCAGTCGAGCAATTTCAATGAGGAAGGAACAATCACCTTTCGGACGGAAGTCAAAACGTCCAGGACAAACCGATATCCACTGCATGTTCACCCAGTTTCGATTCCACTCTGCTGGAGCGGCTCCGAACAGATAAGGACCGATCATGCCTGTCCCTTTAAATACTGGTGAGAATTACGAAGATTTTCTGGAGGCCTGAAGGTTCATTTATTGAGATTTAGGAGAGATCGCTCTACATTTCACGATCATAAAACCATCGGACCGGTAGGGAGCGAAATCGGCAAGTGATTTGTCCGCTGGCCTCATCACGCACATAATAACTGAGAGCAACGCGATCACCCTGAAACATTACACTGGTATAGGCATAAGTTTGATCTGTCCGTTTTTCAAGGAAACGACGATTCCCCCATGTCAGACCATCATTGCGGGAAACCGCCGTGGCCAGGGGGGTACGCAAACCTCCATGACCCGCGCCGGATTTCACTTCAGGATTCCAGATTAAGAGAAGATCTCCCGTTGACGGAATTCTCCTGAGTGTGGCCGGCGCTTCAGGAGATTTAACACCCCAGGGCTTCGCTGAATCCCAAGTAAGGCCCCGGTCCGTGGAGGTGCTCACGTATATCTCCCCGAATTGAGTGCGGACCATCATCAGGAGTGAGCCGTCCTTTCTTTCCAGCACACCGGGTTCCATAGCCCCGCGACGGGGAAGGTCAACTCGATTGACACTGGACTTCCATGATTGGCCACCGTCATCTGAGAAATAGCAGAATGAAACGAAATGATTGTCATTCCGAACGTCGGGACTCCATGAAACCGGACAGATCAGTCGTCCGTCCAGCAACTGCACCACACGGTCGTTAATCATCACATGATAACCAGGGGCATCGGTCACACAAATGGGTTTCCCAAACGTTTCTGTTTCATCAGTCGAAATTCTTAGATAAACCTTCAAATCGTCGAAGCTGTTTTTCACTAGGTAAAACAAACCGATGCCCGAGTTTCCCAATGAATGAAATCTCTTAAGACTGGCGGACATCACATTCAGGTTACCGACGTTTTCCTGGAGGATGCGCCCCTCCCCCCATGTGAGACCGCCATTTTCCGAACGACGTGAAATTATGTGTGCCGAAGCGTAATCCGACTTTCCCTGAACGAATTCTGTAGCCGCGAATAACAACGATTTGTCACCTAGAGCAATGATCGAACCTTCACTGTTTCGCGGGTGATTCTCGCTAGCGGGAAACACATCACGCACAATGACTTCCGACTGTTCCCCCGCAAACTCTGGATCGGACTCTCCGGAGGGAAGTATTTCCCAGAGAATGGAACGAATCCGTTCTTCGGCACCGGGATCCACCCACCGCCAGCTCGTTCCAAATCCATCATCAAACGCGGATCGTGTGGGGATGTATCCGGGCCAACATTCACCATAACCGAGGCACATGACAAATGAATCAGAGCGCATACGCTGTGCCATCCATTGATATCCGACGAAGGCTTCTCCTGGAAAAAGAACCAGTTGAGCATTGCCCCAATCAAGACAGGGCACGTCAATCGGTTTACCTCTTGCGATTCGTGCCCGGCTGCTGAGTGCCATAGCCGCCAGAATACGGTCGGGCACCGAGTCGGCTTCAACCAATCGTTGATTCAGAATCTCGGCACTAAAATCGTCATCTGAAATAAAGTCCAACATCAAAGGCGCGGTGCGGAATTTAAGCTTACCAACAGGGGTACGTTCCGTCTTTTCCCACGATCTCCGCATGGCCTGCACCAAGCGTTCACTCAACACCTGGCGATTTCCGGACGAACCATCGTTGTACTTGCCTGCGGTCACATCACCGCTACATCCGGTAACATAAATCTGAAGGGCCTCGGGATGCTCGGCTTGAAATTGTTTGCGGGCGATGCCTACAAAGTCTGCGCTGACTCCCCCCTTTCCATAATAGCTCATGGGATGCGTTGCATAAGCATGCATCGCCACAACGGGAACATTACCCGACCAGAAACTGATCGTCTTCAGCCATGGATCGATCAATCCATCGGGAGCATTCCTCATTTCAGGATCTCTGCCACTGGAACTGCCGCGATTAAATGAAACACGATTTCCGTTGAGCACCACGCGTCGATTTGAAGCGATCCCCAGAACTTTGGACTGTCCTATACCGATATGAGTAACCGGAACTGATTGTGTCAAACTATCCCGGACAGCATCCGCAACACGATGAACAATTCGTTCATGAAATTCAGTGTCGCATAACTCCCCGGCAAGCTCGACGCCGGCAAGCAATTTTTCTGCGCCCAGATCCACGACCGGCGCGTCATGCTGATGCAAACTATGGACCAACACCCTTTCGGGTCGAGTGCCGACTGATTCAGCCAAGGCGACACGCCAATAATCGTAAGCACCATTACGAATCTCACACCAATCAACTGCCACCAACACGATCGGTTCCCCGGCTCCCAACCAGACCCAACCTTTCGCAAAAAGGGGATCGACGATTTCGGAAGCTTTCATCGGCAAAACCCCCATGCACCGGTGCCCCAGTGGAATGGTCACATCCACCGAAAACGGAGCCACTCGATACGGAGCCTTATCGGCGTTTGTAAAGGTAACAAAAAACAAAGCCAACAAGCATCCGGTGATTCTTGCGTTCATATCATTTTCATTTCAATTTCCTCATCGTATATGGATGCATGTGTATTTTCAATAAAAGCTAGGCCGTGGTTTGTCAGCACGCCGGAACTCGACCGATGAAGACGGTCAACCGGTTCGCTGAGGAAAGCGAGCCCTACCGATATTGTTCTCTCCCTCCAAAATTCAGGGAAAAACCAATCCGATATCCGCTCAGGATGCTTTATACCTACTTGAGGCAACCCTATCGGTCTGCATCGTCCCGGGATAGGGTCTGGCAGTGGCTTAGGCACAGCATGCGGTAAGGGAACTGGGCCGTCTGCTCGAATAAAACGGCATGGCGGTGAACTATGCCATCAATCCCGTAATGGAAACGATCGATGTCTGTAGGGTCCTAGGGCGAATGATGTTGTCCATCCAGCCGCATTGAACGAGCCATCCAGTTCGATTAATGGAATGCTTATTATTGAGTCACATCGAGCTAAAACCGTGCTGGTTCATAAACGATCAATGGCCGCCGGTTTTCCCGGGGTTTTCTACGGATTTTTCTGCAAACCGAATACCCGTATGTCGTTTAGAGATGCAAAGGAAGCTCTCCAGTAACTTATTTCTGAATTCAATGAATTGATTCAACCAGAGTTCTCCTCAAAATCCTGAAGTATTTCGACGAATATCGGGACAACTGGAAACGGAATGAGGTGACCCGAAAAAGTCAATTCCAGCCTCACCGCGGCCAACTCGAAGATAGGCATGACCCTAGATATGATTTAGTTCCCGAAGTAGGGAGCACTGACACGTCGACTCTGGATAACGTAAAATCAGAAATTGACCATATTTCAACAAAAAAGGACTAGTGTAATCATCTGCTGTTGCCTTTCATTTTAACCATGTCCAGCGACCGCCTTATTTTTGGTATGAAATTATGATTAGATAACTTGCCAAAGGATTTTTAAATGTACTGTCATCGATGCGCCATTTTCATAGTGGCTTTGTTTTATACCGGGTTTAATCCGGTAATTGCAGCAGGATTCGAACTGAAGTCTGTTCTGCCAGTCTCCATTCAATTCGGGGATCAATTTGAATGGAGGCTATTTCTAGCTCCTTTTCATTCGGTTGTGCTTCACCTCCCCATTGGATTCGTAACGATGGCAGGCATTCTTGATTTCTACTATCTGTTTTACTCCAAGTCTCCTTCGGACACCCGTAAAATGGTTTCCCTTGTTCTTGCAATCAGTACTATCAGCGCCGTTGTTGTCGCTGGTCTGGGTTTATTAAGAGCTTCAGGGGGAGGATATGACGAAGGAATGCTATTGAAGCATCAGCGTTTCGGGATTCTAGTTGGCCTTGTCACCGCATTGGCCTATTTCATGCACCAGTATTCCTATACGGACAGGGGGGGATGGATCTCAAAGTTCACCTTCAGAGGGTTGTTGATTGGAGATTTTGCTGTCCTGGCTATCGCGGGACATTTGGGAGGCAACCTGACACATGGATCTGATTACTTGGTCAAAAACGCGCCCGAATTCGTTAAAACCTGGCTAAATGACGATAAACCCGACCAGAGTGTCCAGAGCGCTGAACATGGAGAAAGAGGAATGTATCAGGAAATGATATTGCCAATCTTTGAAGAGAAATGTTTTCGTTGCCATGGCCCCGAAAAACAGAAGGGAAGCTATCGATTAGACCGTGCTGACAATGCGATGAACGGGGGAGACAGCGAGTTAACCGCCATCATCCCCGGAGAACCATTGAAAAGTAATCTGATCCAGTTGATCACTCTGGATGAAAACCACGAGGACATTATGCCTCCAAGCGGAAAGGCACCGCTAACCGCTACTGAAATTATGAATATCTTCCAGTGGATTCGTTTGGGAGCATCCTTTGCAGAATTAAGCCAGGAAAACACACTTGAAAAAAATTCAGATGTCACCACCATCAACGTCAAAAAGTCTGAAGAACTGGCACCAGTAGACTTGTCGGCTATCGATTGGACGGTAGAGTTTTCCCAACGGATTCAACCGATATTTGAAAACCGATGCCTGGAATGCCATGGAAAAAAGAAGCAAAAAGGAGAACTGAGACTTGATCGGTTTGAGGACGCATTGAAAGGAGGTGACTATGATCGGGGAATTGTAGTGGGACAACCGGAGAAAAGCGGGATCTATATGCGGATTTCCATCAACCCAGAAGACGACGAAGATGATGAAATAATGCCGCCTACTAAGAAAGAAGGTCCATTGAGTGATTTGGAAATCGAATTAATTACCCGGTGGATTAAAGACGGAGCAAAATGGCCCGAAGGTTTAATCCTGTTACCACCTTCGGATTGAGGTCCGTCCAACGTAGTTCGATCAAGAGGCCACTTATCGAGCGGCCAACTCAGGGTGCCCAATACTTCGGCAGATCAGGCGCGGTATCTGCTAATATTTCGAGAATAGCTTTCTTGGAATCTTCGGCTAATGCCTGAAAGGCTGGGTCCGTGTCCTCATTCACAAGAATCAACCAGAGTCTTTTATAAACTGACCGTTTTGTTTTTCGAGGAAGGCTCTGAAACGCATCCGAGTAAATCATGTAACTGCAGGGATATTTAAATATTCTTGAGGTTAAATCGAATTCCCGTAGAGATCTTCCCCGATCATCACGGGGATCTCGAAGTTGAAAATCTGTGATGAATTCAGGATCTCCCTTAATATTGTCATCGAGGGGAATCTCATCGATGAATAATAAGTATTTTAAAAACCCAGTGACCAAATCCTTTATGGGGCGATCCAATAACGATTCATAATGCAATCTGGTTATTAGATTCTGCATGTGTAATTGATGCCCATAAACCATCAAAGCCACGACATTGCTGGTTTTAGCTGGGTAGTTTTGAGAAGCAAGGGCTGCCTTCAAGTCCACTCTATCCTCATTCTCACCGGACGCAAATTCCCCATCATCAGTTAGCGTCTCAGCCATGATGTTACCATGATGCGTTTGTTTTCCGATATCTCCGCTGACATACCACCCTCCCCAGCGCACGGCTAATGGAGTATTGTGGTTGATCGTAGCCCAACCGCTCAATAAATCGATCTGCCCTTTATCATCTGTGGCAAAAGACCGCATCACCAAACCGGGAACACCAAGTGTCCTTGAGGTAACATGGCATTCCAGGCATTTGTTATTTCTGGAAAATTGAGGTTTTACCAATGGCGATGATTTCGGTTGTTTAAGCGTATAAAGAACGACACCTCGTTGTGGATCAATCGAAGCCAGTTCAATCTTCGGAGCTCCAGGAATCCAACCAACGAAAACTTTATCATTAAAATAAATGGCTCGCGGAGACTTGGGAGAGATGTGTTTTCGCTGCAGCGAGGATTTTGAAAAAACCAGTATTTGAGAGGATACCTGGATAGCCAATTGTTCCAGCACTGACAGGAGGTAGCCGTAAGATTCATCGTATTTCAGTCGGATCTCACCACGTTCCAATCGTCGCCCCAACTTGAATACAGCATCGTTCGACTCTTTTCGTGAATAATCCGTCAACTTCTCGGGAAGCGGCATTAACCCGTATTCAGAATAATCCAACAGACCTGATTTATCAGCTGTTTCGCCACTGATTACAGCCAAAAGACAAAAACACCCGATGACGATTGATTTCCAAAAACGAGGGCTAATTATCATAACACTTCAAATTTCGTCGTAGTATGAGAGAAAGCCAATGATCAACGCTCAACATATTTTAACTAATAGTCAACATTATCGGACATTGGTCCTTGGAGATCCACTGCATATGAAGCAAGTAACAAAACAATCGCCAATAACGGGTCATACATGAGCAAGAAACACGAAGAACGTAAGAAGGGATGGTTATAGTTGTGAGGCGGTCCATTTTGGGATTGAACCGAAACCGGACTACAGGAATGACTCCTGATATAAATTCTGATCACCATTTCAACTCCATCGAAAGGATTCTTCATGTTTTGTTATCAGTGCGAACAAACCGCCTCAAACACGGGCTGCACCATCACCGGTATCTGCGGTAAAAATCCGGAAACCGCGGCACTCCAGGATCTCCTGATAGATGCGGCAAAAGGAATCTCCCGATACGCTCATCGCGCCAGAAAACTCGGCAAGAAAGACCGATCTGTCGACCGGTTTCTGATTGAAGCTCTGTTTACAACCGTTACCAATGTAAACTTTGATCCAGAACGGATGGAAGCGCTTTTACGTGAAGCTCACCAGATTCTGAAAACCTCTCGGACTATGTGCGAAGCCGCTTACAAAGAAGCGGAAAAGCAACTCGAACCCTTGAACAGTTCCTGCACCTGGGTGCCTGCCCCGGATCAAAACGGCCTGATAGAACAAGGCGAGATGGTGGGCATTCGCAAGCGCTTCGAATCGCTGGGCGAGGACATTACCGGCTTACAGGAACTATTGCTCTACGGTGTGAAAGGGGCTGCCTCCTATGCCCAACATGCTATGGTTCTTGGAAAAGAGGATGACGAAATTTACGGATTCTTCCATGAAGCACTGGATGCCCTCACCAAAAAGGATCCAAGCGTAGATGAGTTATTTGCTCTGAACATGCGCTGCGGTGAAATTTCAGTAAAAACTCTTGCCCTGTTGGACGGTGCAAACACCTCGGCCTATGGGAACCCTGAACCTACTAACGTCCGCTGGGGTGCCATTCCCGGCAAAGCGATCCTAATTTCCGGACACGATCTCAATGACCTCGAAAAACTGCTCATTCAGACCGAAGGCAAAGGAATCAATGTCTACACTCATGGCGAAATGTTACCGACTCACGGATATCCGGGGCTGAAGAAATATAAGCATCTGGTCGGACATTACGGAGGAGCCTGGATGAAGCAAAGGACCGAATTCAGCCAGTTTCCGGGAGCCATTCTGATGACGACCAATTGCATTCAGGAACCTCGTGAAGATTACAAGGATTCCATCTTCACCTGTGGCTTAGTCGCTTGGCCCGGGGTCACTCATATTGCCGATCAGGATTTTTCCCAAGTCATCGAGAAAGCATTGGCATGCGAAGGATTTACAACCGAAACAGAAGAAAAATCACTGGTTGTGGGCTTCGGGCATCATGCTGTGCTGGGCATAGCCGATCAGATCATCGATGCTGTCAAATCGGGGGCGATCAAACACTTCTTTCTAATCGGAGGATGTGACGGCGCAGAATCCGGACGCAACTACTACTCTGATCTTGTCGAAGCCATGCCAAAAGACACCGTGGCGCTGACGCTGGGTTGCGGTAAATTCAGGATTCTCGAGGCCGATATGGGCGATATCGGAGGAATCCCAAGACGCATCGACATGGGCCAGTGCAACGATTCCTATTCTGCTGTGAAAGTGGCCATGGCATTGGCAGACGCATTCGAAACCGACGTTAACGGCCTGCCTTTATCTCTGGTTATTTCATGGTTCGAACAGAAAGCTGTCTGTGTCCTTCTGGCTTTGCTGCACCTCGGAGTGACAGATATTCGCCTTGGACCGAAACTCCCAGCCTTCATCACCCCAACCGTTCTGAATGTGCTCGTCGAAAAGTTCAGAATCAAACCGAGCGGTAATGTAGAAGACGATTTGGCAGCCATGTTGAATAAAAACGCGGGCTGATCTCTCATTAATCTCTGAGATTTGAACAAGGCCAATTTTTGCAAAGAAATAAAACATAAATGCGAAGTCTTACAGGTCTTTGGTCCGTTACGGTTTTCCCGATAATGACACGATTGATACTTGGATTGGCATTGGTCGCCGGCACCGTTGAGGCTGTGGATAAAGAAAGAGGGAGAGTGCTATTCCAACTATGCACTCCCTGTCACGGTGAAAATGGCACCGGACAGCAGATTGCAACACTTTCCCTCCCAGCAATTGCCGGTCTCTACGCTTGGTATACCGAAGCACAGTTGACCAAGTTTCAGAGCGGACATCGCGGTGCCCATCCGAACGACCCCAAAGGGTTGATGATGCGACCGATGTCTCGCATTCTCACCACTAAGAAAGACGTCAAAGCGATTGCCGCTTATGTGGAGAGCTTGGATAAAAAGAAATCCATTGAAAAAAGCCGCCGCATAGAAGGCAACGTCAAGAACGGTAAGTATTACTACGACGGTCTTTGCGTTTCCTGTCACGGTGCCGAGTTCCAAGGTAACGACGCCCCTTCCATTTCAGCTCCCTCACATAGGCCACTCGATGATTGGTACATACTGGAGCAGCTGGAAAAATTCAGCAAAGGTATTCGCGGGGTACATCCAAAGGATGTTACCGGTGCCCGAATGCGCCCGATCGTTAAAGACCTTCTCCCTCAACTGGCTCAGATTAAAAACTCCACGACCGAGGAAGCCATGAAAGATGTGGTCGCCTACATCTACTCCCAGCGGGAAAAGGACTGATTTTCAGAGACTGGATTATTCTAACCAGAAATATTTATTGATATATGAACCCGGAACCGGATCGCGCAGACGCGCTGTCGAAAGCGACTTTCATCATCACGCTGATTACCTGTGTGATATTAATCCTGGCTGTATTCTTCTTCATCCTGCCCGCCAAGGGGTTCTGGATGATCGACAACTACTTGCCGCGAGTTTCAACTTTTGCCGGCGACATTGATCGCTTATGCAATCTGATCACCTTTTTAGTGGGATTCTGGTTTGTAATCTCAGAAGCCGTTCTGTTTTACTTCATTTTTAAATTCCGGAAGAAGCCGGGCGTGAAGGCTCAATACCTCAGCGGTGAAAAGAAGGAGCACAAACGTTGGATCTCCATACCCCATTTTCTCATTATTATATGCGATGTCGTACTGATTGCCGGCACGATCATCGTCTGGGCAAATATCAAACAGCGTCTGCCCGAAGCCCAGGAAACCATTCGTGTCACCGGTGCCCAATGGGCATGGATTTTTCAACATCCAGGACCCGATGGAATACTGGACTCCGATGACGACATTACCCTGATCGATGAACTTCATATCAAAAAAGGCACGGTCTATCACTTCGAGCTCCAATCCAATGACGTTCTTCACGGCTTTTCCATTCCCGTATTCCGCTTGAAACAGGATGCGGTTCCTGGACGCGTTATCACCGGATGGTTCGAAGCCACGAAAACCGGAAGTTATGATATCCAATGTGCGGAAATGTGTGGCATCGGCCATGGGCTGATGGTTGCCAGACTTACTATTGAAGAACCCGACCAACACGTCCGTTGGATGGAATCCCTGAATTCGACCATGATGGCCGATGCACAATCGGATGCCGGCGGTGGAGATTTTGAATAGCACGACCCATTTGCAACAAGCATAAGTAGACAGAAGCAAGCGGAAAAAATGAGTAGTCACGCACACAGTCAACAGAGTTTCTGGAGTAAATACGTGTTCTCAACGGATCACAAGGTCATCGGGGCGCAGTATCTGATAACCGGAATGATCATGGCGGTGGTAGGTGGTTACTTTGCCTACGTGTTTCGCATGCAACTAGCCTACCCAGGTCAGGAAGTTCCGGGATTTGGAATGGTAACTCCAGGGGAATACAACTCACTGGTCACTAATCACGGTACCATCATGATTTTCTGGGTGGCTATGCCGGTATTGATAGCCGCTTTCGGAAATTTCGCTATTCCCCTGATGCTCGGATGCGACGATATGGTCTTTCCCCGGGTCAATCGCCTCTCCTATCAAATCTTCCTTCTCAGCACGATCGTTCTGATTGCTTCGCTCATCGTTCCCGGTGGCGGTTTCGGCGGAGCCTGGACAGCATATCCACCTCTTTCTGCAAAATCGGAATTCAATCTCACCCCATGGGGCGACACGTTATGGCTACTGGCGGTGGCTTTGGAATTCGTTGCATTTCTTATGGGGGGTATCAATTTCGTCACCACTACCATGAACTCTCGGGCAAAGGGAATGAAGATGCATGACATCCCGATCGTCGTCTGGATGATTGTCCTGGCCAGCATCATGTTCATGGTATCGGTCGGCCCACTGGTTGCAGGCGCTGTCATGCTGCTTTTCGATCAGGTATTTGCGACGAATTTCTATAATCCGGTTAACGGCGGAGATCCGTTGCTTTGGCAACACCTGTTTTGGTTCTTCGGTCATCCGGAAGTGTATGTGGTGTTTTTGCCGGCCATGGGAATCACGGGCGAGATTCTTTGTGTTTTCTCACGCAAGAAGTTTTTTGGCTACAAAGTACTGCTTTACTCCACATTCGCCACCGGGGCACTTAGTTTTGTGGTTTGGGCACACCATCAATTCGTATCCGGCATAGATCCTCGAATGGCACATGTCTTCACGGTCACAACTCTACTGATTTCCATTCCCATAGCCGAGATGCTGTTTCTTTACATCGCGACTCTGTACGGAGGATCCATCGATTTCAAAACCCCGATGCTGTGGGCTTTAGCCTTTGTTGCCGAATTCCTGATCGGGGGCGTCACCGGTATCTATCTGGGATCCAGCGGTACGGACATCTTTTTTCACGACACTTATTTCGTCGTAGCACACTTTCATTATACTTTTGTGCCGATAGCCATTATTGCGGTATTCGCAGGCTTCTATTATTGGTTCCCGAAAGCGACCGGAAAAATGCTGCATGAAGGCCTGGGACGAATCCATTTCTGGGGAACCGTCATACCGTTCAACTGTATTTTCATTCCCTTGTTTCTACTGGGGATGGCAGGACAACATCGTCGAATCTTCAACTATGAATTTTTTCCGGAATTGGCAGGTTACATGGGAGTAAGAGAGTTTGCCACCATCTCACTCGTCATCATGCTCC
>DUCD01000039.1:4482-18779 GCA_012959985.1 Verrucomicrobiales bacterium | reverse complement strand
AATTCCTTTCTTCCTGAATATTTTCATCAGCCTGAGAAAGGGTCCGAAAGCGGGACGAAATCCATGGAAGGCCAATACCCTGGAGTGGGTCACGGTCTCCCCTCCCCCTCACGGAAATTTTGAAAAATTGCCTGAAGTTTACCGTAGTCCTTACGAATACAGCGTTCCGGGCCGGAAAGAAGATTACTGGCCACAAAACGAACCAAATTGAACCCCAAAACTCAACACTTGACTCCCTGTAAATAAGCCTATGTCTTTTGAAGTTCCTGTCGCCACCAGACGCAGCGTGACCGGTATCCCTACGGGTCGCCTCGGAATCTGGTGGGTGGTCGCCTCGGAAATTGTGATCTTCGGAGGACTCATTGTCAGCTATACCCTTTTTCGATTGCACCATGCCGAATGGGCACATGAAGCGGCACACACGAGTGTATTTCTGGGCGCACTCAACACGCTAATTCTTCTCTCTTCGAGTTTCTCCGTTGTCCTGGCCCACAAATCCATCGTTGAGAATCGCCCCAACGATGCCGTTAAATTCCTAAAATGGACCATACTTGGCGGACTGGGGTTTCTCGTCGTGAAATCCATCGAATACACAACGGAGATTTCACACGGTTACACTTTGTTTACCAGCGTATTCTGGTCATTTTACTATATCATGACAGGGCTGCATGCCACCCATGTCGTGGCCGGAATGGTTGCCATGGGGATCGTGGCACAGGATGTGAAAAACGGTAAAAACCTCCAACGCGTCGAGTACGTCGGTATTTACTGGCACTTCGTGGATGTAGTATGGATTTTCCTTTTCCCTCTCCTGTATATCGCCAGTGGACTTTGAAATTACAACCTAACAACACTTGATCAGTGAAGAACAAACCTGAAGACAATTCATCACGCGTAAGGAAGAGTCCAGCTAGGAAAGCTTCGACGAAAAAACCTTCGGCCAAGAAAAAATCCGTTTCCGTGAAGCAACAGTCCATGCAGACGAAACGCACGGCATCCTCTGCAAGAAAAAGAAAGCAGGAAACACCGGATAAGGACACGGCCGGGATAGGAGCATTCTCCGGATCCGGTGTCGCACAACTGGCCGATATAGTAACTTCATCCAAGGAATCTCAAGGTGGCGAACACGAACATCCACATGTCAACTACCCCAAAATCTATAAATACTTGGTGATTCTTCTTTTTATCAGTGTCACCGGACCGATGCTCGGGTTCAAGGTCGTCACCCTGATCACCGCGTTCGGAATCGCCATTGTGAAAGCTCTGATGGTTGCCGGTTTCTTCATGCATTTGAAGTTTGAGAGGGTTTATATCACTTATCTGTTACTGACCTGTCTTCTATTCCTGTTCGTATTATTCAGTTTTATTGCTCCGGACATTTTGAATCATGAAGGAGCGAATTGGAAAAAACAGCCTGATCGCCCTGTATTCAATATTCCTGAACCCATCGCGAATCCGGATGATTCAAGCTCATCAGACAGCGCTTTCGAATAAATTAAACCCCCTTAAATGAGCACTGCCACAACGACCTTCAAAGCCTCCCCCCCCTATGAGGGAAACGTTATCATTCCCAATGGAGTATTGGGCATGTTGATTTTCATCGCATGTGAAGTCATGTTTTTCACGGCACTGATTAGCGCTTATCTGGTCGTCAGTGCGGGTGTGACCATTTGGCCACCAGCGGATCAACCACGCCTGCCCCTTGTCGGTTCATCCTTCAATACACTCATTCTCATGATAAGCGGCGTGCTGATGTTTCTGTCCAATCGCAAATTCCGGTTGAGCGGAAACCTTCGTGACGCAGGGAAACTGCTCGCTTGGTCAATCGCCTGTGGGGTATTCTTCGTGGCTATTCAAGGATTTGAGTGGATAAGATTAATGAACTATGGACTGACAATGACATCTAGTGCCTATGGCAGTTTCTTCTATTTGATCATTGGAACCCACGGACTTCACGCATTGGTTGCCATCGCCCTATTGATACACCAGTTCATCAAACTGCGCCGAAACCAGCTTCTCCCTACCGAGTATTGGACCATGCAGGCATTCTGGTATTTTGTTGTGGTGATATGGCCCTTTCTTTTTGTAACGGTATATCTGACCTGATAAAGGCATCTAAAATGATTCGCCCCTTTTCATTATTCCTATTCGTTTTCTTTTTGGCTGCCACATTGAATTCCGAGGCTTGTCCGGTTTGTTTCGCTGCAAACGGGCGTTCACGAGCCGCTTTCATCGGAACCACCATCCTTCTTTCCTGCCTTCCTTGGATAATGGCTGCCTCATTTTTTGTTTGGTATCGGCGCAAATCCCGCAGCTCGGACAATCGCTAACCGACACAATTCACCCCCCCAATCTCGACAACTCGTCCCACGGTGTTACTCACCACGATGTTCACGGGACTATTTCTCTTCTAATTTGTGAAGCTCTCATTATGAAATGGAATCAATCCAACTTCCCTACGTCGCAAGAAAGTTTGGAACTGGATAGAACACCCGCCCCGCTAAGTTCACCTAGAAAAGGAAGAAAGATCTTTTAACCGGTATCCCCCTTTGTGTTCTTGTGATCTTAGCGAAGAGGTTGGTTAAAACCCCCTTGTCAACCACTCAGGAAATGCACTAACTTGCTCACGATGATCAAACGAATCCTGATAATTCCGGTCCTGGTATTCTCCTGTTCCCTGTTACTCATGGCGCAAAATTCCGATATGGAATTCAATCCGAAAACGGTGATCAACCGGGTGTTCGATCCGATTACGGACTTTCCAGTAATTTCGATTGCCGAAACAGAATTGGAGAACAACGAACTGGTGCTGGGAACCGTCATCAATGACGAAGCCCGCGCTTACCCAATTAATATGCTCACGGGTCCTCGTCGAGAAATCCTGAATGACAGACTGGGCAATCAGGCAATTGCCGCCACTTGGTGACACCTTTGCCACAATGGTATCGTGTATGCCAGAAACGTGAATACCCAGGATTTGAATTTTGCGGTTTCCGGGAAATTATGGAATCGAAGCCTGGTCATGAGGGACGCAGAAACCGGGAGCTTGTGGAGTCATATTCTGGGAAAGGCCATGGCAGGTCCGCTGGAGGGAGCTCAACTGGAAATACTGCCCGCAACCATGACAGACTGGAAAACGTGGAAAGAACAGCATCCATCCACCACTGTTGTAAAACTTTCCCGCACCTCAAAAGAATATCGTCTGGATTTCTACGAAGATCCATCTCTGTTCGTTTTAGGACTTTCAGCCGACCTAAAAACCAAAGCTTGGCCCCTTGATGAATTGATGCAAAAAAGAGTCGCCAATGACAAGATCGGAAACACATCGGCCCTCATTGCCTTCGATCCCAAAAGCCTCACCGCTCTCGCCTTCAATCGTCACTTAACTGGTCGGATACTGACATTTCAAGAAAAGGATGGAAAAATGGTGGATACAGATACCGGAACGACTTGGAACCGACTGACGGGTAAAGCCATCCGCGGAGATCTTTCAGGGCAATCCCTTCAGCCTCTTCCGGCCATCATCAGCGCCATGAAGGCCTGGATCACCTTTCACCCTGATACCGAAGGACTTTCCAAAGCATCGATGGAGAAAGCACGGAACACCAATTTCCTTCGACGTAGAGGACGCAATCGAAAGAACAATTGAGATATATTGGATGCTCTAAAATCACGGAGAGGTCAGGGGTGGGTTTGCATTCCATAATCAAATGGCAGAGCAACTCGCCCTACCAAACTTTAACTTGGACTTGGTTTCTCCAGATGAGGTCAGGAGTCCTGAATCGCGAAAACGGTGGATCACTCCAAGCCGTAAACCCTGCCGTTTCTCATAGGGGCCACGAATTGGGAATCGGTTGTAAACACTTTTACTTCGAATCCCTGAATCCGTGTGACGAAACCGCCTTTATTGATTTGCGGGTTCTCCGAACCGTATAGCTGCCGGAACTGGCGCCCTTCCAGCAGATCCAGCCCGGTCACATCCACTCCAAGGTGACGGTGGGCATCTTCATTGACCAGTATTAGAAGAAAATCCGATCCATGCCGAAATAAACGGGAAAGAACATTGTGCCCGGGAGGATCAAACAAGTCGTCAATAACCTGAATCTGAACTCCCTGATGTTCTTCGCCGATTAGGAACGGTTCAATCGAGGCAATTTCCGAGGTTAAGGCATACAACGATGTTCGAAAATCCGGATCGTCGATTTCCGAAGATCCCCAGTAAAACAGTCCTTTGCCGCCATGGACAATTGCGTCATAGGCCATGAAACGCGACTGATGAAAATCCGGATAGAGCCGATCTCGGTCTGGTCTCGAAACGTGCCATGAGAATGCCTGAAGAACCATCCAGACCGGTTTCCCTCTGCCAATCGCATGCCAACGATCCACCAGTCGACCGATACTCGGCAAATCGGTTCCAGTGCTCCGAACCGCATAGTAATCACACCCGGTGATATCGATTGAATCCATGTAGGCACGGGAAAATTTTACGTCGCTGTCGGCGGCTTCGTTGATCCAGAACGGAAGATTGCGTTGATCCATTTCTCGCACTAATTCAATTCCTTCACGGATACCAGGCAGGATAATATTCCCTTGCTTTTGTGCATAGGCCATCGCTTTCGGCGTTTGATTGTTCCAGTCTTCGCGAGTAAACCCGGCATGCTCTTTCAGGAAACTGTAGGCGGTGAAAGTCCATATGATTTCGTCCGGACCTTCCCATACCGCGAGAGCGGGATGATTGACCACGGATGCAATCTTCTGGCGGAGCCCATCGGTGGCTCCCTGTTGAACCCCCAAAGAAATCCACCCCATCATCCCCGTCTTGTGCGCTCGGGCCAGATCCAAAGTATTACCGCACCGGACAATGTTGACACCGGCATCGGCCATAGTTTGGAGATCGTCATCGTTCTGAGGGAGTTCGTAAAATCCAATGGGGAATCGAAGCCTTCCATTCTGCTCCAGAAACCCGGGTTTCGCGACAGGTGATTGAACCTCCAGGATTTGGGGTCCGGATTCGGGAGGAACCACAATGCGATCTCCTCCGGAAAGTTGAATCGGAATGGGCTGGGCTTCATCACCGAATTCGGTTCTTACCGTCAAGACCTGATGCCCCAGGCGCAGGCCGGAGACGACCGGAGAGGGTTGCCGAGGAACCTCGAAAGTCACCGGTGTTCCTTCATCGAGGAACTGCCGGTACTCCAGGGTAGCGGAATAAACTTCGTGAACTAATGAGACTTCCTCAGCAAGTTCATTGGATGGGCACCATAGGAAAAAGGTGTCATGCCCCCTCAATAATAAATGCCACAAAAGGGCCTGATAATTATTCCTACTGAACTGTTTTACCCCAGGATCCGGATCCGGCAACGAGGCGGTAGTTGTCCAATGAACAAAAGGAATCAATGGCGTGGCAGACGGGGTGTGCTTACCTGAATTGGAGCCAACCAGCAACATATTGTAAAACCATCGAAAATCAGAATCCGTGAATTCATACCAATCATGGATCGGATACCATGTATAGACAACGGGCATGGCAAAGGTGTATCCGGTTCCCGGAAATTCATGAACCCATTCCCGGTACTTCGCATTCTGGTCCCTCCGGAATGGCAGGCCGGGAGTTTCACGTTCAAAGTAATCGTACCAATACCGATAACCATCATGTGGATAAACTCCGTAATTGCCGACCAGAGCCTCAGGGAAATACGACGTCACATTGTCTCCGAAGACAACCCTTTGCATTTCGCTGCGAATATCGCGAAGACTTTTCTGAAACACCCGAAAATCATCAATCTGTCGCACTTTCTCTCGACAACGCAGACAACGTTTTGATGAATCCCAGGCATCGTTCCACTCGATCGGTCCGTCGATTTCCCAGTCGGCAAAAACGAAGTCGATTTCAATCCCGGCTTTTTGGTATTCACGCAGGTAAGCTTCAATCCGCTCCTTCATTTCCAGATAGCGAGGTTCATAAGTGAACGGACATCCCAGCTTTCCACCGAATGAGGTTTCGGCAAATGGATTGCCCGACTCGTCAATATGAAGCATGGATCGACTCCCATCGAAAAACGAGTAGAGGCAGGCATTGGCATTCACGGCGACTTCCAATCCGGCCGTCTGCTGCATCGATCCGATGCGCAATCCTTCGGCCAGTGATTCTTCAAAATTTCCGGGATTCCAATTGACGGTGTAACCGATACCACGCTCATTTAAATTACTGAGCGTTTTCCGGCTGAGGACATCAGAGATTCCGTTAAGGGCATTGCTGATCGGAAGAACCAGGAGAGGAAGTCGTTCTTTTCTAGGAAACTTGAGCGGCTGGGTATTTGCCAGGACGGTTTGAAGACTCTCGGGCAAATCCCCAGAAAGGGGCCGCTCCGCTCCGAGGGACCTAGGCAATCCCAAAAACAATGCAAATACTATAAAAATTGAGTAGAAAGTAGACAATCAGTAACTCCTCAGCAATCCAACCAGTTCACCTTGCACCATTTCCCGGGATCGTTCGAGAGATTCTGCCGAGACTTCCAGTTTTTCAATGATAGCGGAACTTTCTTCCGAATCAATGGTTTCCTTTTCTATTCCACCATCGAGTGATTTCGCGACGATATTAGCGAGCCCCACAATATAGCTGATCGGATCATCATTCTCTTCTGGTGTATGATGGTAAATTATCCCCTGGACAATTCTCTCGGGAAGGTTCCAATGCTGGGCCATCAGTCCACCGACTTCTCCATGATGCACGTCAAGAATCTCGGATTCTGCCCGACATGCGCTGACTCCCCCTCCCAGACGGGCTTCTTTAAGCCACTGGAGATGATCATCGCCCAAGTAACGACTCAGAATGAGTTTCCCAATATCGTGCAACAAAGCCGCAACAAAGGCCTCCTTGGGAATGTTGACTGTCAGAGTACGCTGAAAAGAATTCACTGCCAAGGCAGACGCTACAGAATGGTGCCAGAGTTCCTTTTCGGACAATCCGTATTCGGGCAAGGCCTTTGCCATCTGCGGCTTGACATTGGAAGCAATCACCACCTGCAACAGAGGACCGGTCCCCATCCGAATTAAGGCTTCCTTAACAGTCAGGATTTGTTCAGCACTGCCGCTCACCACTGAATTCGCCCATCGAAGCACTTTTCCGGTCAGAACCGGATCGTAAGTCACGGCTTCAACGATCTCATCCAGATCACGGTCTTCTCTCTCATCAAGAACCAGCGAAGCCAGCCTCGCCGCACTTGCCGGTAAAGGGGGGATTTCGCTGGCATTTTGAATCAATTCTTTAAGATCAATCATATGAAAAGCATTACCATACTGATATTCTAGTATTTATCGGTATTTTCCACCAAATAGTTAAGTTATATAACGCTTCAACTACCAGGGGGAAAGCCTGTTGACAACATTTCGATACCGTTTACGGTATCGATGATAGCCAAAATCACGAAATAAGTGGAATCTAAATGGTTTTTCGAATCTTCAAATGCATCATTGTTCTGACGATCGTTTTGCAGGGATATCAACTGAAAGCGGTGCAAACTGAAGATTTCGCCATTGAAAAAAACTTCTCTTCATTCTGTTTCCAATGCCATGGAAAGAAAAAGACCAAGGGAGGACTGAATCTGGAAAAACTCTTGCAGCAGAAACCTCTGATCCGTAACCGAGTTCAATGGAATCAGGTTGTTGAACTGCTTAAGTCAGGGGAAATGCCCCCAGAGGAGGAACCACAACCGGGTAATGAGGTCAGAAAATCAATACTCGCCACACTGGATAAGGCATTGAACCACTTCGATTATGAATCCATCGACAACCCTGGATTTGAATCTGCCAAGCGGCTGACGAATCATGAATACAACAATACGATTAGAGATCTTTTCGGAGTCGATCTGAAACCGGCCGACCGGTTTCCAGCAGAGATGACAGGAGCCAGTGGATTTGAAAACTCGGCGAACACCTTGTTCCTCCAAAGCACTTTGATGGAAAGATACATTGCTGCCGCAGAAAGGATTGTCGAATTGACACTCCCGAAAGAACCCAAGACAGCCTCCCATTTCCTGACACGCACAATGATATTGATTGCGAAACCCGGGGAAACCACGACCGAAAGAGAAGCGGCTGAAAAAACCCTGAAAAAAATTATTAAACGAGCCTTCAGACAACCTGCTTCGGATCGGGAAACAGACCAAGTACTGGAACTTTATTTCAAGTTCAGAAGAAGAGGCAATGATTTTGAGGCTTCCGTTAAACAGATCATCCAAGGCCTTCTCATCTCTCCCAAGTTTCTGTTCAGGGTAGAACAAGGAAACCCCACTGCAGAATCTTTCCAAGTCAGCGATTGGGAACTCGCTTCGAGATTATCCTATTTCCTATGGGCCTCCATGCCGGATTCGGAATTATTTGAATTGGCGGAGAAAGGAACCCTGCATGAACCAAGCGTCCTCAGTCAGCAAACCGAACGAATGCTGAAGGATCCGAAGGCGGAAAGTCTGGGTAGAGTCTTCGCAGCCCAGTGGCTGGGATTTCGGTTGATAGGTACACGAATCCGACTGGACCCTATCGACAATCCTTGGTGCACGGATTCCCTCATGACGGCCATGCGTGACGAATCCGCAATGTTCTTCAACTCACTGATCCGTGAAGACCGGCGTATCGCCAACTTAGTCGATGCAGATTATTCCTTCATTAATGAGGAGCTTGCTCAGGAGATTTATGAGTTGGAAGATGTGCTGGGGACCCGTATGAGGAGAGTCACCATGCGAAATCCTGGAAGAGGAGGTATTCTTACCCACGCAAGCCTGATGGCCGTAACCTCCAATCACAAGGAAACCAGTCCCATCAAGCGAGGGAATTGGATCCTGGAGACCTTGTTGGGACTCCCTTTTCCTCCCCCTCCCCCCAACGCCGGTGTTTTTAAGGAGGAGGTTGCAGAAAACGACAGTCTGACCTTTCGTGAAAAAGTCGAACTGCACTCAAGCGATCCAAGCTGCCGGAGTTGTCACAGCAAGATCGACCCCTTGGGTTTCAGCTTGGAAAACCTGGATTATTTCGGACGCTGGCGAGAGAGCTATCGCGTCAGAATCAATGAGAAAGTTAAGGAAAGCCCCCCAAAGAGACGACGGCGCTATGAAGTGAAACCCGTCGATGCCAATGCTACTCTCCCAGATGGAACGCCCTTCAATGGACCCGCCGGACTGAAAACCGTCATTATCGAAAAACACCATGCCGACCTAGTTCGCCAAGTCGTCTCCAAATTACTGGCTTATGGCCTGGGCCGTCAATTGGAGTATTATGATGAACCCGCAATCAGGCGGATTCTAACTGATCTCGAAAAGGATGATTTTCATTTTCAGGCTTTACTGAAACGGATCGTGAACAGCTATCCATTCCAGTATAAGAAGAACCAGATAACCCAATCTGTTAAATGAGTCGATCCATGAAAATTTCTCGTCGGACTATGCTCAAAGCCATGGGGGCAGCGATTGCGTTGCCAACTCTGGATATCATGACTTCCAATGGTTTGAGAGCTTCAACCGCCACCCAACCTGTCAATCGTCTGGCTTACCTATATTTTCCGAACGGAATCCCAAGGGGAATTTGGCACCCGGAAAAAGTTGGTCCCCATGGTGAGTTATTAAAGCTCAATGAGTGGATGAGCCCATTGGAGCCTTTCAAAAAGGACATCCTCATTCCGAGGAATGTCTGGACACCTCAGGGAAACGGCCACGGAGCCGGCACCGCGACCTGGCTGACTGGAAACGATTACAGTCGACGAAAGGTCAGTGCGGGCGGTATTTCCGTCGACCAGTTGGCTGCCGAACATACCGGCAGTGAAACACTCCTTCCTTCCCTTGAACTTTCGATGAAAGGTAAAGGGTATTTTTCCAATTCTCTGTCTCGAAACGCCATCTCCTGGTCTCGAAGAGGAATCCCCTTAATCCGAGAAGTGGAACCGCGTTCGATTTTTGATCGAATGTTCCGCCCCGCTACGGGGGGAGCAACCGACCGTTCCGTATTGGATATGGTTTTGCAGGATGCAAAGTCTCTGAGAAAGCAAGTCGGCAATGCAGATCAACAACGTCTCGATGAATATTTCGATTCCATCAGGGCCTTGGAAAAACGAATTGAATTTGCTGAAAAACAAACTTTAAGAATCAAAGCCGACCAGACACTGACGGATTCCTTGACAGCGCCGGAACCCGGAATTCCGGCCAACCATGAAGAATACATGAAACTGATGATGGATATGATAGTATTGGCTTTCTGGTCGGATGCAACACGGGTCGCCACCTTTATGCTGGATCATGGCCAATCGAATCGTTATTTCAACTTCATCCCCAAAGTAAGAGGCACCTGGCATGCCTTGTCTCATTACGGAAATGCTTCAGGAATGACGGAAGACGATGACGGCTCGACATCCTGGGATTCGGTGGAGACCAAACGAGACATGTATGCAGAGGTTAATCGGTGGCACCATCGCCAATTGGCCTACTTGCTGGATCGATTAAAGAGCATTTCGGAACCGTGTGGAGGAACTTTACTGGACAATAGCATGATCGTATATGGAAGCAGCCTTGGAGACGGCGATGACCATGACGAAAAAGACCTACCAACATTGATCGCGGGGCGCGGGGCAGGAACAATCAAGACCGGCAGGCAACTCAACTTCAAGAAACCAACCGATCTCTCCAATTTCCATATTTCCTTCTTGAATCGGCTCGGAGTGGAGATCAAGGAATTCGGAACGGGTGATAAACAAATTGATGAACTGAACGGCTGACAAAGAAACCGGACAACCTTTAAATTGCTCTTAGCAGGATTAAGTTTGTCTGGTAGTGCAAGCTTTCGGCTATGAACTCTCCATTTTTGAATTTACTGCCTCCAATTTCCCGATCATCCAGGAAAAGAAAAAAACTCCAGCCGTAGTAAACAATAGAATGGACCACCCGGCCGCATCGTGAAACTGGTCTATGGCTTCCACACCATTTGAGTTGGCCATATAACTTAGAAAAACTGATCGAACCAAGTTTCCGAATAATGCCAATGCGATTCCGACGATAAACAGCACCGTCCTTAGAGCGAAATTCTTCAAAGTAAGAAAGCCGATAAACAACGTGGCCATAATGGTGGATTGAAGGCTTCGGATTCCACTGCAAGCTTCATCGATTCCGACCGCGCAATCCGCCAACTGAATGACGCTGCCTCTTTTTTCAGCAGCTATGCCCATCAGGCTAAGGATTTCGACATTGAGCCAAGCGACTGAAATCTGTAATTTGGCTATGATGGTTCCATAGACAATGCTGGGCATGGGGATAGCAATGATCAAAAACAGAAACGGAAAAGCAAAAAAGGAAATTCCTTTCCATCCGAATACATAATTGAGATTGGCAGCTATCATCAACATCATCCCCAAGGTCAGTCCAAGAATACTGGCTGACATGGTTCCCAAAGCAGCTTGATAAATCTGCACAATGAAGAGCAGTCCAGTTCCCAATACAAATAATGCCAATCCTGAAACTCGGAAACGTGGATGCATCTTCGGTTTGGATTCCCACCGGTCCCAAATCAGGTAAATCGACAGAATCAAAACGACCCATCCAAACTGTAATTCGGGCGTATTGTCCCAATACCATTTCAACTTGGAAACCCACCAGGCGAGCATTATCCAAGCGGGGAGGAGAAACAGGACAGACGGGAAAACAGACGATGGATTAGTGGTTAATCCTGAATCACCAGCGGAAGTTGTCGTAATCGAACCTTCATCGAGCGAATGAGCGTCCTCATGAGTCACCGCTTTCTCAGAACCATCAGGCTCCGCTCTTTCGTTATTTGATATTTCTTTTGAATCGTCTGAATTCACAGATCGCTCTTATTTACAGAATTCCAGAGATCTCAATATTCCGTAGGTTTCAACCAGATTGAAACAAAATCGTGCAACACTTTATCCGCCAGCTCTTCTTTCCCTTTAGCCACCGGTGTCGAAATTCGGACAAACTGTTTCGGGCCGATCAACGGTCTTCGATTGATAAACCCATCCCATATTCGTCCCCAAAAGGTTGTGTCGACAGCCCGAATACCGGCCCCTCGTGAACCCCCATCCTGGCGTATCTGAAATTTCATGGCTATCGAGAGATTATGGTCCAATCGATAAGGCAGCGCCTGGCCCCCAACCAATCCTCCGAAGTATACCAATTGCCGCTGAGACCCCATATTGAATATTCGCCGTTCAAAAACCAGCGGTAATCCATGAAGATTCAAATCGACCGTATCCGGAGAGACGGCCTCAATCTTCCACCCATTCTGGGTCCAACAACGATCTGGAGTATGCACAAACAATCCGATCTCATCCTGCTTTTTCGAATATCGTTTTGCGTTGAATGACAGCACACTGACTCCGTCTGCTTTCCGAATGAACTGCCCATTGAATAAATCATCAGCAACCAGTAAATTCTCCGCTGATTCGGAAACGGGTATTTCCGTAAACTCCCAATCAGCTAATTCCTTCTGTTCTTCCAACCAGAATCTCCCTTGCTCCGGATCCATTTTCACATACCAGAAGCGTGGAAATTGCCATAACAGCAAGACCAGTAAACTCATGGCCGAAATGATGTAGATGGGTTTGGGCATGGAACTGATAGTTTAAGAAAGGATACTGCCCATGTCTGGAATTGCGATCATTTTTATTCAAGTCAAATAGCTTGATACCATTTCAATGCAGCTCATTTCTCTCAAGTTCCCGAGCTGTTTTTTTTCCGTTTTCTCCCACTTCGATTTTTCCTACCAGCAAAACTCTTGGCCATGCAACTTTGGGCAATTTCAGTCTCAATTGTCCCATCATTATATTTTCTAAGTCCTCTTGGTTCGAACCAGCCAACTCCGAACCGATTCCCTTCCAGGAACTCGGCTCATACACCAATCCGACGATTTCCCCCGTCACCGGATTTGGTTTCGAGAAAGCTTTGACGCGAAGAATTCCATCCACCTGCTCTGCTGCCTGTTCCACCAAAGCAAGGTTGACTTTTATTCCTCCGACATTCGCAACATCCTCACGGCGTCCGGATATCCGCACCAACCCTTCGGACGCTTCAGCTAAATCACCGGTAGAAAGCCATTGCCGGCTTTCGGCCAATTGCAATTCCAGACAGCCACTCCCTGAGCAGTCATCAATCCGCCATTCAGCATAGCGAGGATGTAAATCTCCGCTCTCATACCACCCATCGGTTCGAGAAGTCTTATAAATGACACCGAGTTCGGTCGAAGCATAGATGACGCTGAATCTTGATTTTGGAAACCGATGTCGAAACCGGGCTCCAGCATTCTCTCTCAACGACTCTCCACCGAGCGTGATCTGTTCTGGTTGCCACCTTGCATCGGAACATTCACTTTCAGATCTTACGGGTTCATTTTGAATCCATAAGTCGAGAAAAGTCGGGGTACAGGAAATGGCGTTGACTGATTCCGCTTTCACTAAATCCCAGTTAAAATGCCAATCATTTCGTAATGAATAGACCTGTCCCTGATTCATCCATGCCTGCAGTGCAACCTGAACGCCGGCATAAGTACCCGGAAGGAAACAAGATGCCCATTTCCAACCATGGCGCCGTGAAGAAGTTTGGGTATCAAGTTTTAAAGAGCCCCACTCATGCCAGATCGTTTTTGGTTGCCCGGTTGTTCCCGAAGTAAGAACACCCAAACACTGAGAATCAGGACTATCATCGGTGCATTTCGATTTCCCATCAGACTCCAGGATTATCGATGTGTCTCCACGATCCAATTCTTCAAACACAGAAAACAGATTGGAAAACGAATGCATTGCAGGAGACATAATTATGACACAGGCTTGAGGTCTGGAGAACGGCAGACACCGTGTCTATGCTACTAACTTGATGGCTTACTTTCAATCTTTTCAACAACATCCTTCCAGATTCGAGGGGGCCTATCATTGAAAAAATCGACACAGATCTGTTTTTCAATACTGGAAAAAATTTCAGCCAGGTCGAGCGAATCCAGAATTAATTCAGGAGCCATCAAGGCTGAATTAAAATCGATTGATTTTAGATGTCCCCCATTGCGCCGATGAATGGTAAGGATAATTCCTTCAATGAGTTCGTGGATTTCTAAGGTGTTCAAGGGAATTTATAAATCTTCCTGCAGAGACTCAATAAATGGAAATTTCACTGCTCCCACTACTTGTTGCTTGAGGTTTGTGTCTTATTGGTCTGATGAAACTTCACGACATGATCGATAACGAATTCCTGCTCCTCTTCGGTCAGGCAATTCGAACTGGGAAGACGGCGGCTTCAACAATGACGCCACGG
>DUCD01000039.1:0-4461 GCA_012959985.1 Verrucomicrobiales bacterium | reverse complement strand
TCATACCCCTTGAACAATGGTTGAGAATGCATCGGCTTCCAAACTGGACGTGAATCGATGTTGGAGGCATCCAGATACTGAATCAATTCATTCCGATTCCCTCCGAACTTTGCATCATCAATGGTGAAGCAGCTCAACCAGTAAGTATGCCTTCCATAATTCGCTTCGGGCATCAGATTCAACCCTTCCACTATTTCGTTAAACGCGTCTTTATAACGAATGGCAATGCTTCGTCTTCGCTGGACCCGCTGTTCCAACTCTTCAAACTGACCGCGAACAATCCCGGCAACAATATTGCTCATTCGGTAATTGTATCCAACATCATGATGGACATAATCCAGACTCTGTTCTCGAGACTGATTCGACCATTTTCTGATATTATTGACTGATGCTGAATTGTTACTGGCAACCAGGCCTCCCGTACTTCCGGTGATCATTTTATTACCGCTGAAAGAAAATACGCCGATATCTCCGAACGATCCAACCTGTTTCCCCCGATAACAGGATCCCAAAGCATTTGCCGCATCCTCCAGAATCGGAACAGAATATCGACGGCACAACTCAACGATTGAATCCATGTCTGCACTCTGACCGAACAAGTGGACCGGTAGTACAGCAGAAGGCAATCGTTTACCCCGATCCGCCCGCTGTTTCAAAAATTTCTCTAGCAAGGAAACATCCAGGGTCCAAGTATCGGGATCGACATCCAAAAACACGGGACGGGCACCTTCATAAAGAATCGGGTTACAGGAACCGACAAAGGTCAAGGATGGACAGACGACTTCATCTCCCTGTTGCACATTCAGAGCTTTCAACCCCATATGAATCCCGGCCGTCCCGCAGGATAAAGCAACGCAATCCTGATTCAAATACGATGAAAACGCCTCCTCCAATTGACTAATATTGGGCCCGGCGGTCGAAATCCACCGTTGATCCAATGCCTCCTGAATATACCGAAGATCATTTTTTCCGGAATCCGCTACACTGAGATGAATTCGGGTAGGAAATCGTGTGCTAGAACTCCGGACCCGCGTCCCTGAAATCTCTGATGATATTATCGTATTATTTTCTGTTTCCAACCTGCTCAAAACTTAAAGGAATTGATGAGATTTCCGCAATCGATTTCTTGAATTTCCCTGAACGGCCCCTACCGGAAAGGGTATCGAAGGAAAAACCCTTTTCTTTCCCGCCCCCTGACAAGAGTGGCACCGACGAATTGGGGCTATCTGCACCCCTTCTGAAATAATAAAAGTGCCCGCAATTGGTGAGGAATACTCGTGGAACTGCAATCCTTTGACCGCAATAACCTCATTTTCAAGTATTCAGAATCTCCTGAACGATCCGGCTCTCCCGTTCATTGGTCAAGGACTGGTCTCTTCCGTTGTATGTAAACTGAAGATTCTCGTGATCAATGCCGAAAAGATGAAGAACTGTCGCTTGATAATCATTGGGGGTCACCCGATCCGCCACGACCTTATGACCGAATTCATCGGTCTTACCGTAGGTCATTCCACCCCGCACCCCACCGCCCGCCAGCCAACAGCTGAAACCCTGTCCATTGTGATCCCGTCCGGATTTTTCGGCTGGACCATGATTTTCCGTTACCGGGAGCCGACCGATTTCGCCCCCCCAATGAACGAGGGTAGAATCGAGAAGACCTCTTGACTTCAAATCCTTCACTAAAGCGGCAGCAGGTTGATCGGTTCGGAGACACACGGCAGGGAGAGTTTTTTGAATACTATTGTGGTTGTCCCATGGTTGCCCTCCTAAAAAAATCTGAACAAACCGAACTCCCCGTTCAACCAACCGTCGGGCGATCAGGCAACGTGTGCCATAATCCCGAGTAGCTGAATCATCAAGACCATAAAGCTTTTTCGTGGCCTCAGACTCGCCGGAAATGTCTAGAGCCTCCATCGCGGCAGTCTGCATATTCGCCGCTAATTCGTAACTTTGAATCCTGGCCTCCAGATCAGCTTCTCCGGTATGTTTCTCAAGGTGGGTCTGATTCAAGGATCGTAGAAACGAAAGGTTCTGCCTCTGCAACTCACCCTGTAGATGTTTCGGCGGGGTCAGATTCAGAATGCGTGGACTTTTAGGGCGAAGCACTGTTCCCTGATACAATGGCGGCATCCCCCCATTGGACCAGTTATGCACTCCATCCACCGGATGCCCCCCCGGGTCACTGAGGACCATATAGGCCGGAAGATTCTGATTTTCCGTCCCCAATGCGTAGGTTAACCATGAACCCAGGGTCGGACGACCGGTGACCGCAGGAATGCCAGAATGCCAATAGCGGATGGAGACTTCGTGCCCATTGAAACCGGTATGCATGGACCGAATCAGGCACAGGTCGTCGACGATACTCGAAGTATGCGGTAGCAGTTCCGAAATTTCGGTGCCACATTGGCCATGGGCTTTAAATTTCCATGGACTGCCCATCAACGTTTTGCTGGCACGATTAAAGAAACTGTATTGGATATCTCCCGAGTATTGCTCACCACTGCGTTTAAGCAATTCCGGTTTGGGATCTGTTAGATCCATATGAGAAGGGCCGCCATGCATAAACAGGGAAATCATAGCCCGCGCCTTGGGTTCCCTGTTTGAAACTTTCGGTTTGGTATCAAAAAACTCTGCTGGCTTCGGTTTTCGGGTCGCCTCGGCAATCAGTCGATCCTGCATCAGCATGGAGGCCAATGCAATTTGACCAATGCCCATCGCGTTTCGGGCCAGATACTCGCGTCGGGATATACCGTGTGGATTCATAACTTGAAATTAGTCAACGTATAGGAATTCATTGGAGTTAATCAGTGCCTGACAAAGATTGGACATCACAGATTCAAGCAGCTCCGATTGTTTATTTTCGATAGGTTCCCTGATGATGTGCTTTAACTGATCCGAGATAAATTCAAGCGCTGAAGAAAGTTCACCGGAAGTCACCGGTCGGCAATACGCCAACTCCCAGGCCCGGGCAACAGTTTCTGGCAAGTCTCGAAGGGCGCTTGCACCTAAGGCATCATGCTTGAATTCAGGTTGCCACAGCACTTCAGGAAATGGAAAAACGGTGATTTCCTTCATAGCCCGTGTTGCCATACTTTTTGCCTGTCCTAAAACAAAGTCACTGTTCATCATCAGAAGCGACTGAGGCGCCACAGTTGAATTGATTCTGCGGTTACAGTTCACCTCCATCACCGGCGCATCAAAGGCAGTCAATATTGCCAATGGACGACTGCGTTGAACTTGCACATATAGGCTGCGCCTACTTGGATTGCCCGCTTCAACAATCTGCCCCGCGTCGTCCGATTTAACCGCCACGGGCTTTCCGTAGAGAGTATTCTTTAAACCGCCGGCTGCAGACAATATTCGATCCCGCAACGCCTCACCATCCAAGCGCCTCACCGGCATCTTCCAGTAAAGAAGATTGGCAGGATCCACTTGATTACCCGGCGCGGCATTTCGGGATGACTGTCGGTAAACTGTCGATAACATGATGACCCGATGCAGATGTTTCAGGCTCCAATTACTATTCACCATTTTATCGGCTAACCAATCGAGCACTTCGGGATGAGTCGGTTTTTCACCCAGGGCACCGAAATCCCCCGGAGTTCCGACTAACCCCCGGCCAAAATGATGCAGCCAGATTCGATTGACGATCACTCTTGCAGTCAGGGGATGCTTACCACTGACAAGCCACCGGGCAAATGCGAGCCGTCGTCCAGAGGTTTTTAGATCAGAACTATTTTCAGGGAAGACGACCGATTTCAGAGAAGGAGAAGTAATAGCCAGTCCGGCGGGACTGACTATTTCTTTCGGTTGTTTTGGATCACCTCGGTAAAAGACTCGGGTGACCGGGAGTACATCAGGTTGTTCAGTCACAACCCGGAGAAACTCTTCAACCGGTTTCCTGGAACGAATCCTGCCGATCTGTTCATCGTATTTCTTCAACTCATCTGCTGCTTTCTGGTTGTATTGGTATAGGTTTCCCGAAGTAATCAGAATATTGGGATGTTTCTTCAACAAGTTCTTTTGATTTCCAGTTCGCTCTTTACCGGAAGCTTGATAAGCAGCGCGCAGCTCACTGATCAGCGGCTCTTTATACTTAGAAAGCTCCTTGTCTAAAGCTTCAGCCATATAAGTTGCTAGTTTCTTTTTCTTCTCGGACGACACGACCCCAGCCTCTTTCTCAATGTCCTGTGCCTTCTTCTTTTCCTCATCAGTATAGAGAGAAACCCGGCGCTCAATGGGGGTTCTCCAACGATCCCCTGAGAGCGCAGGTTCGAAAACCGCCCGAAGTTGATAATAATCCTTTTGAGAAATTGGATCATAACGATGGTCATGACATTGCGCGCAACCGACAGTCAAGCCGAGCAATGAGGATGAAACAATTTTAAGCGAATCGGCAATCATGTGGTTTCTACCCACTTCATCCCCGGCACCGCTTCCCGTTCCATCCGCAGCCATTCG
>DUCD01000038.1:3887-7550 GCA_012959985.1 Verrucomicrobiales bacterium | reverse complement strand
CGATTCCGATCGAAGCGGCGGAGACGATGATGTACGAGACAACAGGCCCCTACGCGCTCGATGCCGATCCGCCAGTCTGGGCGGAGTACCGCAGTGTCCTTCAGGACGCAGGGCTGAACATTGAGCTTAAACCAATCGAGAAGTGGGATTTTTATCCTGCAGCCAGCACCCCCGATCTTGCCCTCACCATCCAGACCGCCGACCAGGCTCTCTGGGCGAATGTGCTGCTGACGATCGGTTGCCGCCAAGCTGACTGAAGGTAGGGAGATCGCTGCACTGCCATTAGATTAAGGGTTTTCCGTATCAATTCAGGGCCTTCGTGCCTGAAGCTGGGGGCGTTGAGCCCGGATCGTAGTAAGAATGAATGGAATTTTCAATGATCCGGCCTCAGCGCGGCCAGCTTCAGGGGGCACTGAGTTTCTTAACCGAATGGCAGTGGGGGCTCGCTGTCCTCAGCGCGCCGCTTGATGGAAGGAAATATAAACTGCCAACCTACGGCGCGCTGAGGACAGCGAGCCCTGCCTTTTGATGTTTTCAACCAAACCAATTAGTGGAAACGGTCGGGATTCAGTAGACTCAGGTCGATTGACGGAGATTCATTTGAGAGAATCTCCGCTGTTAGTTTTCCAGTGATCGGTCCCAAGCTTAAACCCAGCATCGCATGCCCGGTTGCAATCGTCAGATTCTGGTGTTTTCGAGTTCGACCGATATAGGGTAAGCCATCGGGTGAGCAGGGTCTCAGGCCACTCCAGATTTTCTGTTTATGTAAATCAATCCCCTGATAATTCGGGAAGTATTTGGGGATGGATTTCTGAATTCCCCGAATGCGATTCGGATTGATGGAGTCATCCAGTCCTGATATTTCCATCGTTCCAGCAAATCTCAGATTATTATCGATGGGTGTGACCGCGACTCTAGCTTCGGTCAAAATGGAGCAGATGGAAGGCAAAGAGTCAGGTTCCTCGAGAGTGACACTATATCCTTTACCTCCTTCCAGTAGAAGAGGAACTCCAAGGTGATGAATAGTCTGTGGTGACCAAACTCCTCCTGCGATCACATATTCGTCCGCTTGGAATTCGGATGAATCGGTCAGGATTTTTTCAATGGCTCCGGATCGGGTTTCCAATTTCCGAACATTGGTTTGCCAATGAAAAGTTACCCCTCCTGATTTGAGAGCGATTTTAAGGCATTTCAGAAAACGGCTCGGATTCAAGTGGCAGTCTCGCGGGAAATAGACCGAACCGGCGATACTCATTTGTATCTGTGGATCGGTTTTTGCCGTTTCAGAAGGACTTAAGATCTTTGCTTCGATCCCCAGGTCGAGGGCTTTCTCGGCAATGATGGATTCCTCATGAAGCGTTTTTTCCTTTTTACAGAGCATCAATAGGCCCTTTTGGATCAAACCGAATTCATGGCCGAAGCCGTCTGACAACTCACAGAAGGATCGCCGACTTTCCAGCCCCAGGTCTCTGAGAACCGAAGAAGCCCGCTGGACGTGTTGCCTGGTTGCGCTGCGATAAAACATCCACAACCATTTCGCCAGACGTGGACTGCAACGGGGACGTATGGAAAATGGGCTTTCGCGGTTCCCGAGCATCTTGATCCCGGTTAAAACCATTCCCGGGGCGGCAAGAGGAATGAAATGGCTGGGAACCACCATTCCCGCATTTTTATGAGAGCAGCCTGGATGATCCTCGGTGGCACGGTCGATCACTGTGACGCGATGACCTTTTCGCATGGCGTAGTAGGCAACGCAGAGTCCAATGACACCGCCTCCTACAATGATCACCGATTTTCTGGAATGACCGGATGGCGTTGTCGTGGTCATTCAGTCGGAATCCCCCAACAGAATGGATCTTCCGGATTCAGTATCAGATCGGTAGTCGCGTTGACGAAGGCAATGCCTTTGATGGTGGGTATCAATTGGCTGTTGATCTGTTTAATACTGCCTTCAAAAATTGTGCCGACGATGCTTTCCTGTCTCCAGATTTGGCCCTGTTTGAGTTTTCCATCTTTAAAAAGGCAACAGAGCTTGGCGCTGGTTCCGGTACCACAGGGTGAACGATCGTAGGCTTTTCCGGGACATAGTACGAAATTCCTGCTGTCTGCTTCCGAGTTCGGGGATGGCCCGGACAGCTCTATATGGTCGATTTCCTGTCCGTCTTTGCCAGTAATCCCATGTGCACATAAGGCGTGTCGGATTTTCCAAGTGTAGTCGATCAATGCTTCTGTATTCCTAGGAATAAGATCTATCGAAGGGGCATCACACAGAAAAAACCAGTTACCTCCCCATGCGATGTCTCCAGAACCCTTCTCTCCGTCGATTTGCACTGAAGCCTGTTTTCTATAGCGATATCCGGGAACATTCTGCACTGATACAGACCCATCTTCATGAAGGGTCGCTGTGACAATACCAACGGAGGTGTCAAGTCGATGGGGGCCGGGATTAATCTTACCGAGATGTGATAGCACTGCCAGAATACCCATGGTTCCATGACCACACATGCCCAGATAACCGATGTTGTTGAAGAAGATGACTCCGGTCAGGCACAAAGGGTCATCAGATGGAACCAATAAAGCACCGATCTGGATATCAGAACCCCTGGGTTCATTCACGAGGGCCTGTCGGTAATGGTCGTATTCTGCTTGGAATACTTTTTGTTTTCTTGCGATGGACCCAAGCCCAAGGTCAGGAAAACCACCGATGACCACGCGCGTCGGTTCTCCTCCGGTATGGGAATCGATGATCCGAATAGTGTTCACTTCTGGAGGTTGGATAACAATTTCCATGGTCGATCTGAGTCCAACCGATTTCAAGATTGAAAACTACACAATGAATAATCGAATATCCAACCCTTCCTTTCACTGAGGTTTCTTTTCCGGGGAGAGTTTCGCGATCAGTCTGTTTTTACTGGAAAAGTATTGCTTCGCTGCATTTTGAATAACGGATGGCGTTAAAGCCTCGATACGGGCCTTGAAGTTCAGAATGTTTCTGAAATCGAGCTCGTTTTTAGTATAGAAGGCAAACACTGAAGTCCAATAGCCATTTTGCTTCAACCCCTTTTCGTACTCCCTTAATTGAATTTCCGTGATCTTCTTAATAATTTTTTCATCGGGTCCGTCCTGTTGCATTTTCCGCACGACTTCCATGGCCGCATCGATCAGTTCATCCGTTTTTTCGGGGGAGCAACCGAAGGAAATGCGGCAGGAGTAGCGTTCTTTGGGTTCCCGAGTTAGGGTGCCGCTAATTCCCACACCGTAAACACCCCCCTTATCTTCGCGTAGGGTTTCTCTGAGGCCGATTCGTAATGCATCGACAACGCATCTCATTGCGTATCGATTTTCCATGGACCATTCTGCTTCTCCATAAAACTTCAACTGCACGGAACTCTTGGGTTCGATGCCCTTGAAAACCTCGACATTCACTTCACCCTGCTTGGGTGTGTCATTAATGAAACGACCTTTTTCGATGCGGTCTGTTTCGGGCAGGCTTGCCAGGTACGTTTGAATAAATGGCTTGATCTGATCCAGTTTGAATGCTCCGACGAACACAAAAGTAAAGTCACCGGCATCAGCGAAACGATCCTGATAAACGCGAAGCGAGTCTTTCAGATTCATCGCATTCAAGGTTTCGAGGTTCATCGGTTGATGTCTTGGATGGTT
>DUCD01000038.1:0-3876 GCA_012959985.1 Verrucomicrobiales bacterium | reverse complement strand
CCCGTAAAGTGCCTCTTCAACGGCATCGTCGAAAACGGATTTCGGGTCACTCAATCGATTCTTCACGATTTCACGCAGGCGAGTCTTGAGGGATTGAAAGATTTCAGAATCGGCGCGTGGTTGGGTGAATGTAAGGTGGACCAGTTGGAAAAAGGATTCCAGGTCGGAAGGGGATGTTGAGCCGCGCATGCCCTCGCTTTGTTCATTGATGGAGGCAGAGACGGAAACCAATTTCCCTGCCAGCATTTTGCGCAACTGAATGAGGTTGAAATCCGCGAGGCCACTTTGGCCAATGACTAAATCTGCAGTTGAGGCGGGCACAAAGAGTTCATCCTCCACCAGGCTATGTCCTCCCGGGCTGAAGGCTTGCACTAGAATTTGGTCATTTTTAAAAGAAGTAGGTTTCAGCAGAACTCGGATGCCATTCGACAGGGTCCAGATGGTCAGGTCCAGTTCCTCAATTTCCGAGGTGTCGACGATTTTTCCCGGATGGGGTATATTTGCCAACAAGGGTGTATCGGAAACGCCGTCATCGTAGGCTTCAATGACGGCTGAGTCGGCTTCTTTAACGACGGCAAGGATTTCCGATTGGGTCGGAACATGGAAGCCTTCCTTCTCCGGACCGGCGAACAGGATAACCCGGTTTTCTTCTGTCACCCAATCCGCTGCGATTCGATTGACTTCAGGGAGGGCGATTCCAGGCAGGAAATCCTGTAACAACTCCAATTCTTTTTCAATGCCGGGAATGGATTCTCCATATAAGAAATGTCGGGTGTATTCTCCGACATAAGCGCTATGATTCGTTTTCTCCCGTTCCTGGTAGGCACGCTCAAACATTCGAAGCATATCAGCTTTTCCTCGATCCAATTCGGTTTGAGTAAACCCGTCGCGCTCGGCGCGGGCTGCTTCGATCAGGAGCGTCTTCAAACCCTCAGCAAATTGATCTTCCTTCAGGACGGCAAACTGCATCACCACATCCTTGCTTCGCACCATCTGGGTTTTTGCCGTCCCTGCCTGTAAGTATGGCGGTTCCGCCTGTTGAACTCTTTCACTCAATCGTTGGTTCAGGAGAGTCGTATAAATAGATTCAATCAACGAACGTCGGTAATCCTGAAGGGTTGTTTGAGTGGAGACCGGATGTTTGTAGGAGATCTGCAGTATCGCATACGGCATCTCCGGATCGGTTTCGATTGAAAACAAGGTTTCCTGATGATCCGGAACCGGGTAAAGGATTCGTTCCGGAGCCTCTTTCGGATTCTTCAAATGACTGAAATGCTTAATAATCAAGGCTTCGATTTCTGCAGTTTTGAAATCGCCGACGGCAATAATCGCCATAAGATTCGGGCGGTACCATTTTTTGTAGTAATCCAGAAATTGTTCTCGAGGAGCGGACTTGATGATGTCGACTTTGCCAATGGGTAATCGATCTGCATACCGGGAAGCATGGAACAAAACCGGGATCTGTTTGTCGCGGATTCTTCCTTGAGCTCCTCGACCCAGACGCCATTCTTCCACAACTACGCCACGTTCCTTTTCAATTTCCTCGTTGTTGAAACTGACCAAATGAGCCCAGTCTTCGAGAACCTGAAAACCTTTTGCCAGGATTTCCGGATCATCCATGGGGATCTCCAACATGTAGACGGTTTCGTCGAAACTTGTATAGGCATTCAAGTCGGCTCCAAACCGCATTCCTATGCTTTCCAGATAATCCACCAGTTCCTGTTTTTTAAAATGTTCGGTTCCATTAAAAGCCATGTGTTCAATGAAATGAGCCAATCCGCGCTGTTCATCTGTTTCCATCATGGAACCAGTGTTGACGACGAGTCGAAAGGAGGCCCGGTTTTCTGGTTTCTTGTTTTCTCGGATGAAATAGGTCAATCCGTTTTCCAGTGTCTTTTTAACGACCTTTAGGTCCACGGGAATCGACGCGGAGTCCTGGGCGTTGAGGAGGCTGATCAGGATATGGAACAGAAAAAAAGGCAGCAGAAAACGCCTGGTAACTATGATCAGAGATTGGGGGCGATTCATTTGAGTTTGTTCAGTTGGTTTACAAATCAGATCGGTGCCTGAATTTAAATTCTTTGTGAGGATATGGTATCCGCAAATGAGGTCAAATTGCATCAGGGCAATTGCGTTCGACACCAAGGGTAGGTGCCTTGTGTTCTTCGGCAAATACGTTGGCGTAGAGATTGGCAACCCACTGTTTGCCTTCCTGTGTGACACGGAGAAATCGAAGGGCTTCGGGGATCAGGGGATGAATGACATTCCAGAAAAAACTGGGGTAACCGCTGCGAAGATCCGCTGCGTTGTGATAACCCATCTTTTCTGCTGTTCCGTCTTCCTGGAATTCCACATAAAGCGCTGCGCTTTTTCGAGAATAATTCAGATCTGCCATCTGTCCAATGAGATCGGCTGCTCGGACCAGTCCAGGGTAATCGGTGTATTCTATATAGGTCTCTCCTTCGGGAATGGGGAACCGCGTTTGCTCAATATTTCTCTGAAGTTGGTCGACATCAATTGACGACACTCCTGTGAATCTTTCTTTTACAAAGATTTTGCTTCGATTAACATGATAGGGTGTTAAGGAGGCGTCGGTGGCACCCGGTTTCAAACCGATGGTTTCGCCTTTATCGTTGATAACGTATTGACCATCCTTGTCTCCGCTGCAAATGCCGCGAAGATACCCGATATCGTGACAGAGTAGAGAAACCGTCACATTCAGCCAGTCATGTGTGGTTACTCCGCCCTCTATGCAGTGTTTGCCCCAAAGGATTTCCTGACCCACTGATGTTACAGCCATGGTATGGTAGACGTCGTGGTAAGGAGCGTCCCCGTTTGACAAGTTCTCGAGCGTCATTCGGCCGATGAATTCGATAATGCTGGGAAAGTCAGGCTCCTTGACACCGTAGGTTTTACGGTAAACCGAACTCAGCTTTTTAATAAAAGCTTCAATGACAATGGACGTCGGATTGAACATGCTGGGAAAATGTGAACTGAGACCTCTTCTCAGGGTTTTTCGATTGATCCTATCAGTGGGCGTAATTAAACCCCTACATATCTTTTCACGCAAGAAAAAGCTCAGACCGGGAACAGGGATTTAGGATTCGCCTCTTCAATATTAGAGTTTTGAATGCTCGGTGTGTTTGAGAATGAGGGCGAGCTGTCCCCAGTGCGCCGATTGGTTGATATCATTGAGCGGTGAGCAATACGCTGAGAAAACATGCCGGTTGTGATGAGCGACGCGCCTTACTCAAATTCATGTGGAAATTGAAATATTTTGATGTAAATGCTTCACTGCCTTTATGGTGACATTAAGGTGTTGGCTTCAGTTCATATTTCTTTTTATTGGCTTCATCCTTTTTTTGGGGTGTAAATCCACAGTGAAACCCTTGAAACCGGAACAGATCACTGAAACACGGCAACGGGTCAAATCCGTGCTGGAAAAACAAGTTATCCATTGGAATGAGGGGAAACTGGGTGAGTTCATGCAAAGTTATGTTCGATCAGGTGCCTTGCGATTTGCCTCGGGAGATGCGATTCAAAGAGGATGGTCTGCCACATTACAACGTTACGCTAATCGGTATCCGGATCGGGAATCGATGGGTTTCCTGAGGTTTGATCAATTGGAAATACAGGTTTTATCGCCGATTTGGGTGGAAGTGTTTGGACGTTACCATTTGGTCCATTCTGATGGTTCTGAATTTGGAACAGGATTATTTACCCTGTTGATGCAAGATACTCCTTCGGGTTGGAAAATCCTGCACGATCATACGTCGACGGCCATTCCCTGAGATGAATATAGGTAGGGCGCGCTGGGGACAGTCATTCGGTTAAGGGTTTTGCGCAGGAATTCAGGGTCTTCGTAGCTGAAGTTGG
>DUCD01000037.1:2867-7556 GCA_012959985.1 Verrucomicrobiales bacterium | reverse complement strand
CGGCAAGGTTGCCATTCGCAAGAAGGGATTTGTAGGGTCAATGGATCAGCAACGTCCATCGTTCAAGATTCAAATTGACAAGTTCGACAAGAAGAAATCGTTTGCCGGTATCGACACGCTTACGCTGAACAATAACAAGCAGGATCCATCACGGGTAAATCAAGTCATTGGGTATCAGGTATTTCGCCTAGCCGGCCTGCCTGCGTCCCACTGTAATTTAGCGGTGGTGACAGTGAACGGAAAACCACTCGGCGTTTATAGCAACGTGGAGTCGCCGGACAAACGGTTTATTCGTCGAAACTTTGGCAACGACGACGGCGCTCTTTTCGAGGGGACCATCGCCGATTTTGATGAGGATTCTTTGATTCGATTCGATCGCAAATTCGGGAAAAAGAAACTGGAAATGAAATTGACGGAAGTTCTCGAAGCTCTGAAGACCACCGATGACACGCTTATTGAGGAACTCGGCAAGATCGTCGATCTTGACAACTTTTATTCCTACTGGGCATTGGAATGTTTGCTGGGTCACTGGGACGGTTACGTGAGCAACAAGAATAACTACTTTGTTTACCACGCCCCGGCGACGGACCGGATTCAGTTCATGCCGTGGGGGATCGATCAACTGGGAGAAGACAACAATATATTTTGGGGCCGCGGCTTTAAACCACCAAAATCCGTGAAAGCAGATGGCGCAATTGCTCGTCGTCTTTACCAAATCAAGGAAGGGCAAGACTCGTATTTCGCGGCCTTGCGGGAGCTTTTGGACACCGTTTGGAAGGAAGATGAATGGGTCGCGCGGATCGAGCGGTTGGAAGAAATGATCGAACCGCATCGAGGGAGTGTTGGTCGCAATCGTCGACAGACCGGCATCGATTTGAAGAAGTTCATCAGCGGCCGGCGCGCCCAGGTGGAAGCCGAAATGAAAGAGGGTTATCCAGAGTGGACGCTCGCCCTTCGCCCTGGAATGAATCGGATTGAAAAGCGAGGCGATTGCGAAATCAAATTTTCCTTCAAGATGGCGGATCTCAAGAGTGGCCGAAATTCATATGTAGCATCTGAAGTAGAAGCCGAGTTTAAGGTTTTGATCGACGGAAATGAGATTGAATTCCATTCGGAAAAAATGGCGATCAGACAAAACCGTGGCTGGGGCGGTGGCTCATTGTCTCTTCAATTTACACGCCCGAGCGCGGCGGAGGGCACCCCTTCGACAATTGAAGTGACCTTCCCAAAAAGAATGCACCCCACGGGTGATCCCTATCGGATCGATGTTTTTGCCAGCCCGGCAAGCGGACGCTTGTTGAACGGCAGCGGAAATGTCGGTGAGGACGGGACACGGGGCGCTCTTACCGGCACACTAGAACTAACCGCGTTCGGAGACACAGCGGGCGATCAAATTTCGGGGCGCCTGAAAGGCGAGTTCTTCGCGTTTATTCCGAAAGACACTGCCAAAGAATAACCCGACCGTGTCGTTCACCAAAGGAGCACGGACATTCCTGTCCGTGTTTTCTACGGATACGTGGGAAACCTGAATGCGTCGACACATCGAGAACGAGAGGGATTTTGTCAAAAAGTTCAATGGTTGTTCGGGTTGAAAAAAGCATTTTAAAAGATTAATGTTGGCAACCAGTCACAACGTTACAGTCTCAAGAGTCTAGCCTTGCCAAATTGTTTCTCAGCCATTCTTTTTAATAGGGCAGGGAAGTCAACTGATCGTGTGACGAACCTCGATATTCCATGTGACATTTCTCTTTTTCGTCCGTGGAGAAATTGGCTGGGAAGCCACAATTGTGAGACAGAATAAGGGTTGCTTTTGGAAATAGCCCCGCCTAATTTCGCCTACGATGGAAGCAAGAGCCTTTTCACTGATTCTTTTGTGCGGCTTGGTGTGGAGTATGTCCGCTCAGGGCGTGGTCGTATTTACTGACGCTAACACGGAGTGGGCGATTCGATTGGAATTAGGCAAACGGAGTGGCGATATCACAGCGGATGACCTGGGCAGCTTGACCACGCTGAATCTCGGGGGCAATGAACTGACGAGTCCGACGCTGCCCGAGGGGCTGAGCAACTTGACCGACCTGCATCTCTGGGACACTGACCTGACAAGTCTGACGCTGCCCGAAGGTATGAGTGGATACAAAACTTACTGAGCAGCCCCTTTAACCAGTTCCCCATCGATGACCACCGCCGTGCAGTGAGTAACGTATTCAAAAGGATCCCCATCAAACAGCGCCAGGTCGGCGTCCTTGCCCACTTCGATTGAACCCACCCGGTCATCGATCTCCAGGATTTCAGCGGCTTTAATGGTAATCGATCCAAGAGCAGACTCAAACGCTAAGCCATAGGCGGCGGCCATAGCGGCTTCAAATAGAACCACCCGAGTTTTTGGCACGTAGCTTTCAAAGCCACTTTGCAGAGCAAATGGAATACCTTCCCGGTCCAGGATGGCAGCCATCTCCATGGTCATATTTTCCTTGTCGCCGCCTGCCCGCATCATGGTTGGGTGGACGATAACCGGAACCCCTGCATCCTTGATATCGTTTATGATGAGGTGAGCCTCACTGGCTCCGTCGAGGATCAAGCGAAAACCAAACTCTTCAGCCAGCCGCAAGGCGGCCCCGATGTCCTGGTGACGGTGGGCTGTGAGCAGCAGAGGAATGTTTCCCTGAAGGACCTCTCCCAATGCTTCCAGTCGAAGATTCCGGTCCGGCTTTTTGCCTTCCTCCCCCTTTTCGAGTTTCTCAAGGTACTCGCCCGCTTTGATAAGATCCGCTCTGAGCAGGGCAATCGTTTTGGCGCGAGTGCCGGGAGATTTTTTCTCGTCTTTGCTAAGGCCGCCCTGCCCTAATGAACCCGCGATCATGGCGAAGGGATTTAACGTACCGTCGCTGATGTTCTTCCGGTCCGTCTTAAGAATCATGGTTTGGCCGGAAATCAATGCCCCCGGCCCATGCCCGGTATGAATAGTCGTGATACCCAGGTTGCGCACCCAGTCGACCAGCTCGTCCCGGGCATTGTAGGCATCGATCGCCCGAAGCTCCGGTTGTATGGGGGCAGACTTCTCCACCTGCTCCTGATCGTGGGCCTGGTTCAACAGTCCTGATATTCCGACCGTGGTATGGGCATCTATCAGTCCCGGAGTTACCACTACAGCAGACAGCGTTAACCAGCCGTCGGGAATAACGATGTCGCCTGCAGAACCAACTGACGAGAACTTCCCATCCTCGATCAGTATCACTCCGTTGGATATGGCCTCACCCGCCATGGTGTAAACCGTGTCTCCTTTTACCGCCAGCTGGGCAGATAGGGGGACGTTCGCCAGAACGATTCCGGTTAAACAAAAAGTTACCAGTCTTATCAGCATCACTAAAATCCAACTTCGTTTAAAATAGTTATTCGATTCATCGCTTGTTATTGATCAAAGCAACAAAGCTGCAGGGTTCTTGGCGTTCCGGCTCCATAACCACCGTTGGCCCAAAGGCGATCTTGGGGATCATCCAGATCAAACACCTTTTGCCCTTCAACCCAGGTTTCTTCGATACGGGTGTAAACGCTGAGGGGATCTCCAGATAGAATTACAAAGTCCGCATCCTTGCCCACTGTAAGCGACCCCGTTCGGTCTTCCAAGTCCAACATTTTGGCACCGGCCATCGTCATCCCAAACAAGGCAGCCTTCTCCGACATTCCCGCCCGCACCGCAAAGGCAGCCGACCTTAAAAACCAACGCGAATCGGTGACCCCATCATCGGTGTGAAAACCCGTGAGCACCCCCAGTCGTTCCAGCTCAGCTCCATTTCTCCAATCGATATCGCGCGCTTCCAGTTTACCTCCTGGGCTATCGAGATAAATAATCGAACAAGGCACATCCGCCGCTGCGATTTCCTCAGCCACTTTCCAGGCCTCGCTCACATGTTGCAGCACCAGACGAAACCCAAATTCCTTTTTCAAACGCAACACAGTCAGAATGTCGTCGTGTCGATGGGTGTGATGATGCACCACTCGTTTTCCTTCCAAAACTTCGACCAAGGCTTCCATTCCAAGATCGCGATCCGGCGCTTTCTTTTTAGGGTCCTCCGCCGCTGCCAGAAGCTTGGCCTTATATTCCCGCGCCTTGATGTACTGTTGCCGCACCAACGATGCAGATTTGGCCCGAGTGCCTGGAAAAGGGGGGGCTTTTCGGGAATTGGTTGCGTTGGCCATTTTGATGCCACCCGCGAGCGACCCGTCCTCGTTATAGATAAACAGATCCTCCACCTTGTTGCCATCGCGCAGTTTCAAGTAGATCGTTTGTCCACTCAACAAATGTCCCGAACCGGGCATAATGTTTACTGTGGTGATTCCGCCGGCCCTTGCTTTCTCCATTCTGGCATCGCGCACATTTATCGAATCGTAAACCCGAACCTCTGGCTGAATCGGACCCGATCGATCTCCCCCACTGCCTTGTCCAATATGACTGTGCGTACAAATAAGTCCCGGCATAATGACCTTGCCTGAGACGTCGACCACCTCAACCCCATCCGGAATATCAACCTGATCGGCGCTACCCACCATTTCGATCTTGTCGTTGGCGAACAGGCGGTCTTGCAGGATTTTCTCCGAGCGCAACTCGTCTCGGCGGTGGATCAGCGTCACCTTGTTGGCGTGGTTGGTGAGATACAGCGCCTCTTCGACCGCCGTATTGCCGCCACCGAT
>DUCD01000037.1:0-2799 GCA_012959985.1 Verrucomicrobiales bacterium | reverse complement strand
TTTGATCTAAACATGTTACTAATAGGAATCTGCTTATCGAGCATTATGAGAGAATGGGCATTCCGAGGTGTTGAGTCAATGAAACAAGCCCTAACACCCTTAATAAAAAGCAGATTCTGACTACAGTTGCCCGTGAACATTCTCGGACTCGCCGCTGTTCTTGGTATTGTGCGGGGACACAACGGCACTATTGGTGTCAAGAGCGAACCGGGAAAAGGAACGACGTTCAAAATCCTGTTTCCGGTTCCGGAAGATATTCATTTCCCGGTAATTGAGCGATCTGCTGTCGCCGAAGACGGACAGAGTAACGGAACCATCCTCGTTGCACTCAGATGTCGTTCGTGAGACGCCGAAACCAATGTTGGAGCAAGAGGGCTTTATTGTCCTCACAGCAGAGGACGGTGTAGAAACTATTGAGATCTATCGCAAGCATTTGGATAAGATCGTCTGTGTCCTCCTCGATAGGTCTTTGCGACAGCACCTAGCCAGCGAACAAACCTTTATGAGTTACGTTTCATCCATCCCGATGCCAAAGTAATCCTCTGCAGTGGATTCGATGAGCAGGATGCCACGCAACGATTTGTCGGCAAATCATCAATTGTGAAACTCATCGGTTCGGTCGACTCCGGTTCTTGAGGAGCCGAAACTAAAACGGGACGAAAACCTGTCCCGGCACCCGTGCCCCATGGGCTACACCGTCTTGACTGCGGCCCTCCGGCTCCGCACGCACAATGACATGAGGCGGCTGCGCCGCTCCGCAGGAGCCTTCGGCTCACCATGGGATCATCATTGTTTCCCCAATCTCCTCATTCCTTGACACAGGCCAATTCTTAGAGAATATTGAATCTTATGGAAGGTGTTCGATTCAGTTCTACCCATTTAAGTGTAAGCCACTTCAGAATAAGAAAATTGTAAGAAATACAATATATGAACGATACAAAGAAAAACCAATTATCACCACAGAAGTTGATATCACTGGGTATTAATGGAGTCTGTTTCGGTGGCTGTATTGTTCTTTTAGCCATTGGTAAAACTAATGGCCCATTGGTCCTTCTTACAATTGGCACAGGATTGTCCTTTGTATCATTATTGACCTCTGCGTTATTGTTTTCTAGAGCGCAGATCAAAAAGAAAAAAGCATCTATTGGGTAAGGGGAAGCTTTTAACTCCACCCTCCTTCACCTCCGGGCCTCCGGCTACGCCCATGACATGGGGTTCTGCCCCTATTAGGAACTTGGGTTCCCCATCAGCAGCAACGCTGCCCCAACGTGGTTGAGCCACAGGCGCACTAAGGCATGGGTTCCCATGCTCATCGGTCCTTGCCTTGGGACAAATCTTATCTTACGTTTCCGGTGCAACAAACGGATTCATACAATGGGGATTGAATTTTCATCCTAGGGTGTCCATCCCGGGCTTCCTCAAGACGCTCTCCCCACGAACGCCGGTCCCACGAGCGATCCTTCATTACGGTACCCTAGGCATCGATTGGCAGTTGAAACAAAAACGGAATCCGGTGTAACAAGCGATATGAAACGATTGGAGACGGTAGACGAGCACATCGACAAGGCCGACCATTGGCATTCGGAATTGATTCGCCTGAGGGAGATTCTTCAGTCGACGGAACTCGTTGAAACTGTGAAATGGGGCGGACCGTGTTATACGCACAACGACAAAATCGTCGTGGGGCTTGCCGGGTTCAAGTCCTACTTCGGAATCTGGTTTTTCCAGGGAGCTCTACTTTCGGACAAAGATGACGTTCTGGTTAATGCTCAGGACGGAAGAACCAAAGCCATGCGGCAATGGCGATTCGCTTCCTCTAAAGAAATCAAGGCGCGGCAGATCAAGGCCTACATCAAGGAAGCCATTCAACTGCAGGAGCAGGGAAAGGAAATCAAAGCCGATCGCAGCAAGCCGAACGTCCTCCCTCCACAACTGATGAAGGCCCTCGCGATGAATAAAAATGCAAAGTGCGCGTTCGAAGAACTCACCAAAGGGAAACAACGCGAATACACAGACTACATCGCCGAGGCCAAACGCGACGAAACCAAAGCAAAGCGCCTCGCAAAGATCCTGCCTATGATCGCCGCCTGTATCGGTCTGAACGACAATTACCGTTCCTGATCCAGGCTACCTCAAGCCGGTCTGCGAAACCTCTGTGATTCGGCCGCAATGACCTCGCAATCCTCAGGCCCAGTACCTCCTCATGCTATCCTATTGTCTCCAAACAGGCTTTGTGTACCACCCGGAGGGTAAGGGAAAGCTTGATTCTGCCGCTGATTCACCCAGCCAGCCCTTAAACACTTAAAAGCGGAACATTACCAATAAACCGGTCTCCATTCATAAACACGTACCAAAGAACAAATTAAAGTTCGATCTAATATTTGGACAGGACGGGTAGGTCTTCGCCTCCATGCAGAAACCGAACCACCCGTTCCCGATGGCCTTTAATCGGCAGGAAAGCTCCCGTCTCCCAATTATGAATCAAACTCCTGTCAACACCCAATTCCTTTGCACACTTCCACATCGTCCACCGCCGATTGAGACGACATCGTTTGAACTCCTGACTGAATCCGTCGGGGTCTTTGTTGAAAAAATAAGCAACGAAACCCGATTACAATTTCACTTTATTTCATTAATTGAATGATCGCTTCAGCGAAAGCGGTCCCTGTTTTTTCAAAGAAATCAGCGCTACCAAAATAATGATAACCTTGGTTGCTGCCGAGTTTGTCCCAGGTGGCGGCATCTTGCTTTTTGTTCTTGAAGGCTATAGCTGCATTGTAATCCCAAAAATCAGCAGTT
>DUCD01000036.1:34825-43252 GCA_012959985.1 Verrucomicrobiales bacterium | reverse complement strand
AGGGCTGTCAGATGATGGCAGCGCTGAAAGATTTGATCCCTGGGGCGGAGCACTGGCCGAATTTTGCGACGAACCGATCAGGCCAGTTCGAGTCGCGAGTGGTGATGGTCGAGGTGCTGCAAAGTGGTTCCGTGCTGTTTGCCGATATGGCCGGCAGTCGTTTACCCGTTGCCGTGGCACACGGGGAGGGCAGAGCTGTTTTTCCCGGACCTGATTCGGTGCAGATGCTTCGTGACGCCGATCAGACCAGTTTGGGTTTTGTCGACAACTACGGGTATCCTACCGGCCGTTATCCTTTTAATCCTAATGGCACTGATCAAGGTATTGCCGGCCTATGTGCTGCCAACGGGCGAGTGACGATCATGATGCCTCATCCCGAGCGTAACTTTAGGACTGTGACCAACTCATGGCACCCCGGTGACTGGGGCGAGCATGGTCCGTGGTTGCGCCTATTTCAGAATGCGCGCGAATTTGTTTCCTGAGTACGAAGTGCAAAAAGGCTGGACCAGCTTCAGTTTTTGTCTCGTTTTTCACGGAGTTTTTGTTTAAAGGTCTGTTTTGCTTTGCGGGCGTACTCCTTACCCTCTTCGAGTTTTTCCTTAAAGTTCGCTTTTTGTGCATTAGGATCAAAGGAGGCGAGGTCAGCTCCTGATTGAAAATGCTGAGCAAAAATTTTGCCAACGGCATAGGTATAACTCACATTCAGCGTAGCAAGGGGGATTGCCAGCCCAAAGTACCCAATACCTGGCACCAATTTGATGAGGCTTGCAAAAGACGATGAGGAAGCGCTCGCAACCAGTGTTGCTATTGCCTTTTTGGCCAAACCCTGCGAAAACGGCACTTCATACAGTTCAGAGAGTTCACTAATCATCTTAGCCTGAATCGCAGACATTGCAGCAAGGTCGACTAGCGGCACAGGGATAAGCGCCGTGGAGAAAGACCAGAAGCAGTAATATTTTATCGTATTGTCCGCCGCGCTTACTCTTAACTCATCTTCGGTCTGGTTTTGACCCTTTTCAGGCGCGCCCGCTTCAACGCGGGCTTGTTCTGGGTCGGTAGAATGGTTCGTTGAGTCGTTACTTTCTTCCGTTTCGTACAATCGTCGGCGGCGTCGGGGTTTAGGTGGCCCTTCCGATTGCGATTTAGCATCATCGTTCATATTGGTTTGTGCCGATGGTTTTCAGGATTAAGTTGAAGGAGTGTTCGTATAAAGAAATTGTAGTCTCCTTGGACATTTTTGGCCCTAGAAATATCAAAAACCGATATTCCTCGTTGTTGTGCTCGGGCAAAAGACGAACTAGTACGAATTGGCTGCCCGACTAATCTTGCGCCGTAATTCTCTTTTAATTGTACAAATACCTCTTCGCACATTCGAACCCTTCTGTCATGGTGGGTTAGCAGGATGAGGGCATCTGGAAGCTTAAGTCCGAATGTAGCAGAGATTGATGCAGCTTCATTTAGAGTTAGATCGATTCCTCTTACGGCAAAGCTGTCTGCCGTGGTCGGAATCACTAGTATATCTGCGGCGCAGATCGCAGAAATGACGCCAGCGCCAAGGGATGGCGGGCAGTCAATGATGATCAAATCATGACCCTGGTTAAAAAGTTGATCACAGGTATTTCGAATTGCGGTCTTTTGATGCAGGGGCTTGGCTAACTGGAGATCCAAAAGGCTATTGTCTAAAGAGGATGGAAGCAAACTCAGTTGTGGATTAACCTGGATTAGTGATGAGTTTACGTCTTCAGGCCTATCCCAGATCTCAATGAATGGACGTGCCTGCTCCAGGTGTTCTTTTGCCATAAGGAAGCTTGCAGACGCCTGCGCATCAATGTCGATCAGACAGCACCGAAGCCCATAGTCCCCGCAGCGCCAGGCGGTAGTGACGGCTGAAGTTGTCTTGCCGGTACCGCCCTTGAGATTAATAAATGCCACGACCTGGCCAGGTGGTAAAAGATTTTCTTGTTTGAGCTTCTCGCGCACTAGTGCTGAAGGAACTGCGGAAGTTGGTTTTGCATAATCAGCTTCAGTTGGCATCATGCGTGATAACTGAAGAGAAAGAGCCTCCGGCGATTCGCCAAGGATGTTTGCAAGTTCGGCTAGCCTTAACATTGTTTAATCCAAAAGGGTTTCCTAGAGAGGTTACATCGAGGCTGGCCTTGCCAGTTCACGTAAACTATGTGGTGTCGTTAAAAACGAGCCCACAGTGTCTACAGATCCATCGGCCTTATTGAACGCTCAATTGACTGATTAGGTCATCAAGAAATTTTTGATAGCACTCATCAACTTGTTTCCGGCCGTCAGACGAGCGGGTGACACTACTCATCTTCAGCCAATCTGCCAACAATGCCTTACACGGCTGTAAAGCTGCGTGTAGGGCCTGGTTATCTACCCCCGAACCTGAGTAAATGGTTTTGCTTTCCTCAATCGAATAGGCCAATCCGGTAGGCAGAAGTAGGGTGATAACCAATGGCACCGCAAGCCCGAGTTTCTTAATATGGTTTGAGTAGTTTCCAAGCATATGGTAGGCGTAAACGATTCAGTTAATGGACTTCACTCAGTATAACCAGCAGTATGATGAAATATACAATTTTGTATTGATCGACCTTGGGCCAGTGCCTATCCTTATGATCGTCCAGTTGAAGCATTGACATTTATGAACCTCGGTGGCCAAATGGCGCTAATAATCTCGTATCGGAGCAAAAAAAGTATGTCTGGAAAAGTCACTGATGCCGTCAGGAATATTGCTTTGGTCGCAGTAATTGCGCTAGGGGGGGTATCCCCACAGGCCACTGCCGGTCCAGCTCAGTGGGTACCCCTTGTCCCGCCGGCTGATACCAAGGTTTTTGTTTACGGATATGCTCGAACAGGAGTCCAGAAAGATAATGCCAATGTGGCGGTGGTCGACGGTGATTCTTCTCTTGGGTTCGCAGCAACGGCAAAGCTGGGAGATGATTTAGGTGCGTTCGCGCTTTACGAAAACAGCGTTTGGACTTCGGCAGGGTCAATCGTTACGCCGGCGCTTTGGCATACGAGTAATCCAACAAAGTTCGCCTACGTCGGATTAAAGGGCAGTTGGGGTGCGATGACCCTTGGTTCACAGTGGGCGCCGCTTGCTGGCGCAATCGGCAACTACGTCGACAAATCACATTATTACGGGGGGCACGGGTTTGTGAACGGGCAGTATCGTATATCTCATTCCGTTTCATACCAGAGATGCTGGGACCAGAACTGCTATAAAGCGTTATTTACTGATGTCCAGATGAAAGACGGCGATTACAGCGATATTGATCGGGCAACGGTCGGGGGAAACTTGCAAATAGGCAATCTCGTACTTGGCGCGGCGTACCAAGATCACGGTGACGATGATTTTTCCGCCGTATCTTTCCAGATTCCGATAAGGGTTTTCGGATATGGCTCTGGAGTAAGTGTGGAAAGCGCAAAGGTCGGGATCGCGCGAAAAAAGGCGGGAGACTACAAGGCGATTTTGGCAGGCGGATACGTCAGTAACGAAATTACGGGAACGGGTTGGGATGTAAATCTGCAGTTTGGGGATTGGTGGTTTGACTATTCAGAAGATCAGGACAGCGTAGCCCGGATAATTGTCGACTACGTGTATCCGATAACTACAAAATTCGCCATAATCGGAGAGGCAATGTCTCAGGAATCCGACCAGAGGGGCGTACTTTTAATGTCAATGGATTTCTAAAAATAGGGTAACCTGAACTGATCTTATCGAATATGTTATGGAATTTAGCCCCGTTTGGTTTTTGCGGCCAGATACTATAGAATTTGGCAAAGTTAATATGATATCAACACTGGAGAAACGCGATGGTTGGTAAAGCCACTGAAGATAAAGCCACTGAAGTGAGTTCGGAAAACACAGAAATGTCGGCGGATGAGCGTCTAACAAAGGCGAACGAGGTGGTGAGAAATTATGCGATGGGAACTGCTGCATTCGGTGCCATTCCAGCGCCGGGGATCGATCTTCTCGGTATGACATCCGTTCAGTTGGCTATGTTACATAAGTTGTCATCGCTTTATGACGTCAAGTTCACAAAGTCACTGGCACGGAATGCAGCGGCCGCGTTGATTGGCGGCGGAATACCATTTCTCTCGGCAGCAACCGTGGCCAGCGTTCTTAAGGCAGTGCCGTTGCTCGGGGCGTACATAGCGGTTCTCGCGCAGCCGGCGCTCGGTGGCGCTGTTGGCTTTGCAATTGGAAAGGTCTTTATTCAGCATTTCGAGTCAGGGGGCACATTCCTAACTTTTGATCCGAACAAAGTACGGGCGTACTATAACGAGATGCTGTCTGAAGGGGGCGCCCAAGCAGAAGCCGCCTGATCGAGAGTTTCAAATTCTTCTCCGTGGCGCTCAACAGTGAGGCTTTACTGTTTGAGAGAGCCACGGAGTTCTTAGTTATTCGACAAGCGCTTGTTGGGCACGGCAGAGCAGGGCCTTGAAAGTCGGTAACGGAGCCTGGCCCCACATCGGCCGACGCACTTGCTCGACGAATTCCCTCGCGTTGTTTCGGGTAGTCAATAAACGAACAAAAGGCCGCCAGTTCACCTAAAATTCCTCTCGAGGGCCGGGGGAGCCAAGGTGCGGGTAGAGCCAGCCACGAAAAATGACACTTTACCCGCTGATCCCTGGTGCGAAACTTGTTCGCTTCGTCTTTGAAGAATCTAGCCGCCCTCTATCTAGAGTAGTCACCTTCGGCATCATCTCCGGGATTGCAGGAGGCGGCATTCTCGCGGCGATCAATCAAGGCGCGCAGATGGCTGCTGGGTCGCTAGATATCCAACCGTTATTGCTTTTTTCAGGCCTTTTGGCCTTGTTTCTTTACTCAAAGCGCTACTCATTGATTAACGCTGTGATGGCGGTGGAAGAGATGCTGCAGGCCGTAAGAAATCGGGTAGCGGGAAAAATAGCTGACTCTGAATTAGAGGCGATGGAACGAATCGGACCGTCGTATGTCTTTAATCGTTTGTCGCAAGATACGATTCTTATATCAGATAGCGCTCATGTGATTTTTGCATCCTTCGGCGCATTAATAATGTTGGTATTTTCAACGATATATATCGCTATCATTTCGTTGGAAGGTTTTATTATGACCTTGAGCGCTATTAGCCTCGGAGTGATTACCTTCTTAAGCCAGCGCCGCGCGATTATCGAGGCTGTCCGTTCTGCTACTAGTAGTGAAGTGGAGTTTCTTGCATCGGTTGAGCAAAGTTTGAACGGATTCAAAGAGATTAAACTGCACCGAGGCAAAGCAGATGATCTCCTGCGGTCCCAAGCCGCTATCGGTGGGACGTTGGAGCGGGCCAAGAAGCGAGCGGGACGCAGCCAAACTTTTGTCATGATGTTCTCACAGGCCTTTTTCTACGCGTTATTAGGGATCGTGGTGTTCGTATGGCCTGTCGTTATGGACGAGTCTACAGAGATCGTCATCAAAGTCGCCGCAACGATATTGTTTATTATTGGGCCAATCGATCTTGTCGTGGGCTCCATGCCACTTTTTATGGAAGCAGACGTCGCAGTTGAAAACCTCAAGGAACTCGAAAGAAGACTGGAGGCTGGGGTGACGAAGACATCGGCTAAACCTTTGGACCCGGCCGCACCTTTTGTTGGTCTTCAAATCAAGGATGTCAAATATCGCTACCCTGGCGATCACGACGAAACCGCGTTCACACTGGGCCCGATAAATCTCGAGGTAACGCCGGGCGAAATCCTGTTTATCGTCGGCGGCAATGGCAGTGGCAAGTCCACATTATTAAAGATACTTACGGGCCTATATTACCCGACTGACGGCGAAGTGCTTGTCGACGGCAGCCGGCTTGAGAGAAGTGATTATCCGCAATATCGCCAGAGTTTTTCGGCAATATTCACCGATTTTTTCCTGTTTGACAGGCTGTATGGCGTCTCCCCAGCTGTGTACGGCAGGGCTAGTGAGCTTTTAAAGTGGTTAGACATTTCGAAAAAAACTACATTTGATAACGGCGGGTTTACTAACCGAAATCTCTCTACCGGCCAACGAAAAAGACTCGCACTTGTTGCGGCGCTCCTAGAGGAGCGAGCGGTTTATGTTTTCGATGAGATCGCGGCCGATCAAGATCCGGAATTTCGACGGCGTTTCTACGAGGAGATCCTGCCAACAGTTCGAGATCAGGGGGCGACTGTAATCGCTGTTACCCACGACGATCGGTATTTTAGCTGTGCGGACCGGGTGGTAGTAATGGAGGAGGGTCAACTTCGACCTTTCAATCAATAGCTGGATGAATATTTTTGCTATCCCGTACGCTGGGGGAAATTGCTATTGCTACCGCGACCTAGCCAAGGCGAGCAGTCTCGGGTGCACATGGGAAACTCTCGAATTACCCGGCCGCGGCAAACGCCCTAAAGAACCCCTGCTCGAAAGCATCGACGCAATGGCATCGGACGTAGTTAAGCAGATCTATAGTCGGGGCTGTGAGGTGTTCAAGATCTTTGGACACAGTATGGGCGGACTCGTGGCCCACCGCGCTGTCCAGATGATTGAGCAGCAGCACCAGAATCATCTGTCAATTGACCACCTCTTTGTCAGTGGATGCAGAGCGCCCGGACTTAAAAGACTGAAAGCGGTAAGATCGCCCCTCTCCCGCGCAGAACTGATATCAGCGATTGATAGTCTGGGTGGTTTGCCTCGGGAAATTAGGGAAGATGCGGATTTAATGGGATTTTTCGAGCCAATATTGCGTGCTGATTTCAGTGCTGTAGACCGCTACAGGCCGTCACAGGTTGAACGTATTCATACGCCCATTACAGTGTTCTCCGGTAAAAACGATTCGGAAGTTAATGCAGCGGAAGTCGCGGCCTGGCGCGAGACCGGCAGCCAACAAGCTCGATTCTTTTCCTTTCCCGGGAACCATTTCTTTTTCCTCGATCATATTCCGCAAATAGCCAGTGTTATCAGCGGAATACAATGGGGAGGAGAGTCGTCCGGGACGTACGGCGCCAATGACTAAGTCTTTGAAACTAATTAGCGCGGCACTCGTGTCTTTTGGAGTCTTTGGTTTAATCAACCACGCGTCTTTCGCCTCGTCTGAAAACCAAGTGGTAAGGGCGGCCTTCTGGCACTACCCGCCTGGCATTAGTAACTGTTGCGGCGTGGCCGAAGAGCACGCCCCTCACTGGATAAGCGGGGCTGAGCTTGACTTTGTTTTCTCTGGCCCGTGGCGAGATTTAGTCCAGAATGTATTTAAGCAGTTCGGCCAGAATGTCAAATGGAAAAGAATCCCTTTTGGCGAGGCATTGGATGCTGTCACGAAAGGGGATATTGACGTTATTCCTAATGTCTTCTTTACTGAGGCGCGCAGTCAACGCGTGTGGTTCGTCGGGCCTGTAGAAGTTGAGGATGGCCATGTAAACTTCCTTTTGAACAAGAAAATCCATGGGGACATAACGAAGTTGGAAGATCTTTTTGACCTGATCTTGGCAAACGAGACTAATTCTGAGAGTGGACCTGGGATTGACGATAACCCAAAAATTAGAATCGACCGGTTTGGATCTCGACTTGAGGCGTTAACTGCTGTAAAAAGTCGAGCAGCCGATGTTTTGGTAGATACAAACCTCGAACGGCTTCTTGAGATGAGGGTCACTAGTAGAGCGACCCAGTTAACGCTGGCGACCTACCGTTATCCCTTTTCTATTAGGAACTATCTTGGGCTATCAAAAAAACGCTTCAAAAAAGCAGAGTCCATAAAAATTGACAAGATAGTCGAAAATATGTTCGACGACGGCACAGTGAAGTTAATCTATAAAAGTTATGAATTGAAAATCCCGACGTATAAGAGGAAATTTTCCCGCATTGGTCATGTGAGGAAAACAACGCACATGAGTACTAAGGACTGATCGATTTAGGCGCTTCGTTTCGCCGTGTTACCAGCAGCAAAATGAACCCGATAATAGGGGTCAACAGAACCGAAGCAAAAAATAGACCCCAGAATCCCATCGTTTGATGTCGCCCAAAATAGCCCAGTATCAGGCTGAGAAGCAGGTCTATCGTGATAATTGTGTGTGCCATAAAAATTGTCCCAATTAAAAGTCTAAAGTAACGATCTCGAGTTTCCCTTTAGTTTCCATAAATTGCCTAAAGATTAAGTTCCCCCCTTTGTTAGAGAACGCCTGATTAAAATCATAAGCGCCAGTGGCTCCGTGCCATTTTGGGAGATTGTATCTCATGGTTAGCGCGACCGAGCCAGGATCTGTGGTCCCCGCACAGATCAGCGCCTGGTAAAGTAGGCGTATGTGGTCGTAGCCCAGCGCCGCATAGTTCGTTGGTCTAAGGTCGGGATAGCGCGTTTTGAAGGATTGGTAAAATCGCTGAGCGAGAAAGGAGCGGTCTTTTGAGTAGATATCTAGGTACGTGAAGCCAGGATACATATCTTTATT
>DUCD01000036.1:0-34766 GCA_012959985.1 Verrucomicrobiales bacterium | reverse complement strand
AGCTTCAGGACTGATAATTGCTCGAAGATAAGGCCTGCAAGTTGATGTTCAACCAATAACAATAATCCCACATTGGGCCCCGCAGTCCCCATTTTGGCAACGAGTTCTTGGGTTATTTTTGCGACCGTTTGCGTATTGTTGCTTAAGCCCTTGAATGAGACAACGTCAACTTGATCAATAGAATGGGCCGCCAGTTGTTTTCTGAACGCCGGGATTGGGTCCTCCTGGGTCTGATACATCCCGCGCTGATGGATAATAATCAGGTGATCAATTTTCGCCTTTTGACCAAATTCGGCCGCATGCATAGCAATAACATCAAGGTTGGGGAAAAGCTGGAATGCAAGTGGCGCCCTTAAACTAGAGAATCTTTTATCCACCGATGTAGATGACAAAAAGAGGATACCTTTGCGTTCGTATTTCAATAAGGCGCTGGTTGCGGTATTTTCTCCAAAAGCATGACCGATCACAGCGACGTTATTGCGGTTCTCTAGTACATCTTCCGCAAGTGCAGCGGCCGCAATCTGAGAGGCATTACGGAAGCGCCCGTCCGCATTTTTAGCCACGCCGTACCGTTTCAAGTAGGGTGCAGAGTCGACCCGATTTATTTTCAACTTGGGAAAAGAGGGATTCTGGACGCTGTTTATTTCTTCGGCCGCGAGATCCGCGCCTTCCCAAAAATTGGTCCCCGCCATTGCGACGGAGTTCCAGACGACCGCAACCTCTATAGGCTTGCCAGTTTCCGTATAGTGTTGGAGCGGAGCACCGCGCCCGGCACCAGATGCATCATCGCCGGCACCATACATAGAAAATTGATCGCTACGGCGTTTAGAAGACACCTCATCAGAGCAGCCACCCAAAAGTACTCCAGCAAGGAATAGGATTGTAAGCGAGAGCAAGATACGTATTCTGAACTGATTAGCTCTCTGAAAAACGAAGGGTGACACGATAGGAGTTACCGAACCCTTTACTGGTTGCCTAATATTACGGGAAGACCTTCCTTGCCAGATCCGATGATCACTACCTTCGCGTTGTCGGAGGCCGCCAGCTGTTGGGTTGCTTGTACCGCTTGCCAACGGACAAGCGTTTCATTCAAAGTGGCCGAGATAATGTCCTGATAGACCATTATTCCGAGAGCTTCGATTCGTTTTCTTTCAGCCTCTCGCGTTTCTAATTCGATTCGGAACTTATATGAGAGACTTTCCTGCTCGAAGACCAATTTTTGTTCGATTGCAGAACGAACGGACTCCGGCAGGCTTAACGAGCGGATAATGATGTCCTCAACGTTAACGAAGCGTCTGCCGACTTCTTCAATTGCAAGGGTTATGATGTTGCTCAGAACACCTGCCTCGTTAGTATAAATATCCTCAGGTGAGTGCTGGCCAATCTGTCGGCGAAGGACCGATTCTATCTGGGGGAGGATTACTCGTTCAGGGTATTCTGGCCCCACTTGTTGATGCAGGAGTCCAACAAATTCGTAGATAGGGTGATAGCGGATAGCAAGACTCAGATCAATGGGTAAGCCACGATCTGTTAGTACTGTGAACTCGTGCAATAAGATTTGCGTACGTGTGCTGTATCGGGCCAACTGATTGAAAGGCCAGATGATGTGCAACCCTTCAGAATAAACCACATCTGTTTCGGTGCCGGTGGTAAATGTTCGATACATTACCCCAGCTTCACCCGGACGAACGATAATGAAAATCCTGCTCCAAAAAAACACTACAAGTATTGCCAGCACCAAGGTTGAGACAATAAAGATCGGCAGATTATCTTTGAACCAGTAGGCAAATTTATTGAGTGCGTGTTTCATGTTCATTTTAACGACAACGGCTAGTCTGCTGCACCTCAGCACATATTTGGTTATCGGAGCATATCAGGTTGCGATTCAATGAGGCCGTTAAGCGCCCAAGGAAAATTCAATTAGTCGATCCAGAAATGTGGTTTGGCCATATGCTACTTTATAAGGTAACAGATGCGTGATATCCTTCGGACTTGGCTATCCTATCAAAAAGCCTGCTCTGTCGCAGTACTTTTACCCATCGTGCCGTAAACCCTGTGCGGGCCGCCTGTAGAGTTTTGAAAAAAATTGAATTTTATCCTAGAGGTAAGCCGGCTTGAACGGCAAGACACCATAGCCTTTGCGCAAATTGATGGACGTGGTGAGATTCACCGCCAATTAAGCCACAGTGAACTAGACGCCTATGTTGAGCAGATTGCGCAGTCGCTTCGTTCCCAAACAGCAATTGACGATTCCGCGCTTTTAGTTTACCCGCCCGGCGTCGACTTCCTGGCGGCCTTCCTAGCGTGTCTCAAGGCTGGCGTGACCGCTATCCCTGTTCCAGCCTTGGATCCATCTAGGCTTAAGCGTTCAATACCAAGACTTCGGGGGATCATCGCGGATTCTCAGGCTCGCCTGATTCTGACGAGTGATTGCCAGAAAGGCCTCATCGCGAAAGCTTTTAGTTCTTACTCGATCCAGGCCTCTTCTGCAGTCCCTGTAATTTCAACCTCCCCTATCTCGATTTCCCCGCCTCGGGGGTCGACTGCGGAAGGTAATTCGTCAATACGGACCGCCAAAGTAGCTTATTTGCAATATACCTCAGGTTCGACGGGTGATCCGAAAGGCGTGGAAATTACGCATGACTGCTTAATCCATCATTGCAAGGCTTTGGTGGACGCATGGGGGTATTCTGAAAATAGTATCAGTGTTACGTGGATGCCGCATTTCCATGATTACGGACTGATTGATGGACTGTTGATGCCTTTCTTCAATAGAACGCCATGCTACATCCTGTCCCCCGTCGGATTTATCAAACGCCCATATAGATGGGTGCAGGCACTTTCTGAACTCGGTGGAACCCATACCCAGGCGCCCAATTTCGCGTATGCCTATTGTTCGAACAAGATTAAGCCCGAGCAAGTGGCAGGTCTTGATCTTTCCAGGGTTGAGGTGTTTAGCAATGGGGCTGAACCGGTCCGGAAAACGACTCTGAATGAGTTTTTCGATACGTTTAAAAATTCTGGCTTACGTCGCACAGCATTGTTTCCGGCCTATGGATTAGCGGAGGCGACCTTGGTAGTAAGTACCAAGCGTCGCCTGCAGAATCCAAGGACGATATCAGTAGACAAAGCGACCTTTGATCGAGATGGGCGGATCAATGTTGTCGAGTCTGGAAAAGGCAAAGATATCGTAAGTTGTGGGAGACCTCTATCCGGTACAGAGGTGAAAATTGTCGACCCTCAGGCACTACTAGAACTGAAGGCCGGTGAGGTCGGGGAAATTTGGGTAAGGAGTAACGCAAATGCGATCGGTTATTGGAACCGACCTGAAGAGACTCGCGAGATCTTTCAGGCGCGCATCAGTGGGGCTGCGGGCTCAGACGAATATCTCCGAACAGGCGACTTAGGCTTTCTCCTGAATGAGGAACTGTATCCAACCGGAAGAATTAAAGACTTATTGATCTTGAATGGGGCGAATATCTATCCCCAAGATATTGAGGAATTGATATCTACATCGATCTCTGAGGTTCGAGGTGGCGCCACGGCGGCTTTTACCAATAGCCGGGAGGATGCAGATGAACTGGTATTTATGGCCGAAGTTAGTCGACCGGAAAATGCCCACCATGAGACTGCGGCCGAGATCTATTCGTTAATTTCCCAGGAACTGCAGTTTCCACCAGCAACCGTTGTGTTGATTGCAAAAGGTGGAATTCAGAAAACTTCGAGTGGGAAAATTCAGCGCAACCTATGCCGGCAGATGTGGTTGGATGGCAAGATGCCTGTTTTATTTGAGTGGAATAAAGAGTCGACTAACCAGGACATTTTGTTGGTGCCCCCCCCAACTCTTGTTGGGGAAGGCCTCGAATCATGGATAAAGAACAAGGTTGCTGAGTTAATTAAAAAGCCAGTTGGGTCAATCGATCCTGACGCCAGTTTTAATGAGCTCGGCTTAGATTCGAAAGGGGCCACCGGCCTTATTGGGGAGCTTGAGGATGTTCTGGGGGCGAGTTGCGAGCTTCCGGTTTCAATACTATGGGAGCATTCGACTCCCAATAGAATGTCTAAGGCAGTTCGCGAATTCCTTAAAGGCGCATCTCGCAATCAGGAAAAAGACTCTATTTCTCAAGACGCGCTTCAAAACGAGGTGGCGATTGTTGGTCTAAGTTGCCGATTTCCTGGCGCTGACGGCCCCGAAGATTTTTGGCAATTGCTACAAAGCGGTTCGGACGCGATCAGCGCGACACCAGGAGAAAGACAAGTTCTGCAGTCACAACTCGGACTTGGTTCCGGTGAAAAACGACCTCCGACTGATAGAGCAGGGTTTATCGACAGGGTGGAGTATTTCGACGCGGAGTTCTTCGGCATTACTGCACGAGAGGCTAGAATCATGGACCCCCAGCAGCGCCTGATCCTTGAAGCCGTACGTAACGCTCTGGAATGCGCTGCGATCCCTCCAGAGAAGTGGAGGGGGCGCCGAGTAGGTGTTTTCCTTGGCGTTGCGAGCAGTGACTATGGTCGGATGCTCCTAGGACAGCCTGACGCAGTGGAGGCCTATACCGGCCCGGGACAAGCCTCAAGCATCGTGGCCAATAGGGTTTCTTATCTGTTCGATTTTCGTGGGCCGAGCATGACAATCGATACGGCATGCTCTTCGTCATTGGTGTCGGTTCATCAAGCAGTTCTTGCGCTGCAGGCCGGAGCGTGTGACATGGCTATTGCAGGTGGAGTAAACCTACTGTTGGATCCGATTTTGGGTCTCGCCCTTCATGCGGGAGGAATGCTGTCACCAACTGGAGTGCCTCGAGTCTTTGACCAGGATGCGGACGGTTATGTACGGGGTGAGGGGGTCGGTATTGTAGTTTTAAAGAGACTGGCAGATGCTGAGGCTGCTGGTGATCCAATCAGAGCATACTTGGTGGGTAGCAGTATTAATCAGGACGGCCGAAGTAATGGACTGACCGCCCCAAATCCAAGCGCACAGATTAGCGTGATGCGCGAGGCTGTCAAGAAAGCTGGAATCAACGCTAGTCAGGTTAATTATGTTGAAGCCCATGGGACAGGTACGCCATTGGGAGATCCGATCGAGATCAGCTCAATTGACGAGGTTTATGGTGCCAGCGGGGCATGTTTCGTCGGATCAGTCAAGAGCACAATCGGCCATCTTGAGGGGGCAGCGGGGATAGCTGGGCTCATCAAATCGGTTTTAGTGGTTGAGAAAAGAGCGGTTCCACCTCAAGCCAACCTTACCCGGTTAAACCCGAGAGTCATTAGGGCTGGGACCAGAGTCAAGATTGCGTCCCACCAAGCGACTTTATCTCACTCCGTCCCCGTTTTGGCCGCGGTGAGTTCTTTCGGGTTTGGAGGAACCAATGCCCATGTGATCATCAAATCGGCACCTGAGAGTGCTGCCAATGACGCCACTGGCAAGTATCTGCCGTCGATGCCAGGTCGGCTAGTCTTGCCGTTGTCTGCGCATAATGAGATTGCGCTGACCTCTGTATTGCGCTCTTATCAGGATCGTTTAGCTTGTGATCAAATTAATGTGCAGCAACTCTGTTATACCGCGGCCTTGGGTCGTTCCCAGTTTCCATGCCGTGCAACGGCGACTGGCGACAGCCGTGAAACGCTACTGCGTGATGTGAATCGTGTTCTTCTGGCAAGGAAAGGCAATCCAGCTTCCAGCGAAAGAAAAGGGGTGTCATGGCTTTTTTCTGGGCAAGGGGCGCAATACCCTGGAATGGCTCTTCCATTGATGCGGCACAGCGCCTTTGCTGGAGCGTTTGAACGTTGCGCAGACCTTGTCCGCGAAACAAGTGGGGTAGATCTCTATACCGGTATCAGCGGCACAGACGATGCGCTTCGTCAGACCGCCCTGGCCCAACCCTCATTATTTGCGGTTGAATTTTCACTGGCACAGCTTTATCTGGATTGGGGGATGCAACCGGTGGCTGTAGCCGGTCACAGCCTTGGGGAACTGACTGCCGCGTGTATTGCTGGAGCACTCGAGCTTGAGCAAGCCCTTCCTTACGTTTGCCGACGAGCGAAGTTGATGGGGGAGATTGAATCTGGTGGAGCTATGTTGGCAGCACGAACATCTTACGAAGATGCACTTTCTTTGATTCGGCAATTTCCGAAACTTGAAATCGCTGCTGTTAATGGCATCGTCTCAATAGTTTTTTCGGGCAATGAAACTGATATCGAATCTGCGGCCGCGTTTTTTAAAGAGGCAGATGTTCGGACCCACCGCCTGAACGTATCCCACGCATTCCATAGCGCGGCTATCGATCCAATATTGTCTGAATTGAGATCAGCTGCACAGTCATTTCGCCCGAGTGATTTACGGTTCCCGCTTTACTCGAATCTTACAGGCGGCCCGATTTCAGGTGAGGAGCTTACGGCCGATTATTGGGTCAAGCACGCACGTAATCCAGTGTTATTCGGCAAGTGTGTGGAAGCGATGCTGCCGTCGAGCGGGGGATTTCTTGAAGTGGGACCTGGCTCAACACTAAGCATATTAGCTGAATCAGCGCTCGACGATAGTGACCATGAGAATTCGTTGCAATGTGTTCCGGGTTTGCCTCGCCATGGAAATATCGATCAGGTAACCAGTCAAGCGCTGGCGCTTCACTTCGAGCAGGGCTCTCCTATTGCCTGGGAAAAATCTTTTGGTGAAGGCCACCATAAGCGATGCGTATTACCAGGCTATTCTTTTACACGAACACCTTTTTGGTTTACGCAGCATCGACTTGATGGTGTAACGCATCCTTCAGCGGCGTTCCAATTGCGTTATCGGACGATCGCACCATCATCCAGAATTCAAATCTTTTCGTCGCAATTCTCAGAAAGACTTACGCCGTTACTTCGCGAACATAAAGTATTTGAGCAGACGGTAGTGCCGGGTGCCGGCCTTCTTGCGCTGGTGGGGCGACTCCCTGAACTATCACGTAGCCACGGTTATTTTTTACACCTTGAGGACGTTACATTTCTCCAGCCACTTATTTTTGAGCGGGATGAGAGTCGGGATGTGCAGTTAACGCTTCCGCTGGGCGAAAGTTCGAGCCAGTCTGATTTTGAATTATCTAGTTTCGAAACAAGTCATCAGGGCGAGTCGTTCGTTGTGCACATGCGTGGCACCCGTGTTCGAGACCCCCTTAAGTTGAAACTTGCAACGGACTCGATCGAGGATTTACTCCAACGATGTAATGTGAGGGAGCAGGCAGACTTTTACGGCGAGATTTGGCAGTCAACAATTGAGTTGGGGAAGGGGTTTCAATGGATTCATTCCGTATTTCATGGTGAGAATGAATTGTTGGTCAAATTGAAGAGGCCCCAACCCGGTGACAATGAACTTACAACGTTACCAGGGCTTGTCGACTCTATATTGCAGGGTATTGTCGCCGGCGTCTCCCTCCAAGTGGAGGATGCACTGGTTCCTTTTGCTATCGACAAGATATTTTTCGATCTCGACAAAATTGCAGATTCCTATTGGGTAAAAATTCGAATAGAAGACGCGCAGAATCGAGAGGCCGGTGTTCGGGCGGATTTTCAGATATTCGATGGAAACGGCCGCGTTGTCGGGCAGATTTTCGGGTTTCGTGCTAAACGCGTGAACAGCAAAAAATTGCTTGGCACCAAAGTAGCTACATTGGGTAAAGGGCTCTACGGTCAGGAGTGGGTTCAAATCGACGGTTCGAGTGAGGTCAAGAATCAATTTAATAAATTTGTTGTTGTTTCGGACGACGAGAAGTTGGGTATTTCTCTGGTCAATCGTCTTCGGCTAGACGGGGCTCCAACTGACACGGCTGCGTATTACTCGTCGATACATGAGTTTTGCGAGACGGGCTACAAGAGCAATCTCGACGGTTTACCTGTCGAACTGCCAAATTTTCTCCCCGATGGTGGCCGTGTTGCCTTGATAGTCTTGGTTGATCCAGCCCCAGATAATGCCTCCCCGGCCGTGATTACTGACCGCACCTTAGATTTTCTAAGTGCACTTGATAAGCTTTTTCGGTGTACCGAAACCAACTCCTCTATAGATGTGACTCTGGTGACTGCTGGCGCGCTTTGGGTCGAAAACGGACTACCGATTAGCTCTACAGCAACCTACGGCGCTGCGGTGGGATATGCGAGAAGCGCGAGAAAAGAGTCGACGAGTGGCGGATGGCGCATTATTGACACTGATCCACGTTGGACCCGCGACCAAATAACCGATCAACTTAGTCAGCTGGTTTTGGCAGACCTGATGACAGATGACGAGATCGCGTGCCGCCAAGATCGCCGGTACCGTAGGGAAATTGTAAAGATCGAAACCGACCAAGCTCCGCCTGAGTCTTTTAAGGGAGAGGCGAGTTGCCTGATAACTGGAGGGCTTGGAGGTCTTGGACTTGCGGTTGCCGGTCAACTGGCCGATAGAGGTGTGAAGGATATATGGCTGATAGGCAGGAGCAAACCAGACGCTGATACGCGAGTACTTATTTCTGGAATCGAACAGTCTGGTGCAAATGTCTTTGTACGCCAGGCGAACATTGAGGAGCCTGTCGCAGTTGCCTCGCTGATCAAGGAGATTCATCAAACTGGCGTTCCCCTTAGGGGTGTTTATCATTGTGCGGGTGTTCTTGAAGATCGCGCTGCAGGTCATTACTCCCGGTCCGCCTTGAGCGCTACGCTCCGGCCTAAATTGCTAGGCGCACTCCTGTTAGATCAAATGACAACCAATGAACCGATAACTGAATTTGTAATGTTTTCTTCGATTACTGCGGTCTTCGGTAACATTGGGCAGGCCGGCTACGGAGCAGCGAACGAGTCCATGGCGTCGGTGGCCGTGAGCCGCGCTCGGCGAGGGCTTCCAGCGCTGGTGATGGAGTGGGGCCCTTGGAGAGACATAGGAATGGCCGCACGACAGGGCCAGGTGTTATTAGATCAGCTTGCCAACCAAGGCTACCACGCGCTTACAACCGCCGAAGGCACCGAATTGCTGGGGAAAGCATTAATAGGCGACAGGATTGAAGTAATAGCTGCGTCCTTGGGAGAGGGTTTTGCAGTGAAAGGCGCAAACCGGAGCAGGCCGGGGATTAGTGAAATCAGCCAAGATGAACAGGAGAAAGGTTCGCCTTTTCTCAGGGACTTAGCTGGCCTTTCAATTAGTGACAGGGCCCAGAAGCTCAGTGAGTATCTTTATACAGAAATAAATACCGCGCTTAAGGGAAGTGGTAAAGACCAGGTTGGGGAATATACGCCGCTTTTTGACATTGGCCTGGATTCGCTCGGTGCAGTCGAATTACGGAACAGGGTCGCCAGTGCACTCGGGCTCAAACTTAGGAGCACCGTACTTTTCGACTACCCTAACATTAATGCCCTCTCAAACTATTTGGCGGAACGTTTCACTATATCCGGTGATGTGAGGACAGTCTCGGATGATCGACGTCAAGACAGCGGCGCAGGTGGGCCCGGTTGGAGCTCTGAGCTGTCGCCAGATACCTCGAATGAAAAGCCTCAAAGCAGCGCAGTAGATGGTGATATCGAGGACTTGCTGAGAAGGGAGCTCAGCAGTTTTGACTAATCGCGAAGAGGCGAATGAGGAACCGAGTAGGCGCGAACTTATGTCCCGCGCTCTGGAAGAGATCAGGCGCCTGCGCAAGGAGGTTGAACAACTCCGTAGTCGACAAGTTGAACCTGTTGCAGTTATAGGAGTGGGTTGTCGTTTTCCCGGTGGGGCGGACGACGTGGAAAAACTGTGGCAATTGCTGCGTGATGGCCGCGATGGATTGACAGAAACCCCCGCGCATCGTTGGGATAAGGACCGCCTGTTTGATTCTAATCTTGAAGCGCCCGGGAAGATCTGTAGTTCGCGTGGAGGATTTATCACCGATGGCCTGAGTTTCGACGCAGGGTTTTTTGGTATCGCCCCAGTCGAGGCGCAGAGTCTCGATCCCCAGCAGGCTCTCCTCTTGGAGGTTGTCTGGCAGGCGTTTGAACAGGCGAACATTGACCCAAGTGCAGTTTACAATACCAAGACGGGTGTCTTTATTGGCGCGAGCAGTCCAGATAATGCTGTGCGACTGATGGGCGGGCCTTTAGATCGTGTCGATGCTTATCATGGAAGTGGCTGTGCATTCGCGCCACTAGCCGGCCGGGTTTCTTATCAATATGGCCTACTTGGCCCAAGCTTTGTGGTCGATACGGCCTGCTCATCTTCGTTGGTTTCGCTTCATTTGGCCCTTGATAGCCTTCAGAAAGGCGAGTCCGACATCGCGATTGCCGGTGGCGTACAACTTAATTCACACCCCGGTTTTTCAGTTACTTTTTCGAAAGCAAAAATGTTGTCCCCGGATGGACGTTGCAAAACGTTTGATAAGGACGCAAATGGGTATGTTCGCGGCGAGGGATGTGGCGTAATTATTCTCAAAAGAGTAAGTGATGCCCGAGCGGATGGGGACACAATCATGGCGCTCATGCGGGGTTCTGCAGTAAATCAGGATGGGCCCAGTGGAGGGTTGACGGTTCCAAGTGGGCCAGCGCAGGCGAGAGTCATCCGTGATTCGCTGCAAAGTGCGGGACTTTCACCCAACGATATATCATATATAGAGGCTCATGGGACAGGCACCGCCCTAGGAGACCCTATTGAGGTTGGCGCCCTTGGTGAAGTATTTGGGGGCGGGCGGCCCGAAGATCATCCATTGATTATTGGCTCGCTGAAGACTAATTTCGGTCACCTCGAGGCGGCCGCCGGTATTGCTGGGGCCATCAAAACGATCCTCACACTTCAGAAACGAAAGATACCGCCTCACTTGAACTTGGTCACACCGAATCCATTGATCGACTGGGCTGAATTACCCATCAGAGTGGCCAAGGGAAAGCCGATAGAACTTCCTGAAAATGGACGGGTCAATGCAGGGGTCAGTTCATTCGGGTTTAGCGGCACGAACGCCCATGTAGTTTTCTCAACATGGGATGACGATCCTGTTTCATCAAAAAGTCTCCCATCGATTGGCCCAGTTGTTCTGCCCATTTCCGCGCGAAGCGACTTGGCGCTGACCTCACTAGCAAGGCGGTACCAAGAGATTTTCACTGATGGTTCAGCTGATCCGGGTGCTATTGCCGCAGCAGCGTGGCATTCACGGGCAAAGCACGACCATCGGATAGCAGTCGTTGAAGATGATAGAGAGAAACTATCTGCAAAGCTCGGTTCTGTTGTCAATGGAGTACAGGAATCAGGCGTCATAAGGGGTGTAACAGGAAGTGGACCCGACAAGGTTGTTTTCGTTTTTTCGGGCCAAGGATCTCAGTATTCGGGAATGGCGCTAGGCCTTTATGACAGTAATGTGGAATTTCGGAACGCTGCCGATCAATGCGCGCAACTCATTGGCGACCTCAGCGGTCTGTCTATTCTTGATGTAATACGTGATGATGAAGGGAAGATAGACAAAACCCAATATGCCCAGCCAGCGATTTTCCTTGTCCAATATGCACTATCCCAGTTATGGAAATCGCACGGGGTAGTTCCGGCAATGGTGGTGGGCCACAGCGTTGGAGAGATTGCAGCCGCGTGTGCGGCAGGGGTGCTAAGCCTCCACAACGCAGTGAGACTGGTTTTGTGTCGGGCCAGGCTGATGGGAGAGGTCAAGGAGCACGGAGGATTGTTGGCCGTGTCTTTAGCGCAAGATGTTGCAGTCCGGTTACTGGATGACAATGATCTAACCGTGGCTGCGATAAATGGTCCGAATTCAACGGTTATAGCGGGGCCGTTGCCTAATTTGACCAGGCTTGAGACGAAGTTACGAGACATGGGTGCCAAAGCCCGTCGGCTGAAGGTCTCCCATGCGTTTCACTCACTCATATTTTCAGCTGCAGCGAAAAGGCTGGCTTCAGAGCTTCACGATCTTGAGTTTAAGAAGCCTAGCTGTCCCATCGCACTCAACGTCCTGGGTGAATACCGACCGGGTTTCGCAATAAGCGCCGAATATTGGGCCCAACAGATGATTTCGCCAGTCCGTTTCTACGACTGTGTCAGTAGTCTCTTAGCGATGTCCCCTGGACCCTGGGTAGAAATAGGCCCACATCCAACCCTGTTGCCAATGGTTCGGGAGAGTATCGAGGGTAAGAATCCCGAAGGCCTGGAGGTTGATAATAGTTTAATACCAAGCTTAAAGCGCCAGTCACCGGATTCGAGAACCTTCTCTGAAGCATGCGCGCGACTTTGGGTAAGCGGTAGCAAGATCGACCTGAGATACAACTTAAAAAGGGACGTCGATTTACCGAAGTACCCCTTTCAGCGAAAGCGATACCAGGTAGAGTCGGCCGATGTGGTCTCGGGATATTCTCCGCCCGGATTGACCGCTCAGAGTTGGGTAAAGCAACTCGCTTCCCCTTTAGTCGATTGGGAAGTTTTTCAAAGCGAGGTCTCAATGCGGCGATACCCGGAGTTGGACGATCATCGGGTCTTTGGTCGTCGAGTGGTTGCCGGCGCGTTTCATTTAGCAATTCTGGCGGAATGTATTTACGCAAATCTAGGCAGAACAGGATTCAAGTTGAGTAACGTTAACTTTCCCCTTGCAATGAGCCTGCCCGGGGATGCGAACCGGCACATTCAAGTCGGGTTCGAGAAGGAAGGCGCAGAAAGTCGGCGCTTTCAACTTATCAGCTTTGTTGATACAGATTCGCCAGAGCGCCAACACGTCAGTGGGGAGCTTGAGGATTTCCAGCGGAGTATTCGACAACCAGTATTAGGCGCTGATGGTCAAATGTTCCTGGAGCCTGTGTCGCCAGACGCAATCTATTTAGCGCAGCGGGCAAGAAAGATAGACGTCGGACCAAGTTACCACTGGTTGAAAGAGGTTGAAGTGGGAACATGGCAGGCCCGGGCCGTGTTGCAACGACCAGAAATCGTGGGAGAAGTCCCGCACTGGTTATTGCCTCCTGGCCTAGTCGATTCATGTTTTGGCATATTTGTTTTTCTCTCAGGAGCGCCAGAAAACGAGACTTTCGTACCTGTCGGCTTTGACAGCATCGAGCATCGTAAGACCTCTTCGGCTGGACCCTTTGGTGCAGACATCGCTCTAACTCATGTGGACCTTGAAGCCGGGGAGTTGGGCGGTAAAATTATAATTAAGGATCAAGATGGAGGCGCGATATTGGTTCTGCAAGGAATCAAGGCACGACGCACCACTAGGGAAGCGTTACTGGGCGAGGAACTCGTCAGTGGCGAAGATTTTCTGAGAATGGAATGGCCCGAAATCGGGACCGCTACCAAATCATTGCCGAATGGCGCGTGGCTTGTATTTACCGACCCTTTCGGCGTGGGTGAGTCGATCGCGGAGTTTCTCCGAGAAAAGGGGAACGTGGTTCATTGTGAACCTCTTGATCAAGTTGACTCAGAAAACCAAGGATCAGGAAGTGTCGATCAGGTTGTCAAAAAGTCACTTTGGCGAAACTTGCCGTCACATGCACAGAGCTGGGCCGGAATCGTCAACTGTTGGCCTCTTGGCGTTATCAACGGCATCGAAAGGGGAACCGAAAAAGCTCAGCGTGTTATCTGCGGAAGCATTCTGGCAACTGTACAAGCGTTGCGGGCTCGATCCAGTAATTCATCGTACTATGTCCTTACCCAGGGGGCCGTGAGCACGAACCCAAAAGATCTGGTATTGCATCCTCACCAATCGTCGGCATGGGGCTTGGTGCGCACTATTGTCCGAGAGCTTCCTGACTTCCCGATACAGATCGTAGATTTGGAAGGGGGCAGCGAGTCTTATCCAGTAGAGGCGATTTCTTCCGCGTTCCTGTACTCAGCAACGGAACGCCAGATTGGCATACGAGGGGCCAAGGTTTTGACTCCTCGGCTTACTGCGGTGTCACGCCCTGAGGGCCGCGGCCTTTTGATTAGACCCGATCGGGCGTACATGGTGGTTGGTGCGCATGGGGGGCTAGGAGCCTCAGTGGTGAAATGGCTCGTAAATCAGGGCGCACAGGAGTTGGTAATGGTTGGGAGACGCCCTCATGCCGATTCTCCCGCGGTTAAGTTCCTGACGAGTTTCGGAGAAAGGCGGTTGAAGATCCATAACCTAATTTTCCCAGAAAACGTTGATTTTGATGTGTCAACCCTACAACTCGATACCGTTGAGCGCCCACTTGGCGGAGTCTTGCATCTTGCTGGAACTTTATCGGATCAGAATATCGAAACCATGGCATGGAGTGAGTTCTTCAGCCCGTTTCCCGCTAAGGTCGACGTAGCCGTTAACTTAGTTAAGTATATTTCGAGAATGCCCGACGTCCCACTGGTGATGTTTTCTTCCCTCGCTTCTTTGATCGGAAGCCCAGGTCAGTCAAACTACGCGGCGGCGAATGCCTTTCTTGACGGGTTGGCTGCCTCGGGCAAAAGCAACGTTTTCTCAATCAATTGGGGTCCCTGGGACGGGCCGGGAATGGCGGATCGAATTCCACCGAATTTAAGAGCAACATTGATGGACGGTGGTGTTGGCTTTTTGGCTCCCGAGGCGGCTCTTGCTGTTCTCGGAGACATTGAGTTGGATTCCGGGGGACACTGCGTTGTTGCTACAGTTGATTGGGCCCGATGGCCTGATAAAGGAGGGGTATTCGGCCGCCTTGTCCAAGGTTCGCCGGATACAACAACCGGTGGGGCGTTGCGGACTCAATTGCAGCAACGACCGAAAGCTCAGCGTCGGGGTTTGCTCCTCAAAAAACTTACCGAAATGGTCGCGGGTGCACTGCATCTTGACCGGGAATCGATTAGCCCTCGAGCTCGATTATTTGATCTTGGAATAGATTCGTTGACCGCTATGCAACTGCGTAGCGCGCTGCAATTGGATCTTTCGACTAAGCTCGAATCGACTCTGCTATTTGATTACCCCACGCTTGAAAAGCTTGCAGTCCACATTTTGGATCACTATGTCAATGAAGATGTTGCCAAAGCAAGTCAAAAGAAAAAAGAGGATAGCAATCTTGGGGAAAAGATTGACACATCTAAACTTACGGCGGCCCTTGAGCAACTCAAGGCGAGCCTCAATTAGGCCGGAAAACAACTTCCATGGGTGTTGATCCACAGGTTGTCGCCAGTGCAATCGAAGAAATTGAAGGTCTGAGGCGGCAGGTAGAGAGCCTCAAAGACGAGTCTGTCGAACCGGTCGCTGTCATCGGAGTCGGATGCCGATTTCCCGGTGACGTTCGAACTCCAGATCAATACTGGGACTTTTTAAAGCAAGGCAGCGATGGTATCGTGCCAATCCCGCCCGACCGCTGGGATTCGGCTAAATATTTCGATCCTCGAGCAGGAATTCGGGGAAAGATGACGACCGACCGCGCCGGTTTTCTCTCAGATGTTAAAGACTTTGACTCGGGGTTTTTTGGCATTTCGCCGAAAGAGGCTGCGAGTATCGATCCGCAACACAGGATATTACTTGAGGTTGCTTGGGAGACGTTTGAAAATGCTTCGATTGCCCCTTCTTCATTAGAAGGGGGGCGTGTTGGGGTGTACGTCGGAATCTCCAATTTCGAATACGGAGCCCGCTTGTTATGGCCTTCCGACCTTAAAGATATTACACAGCACTCGGGTATCGGTGGGATGCTCTGTGCGGCTGCGGGACGTTTGTCTTATACGTTTGGCTTCTGCGGCCCGAGTATGAGTATTGACACCGCCTGCTCTTCATCGTTGGTGAGCACCCATCTGGCCTGTCAAGCGATCCGAGCCGGGGAATGCGACATGGCTCTCAGTGCGGGCGTAAATCTGTTTTTCGGCCCACAGACCCACATCAACTTTAGTCAGGCACGTATGCTGTCCCGCGATGGTCGTTGCAAAACGTTTGATGCCAGGGCGGATGGGTATGGGAGGGGTGAGGGCTGTGGAGTAGTCTTGCTTAAGCGTCTCTCGGCGGCCCTTGAAGATCAGGATCATATACTCGCAATGATTTCCGGTAGCGCGGTCAATCAGGACGGCCCAAGTGGAGGGATCACAGTGCCAAATGGGCCTGCCCAAGAGCGAGTAATCAAATCGGCACTCGCTCAATCCAGGATCGATCCTGAGGAAATTGGTTATATCGAGGCGCATGGGACAGGCACGCCATTAGGAGATCCGATTGAAGTTGCCGCGTTAGCCCGCACCTTTAAAAAGCGCGAGACTCCGCTTTTTGTGGGTTCAGTTAAAGCGAATGTGGGCCATCTTGAATCAGCTGCAGGAGTTGCGGGACTAATCAAGGTAATCCTGATGGTCGCAAATCAGGGAATTCCAAAGCAGTGCAATTTTGAAACACCGAGTGACAAGATTGACTGGGATTTCGCGTCAATGCTTTCGATCCCCGAAGTTACCCGATCTTGGAACTCTATGCAGCCGCATGCGGGCGTGAGCTCCTTCAGTTTCTGTGGTACCAACGCCCACGTAGTGGTGTCGCCGCCACCACAGAATAATGATCCGGCTCCCATCGACGCTTTATCGGACTCGGGGGTTATTCTTCTCTCAGCTCAGAGCGAGGCGGCCCTTGTCGAACTGGAGAGTAAGCTCGGAGTGCATTTCGATCGGGCCACTTTTGAAAATAAGAAAAGAATGCTTGCTACCTTGGCGCGGGGTCGCAGTCATCTCAGATTTCGGCGGGCACTAAACTGGCGGAAGGAGAATGACCGCACGCCATTTTCGACAAACCGGGCTGGACATAGCGGCCGTGTAATCGAAGCAGGATTCACGAACATAAACTACCTTTTTACTGGACAAGGTTCTCAGTATCCGGGAATGGGCTTGTCCCTTTATAACCGGTTCGAGACTTTTAGATCTTCTCTTCAAGAGTTAGACGAGGTGGGAAAAGCGATTACGGGTTGGAGCATTATTGCTCAGCTTCGTGAAGCTAATGACAAACAGCCACCAAATTTCTTAAGAGATACCTCAATCGCGCAGCCGATCTTGTTTGCATTGCAAGTTAGTTTATTCAGGTTATGGGAACACTTCGGCCTTCGTCCATCGCAAGTTCTGGGTCATAGTGTCGGTGAATTTGCAGCCGCAGGCATCGCAGGTGTCTTCGATTTGCACGAGGCTTTGGGAATCGTTATAGAACGAGGGCGGTTGATGCAGGAAGCCTGCCCACCTGGGGCAATGATTGCGGTACGGTCTGCCTACGAATTTCTCGACCCGATGTTGGAAAACCATGCCGATATCGAGCTATCTGCCGTAAACGGGCCAGAAAGGCTCGTCTTCGGTGGTCCGGTGGATTCGATTGACGCTTTCGCCCAGGAGTTAACAGCCCAGGAGATCGGCCACAGATTGTTGCCGGTCGACCGGGCCTTCCATACAACCGCTATGCTTCCGGCCGTTGAGCCCTTTAAAACCTTTCTTTCGACTCAGGAGTTTCGAGCTCCCCACATCCCAATAGCGCTGAATGTGTCTGGCGACTGGGCGGGTCAGGATCAGCCAAATGCAGCCTATTGGGTCAAACAGCTCACAGCTCCCGTAAGGTTCGACCTGTGCATGTCGACACTTCTGCAGCAGACTCCCGCAATATTTTTGGAAATTGGGCCGCGTCCCGTTTTGATAACCCATGGTAAAGAGATCACTGCAGTGCACGATAGAGCGGGTGACTCTGTCTGGGCGTGCAGTCTGCATCCCAAACGCCCAGAGACAGAAGAGATATTCAACGCAGTAGGGAGTCTTTTTTGCGCCGGCGTCGATTTTGACTGGTCAACGATATGCCCCGGCCCACTATCTGCCAAGAGACTGTTACCAAATTATCCGTTCCAACGGCAAACCTACTGGATTGCCAAGACGGACCGAAAGACCGTCAATGAAGACGGGGTTCACCCTTTACTTGGTATGGAACTTCTGTCGCCGGCGCTCGACCCAAAGACCCGTGTTTTTTCTCGGTCGTTGAGTGTTTCGGAGATGCCATGGCTTGCCCACCACCAGGTTTTCGGGGTGCCTATCCTGCCTGCAGCTGCATTTCTTGAGATCATGATGGCTGCTTCTCAAGTTGTCGGGTGCCCCCTGAGCATTGGAGATTTTCATATTTCACAGGCGTTGGAGGTTCCCCTCAAAGAGGCCGTTGAACTTCAAACAGTGATAGGGCTTGTTAGCGGGTCAAAAGAGGCTGTCAGGGTCTACAGTCACTCGATAACCACGGGTTGGCGGCTGCATGCTTCCGCCAGTCTGCTTGACTCTAGTCTCGAGGAAACCCCGAACCCCGATTTGTCAGATCGGTCAGACGCAAAAGCCATTGATCCGGATCAATTTTACAACCGAATGCGCCTGGCCGGCGTATTGCATGACGAGGAATTCCGCGCAATTAAACAGATTTGGGAGATGCCTAATGAAGTCATCGCCAAATTGCATACGCAAGAGTCTGCTAACGAACCCGCGGAATTCTTAATACATCCGGCTTCGTTGGATGCAGCGATCCAGGTCGCAGCGGTAGCGTTGCGTCATCAAGAGATGGCTTTCCTGCCTGTCGCAGCAAGACGAATAGAATTTACCGGGATGGGAATGAGCCCGGATACCGTACGCGTCAAATTAAACAGCGCGCTCCAGTTGGGGGATCGTGAGTTGATCGCTTCGGTAGATATCTTCAGTGGTGGCCGATGTGCAGCGAGAATTGTGGATTTGGTTTTTACCCGTGCTGATCTAACTAAAATGCGTCAGCATCACAATCCCTCAGCATGGTGTTATGGCACAACTTGGATAGAGACACGCCCCCCAAGAATTCGATTGGACAAGCTGCTTAATTTGGATGTGCTTTCTGGACTAGGTGAGCGAGAGGCGCGAAAGTTTGCCGAGATTGCCGACCATTACGCCAGTTTGCTGCCAAGTCTGGATGTACTAGCCAGGCGTTATGCAGTTGTTGCGATTATGAGCTTGGCTGATTTTTCCAGCGATTTCTCTGGGGCGACCCTTTCGGATATTCAACCATGCGCCCAATTACCCCAAGAGCAACGACAGCAGTTCAACCGGTGCCTCCAAATGCTCTTGAAACAAGAGGCTTTTGCCAATTCCGTATTGGCTGCAGATCAGAATAAAACCGGCAAAGCCGATGCGATTAAGGGCGAGTTGACGAAGCTCTCGGGGGAGGCAAGGGAGTTGTCAGATGGAACTTCATTTGTTTGCCCGGAGATTGACATTGTTGCCCGCTTTGGGTCGCAGTTGAGCGAGATCCTGCTTGCCAAAGTAAACCCTTTGGATCTGCTCTTTCCAAAAGGAGATTTGTCTGATGGTCTCAGGTTTTATCAAGAGTCTCCCGCAGCCAAGGCGTTAAATCAGGTCGTGTGTCGATTGATGGCAGAGATCATCGAGATAACGCAAACGAGTGGGAAATTACGTGTACTTGAAGTGGGAGCCGGCACCGGTGCGACCACGGCAAGCGCATTGGAGGGTCTTAATGGCAACCACGCCGAATATTGTTTTTCCGATATTTCGCTGTTGTTCACCCGACAGGCTGAAGAACGGTTTCGTTCGCAAGATGGATTTTCAACCCGCATTTTAGATATCAGCGCTCGTCCTGAAGAGTTCGATGCAGCTGCCGGCGAGTTCGATATTGTCATTGCGGCCAACGTAGTTCACGCCACCGAATCGGTGCAGGCAAGCCTAAAAAATATCCAATCCCTTCTCGCTCCCGGGGGTGTGCTAGTTCTCTTGGAGGCCCAGCCAGGCCAGGATTGGCTTGAACTCGTATTCGGAAACATAACTGGTTGGTGGAGTTTCTCAGATGAAAGGCTTGGGCGAAGCACGCCGTTACTCAACGCTCCGGAATGGTACGAGGCCCTGAAGGCCGCCGGATTCGACCGGGTCAAGCAAGTAGTGGGGGACGGCGGGACTTTGAACATCGCAAATCAAACCATCCTGTTAGCCCAGAAGGATCAGTCTATTTCAGGGTTGGTGAGCCCCTCAGAGCACATCTTAGTGATCGCGGCTGAACGGGAAAGCATAGAACAAATGGAGGCTATCACTGGAACCGAACCAGGAGTATTTCAGTATGTGGCGCCAGTATTGGTTGAAAGCGCGTTACTTGCTTGGGAGCAATGTGCTACGCCTTCACCGAGAAAAATTATTGTAATACCGGACCAAATTGAACTATCGGCGTCGGGCAAACCGGACCCAGCCACTCAGGTGCTTGCCAATACTAAGACAATGCTGAGCACGCTACAGCAAATTGGTGCAGCAACGAAAGAAAGCCCAATCCAGTTAACCGTTATTACTGTCGCCGCAGTCTCTGCCGGTGGGACGAACGACACTGCAATCAACCGACTGAATCAGGCAGTCCTGGCGATGGCGCGAACTGCCGAGATAGAGCATCCATTGTTATCAGTCCAATGTATTGATCTCGATCCAGCCGGAATAAGCGAACCTTCGATAGGTATGAAGGAGTCGTTGAGGCGCATTGTTCTGGGTCTAGAGCAGTTGGAACAAGCTTGGATACGCTCCGACGGCGCAATCTTGGAACCCCGTCTAGGTCGGTTTAGTCGCGATTCAGAAACTTCTGTGCTCCCCATCCACGAGAAAGGCGTTTATCTTATTACTGGGGGGCTCGGCGGGTTAGGTCGTTCCGTTACAGAGTGGCTTTTGACGAAAGCAACCGCTCTGCATATTGTGTCGCTCAGACCCAAATGAGGAAGAGCGCCACTGGCTTTCGCAATGTAGCACCTCTTCTGCGGCTGTCGAATACCGACGAGTCGATGTGACCGATCTGGATTCATTGCGAACGGTAATTCCGTTGGACACCGTTTCCCGCCTTTCAGGTGTCGTGCATGCGGCAGGGGTTCTGAATGATCAGCTACTCTGTGATGCGGACTGGGCCACATTTGAAGCAACACTTAGCCCGAAGATAAGGGGCGTTTGGAATCTTGATCAACTGGTATCTAAGGCTAAGCTTGACTTTTTTGTGACCTTTGGCTCGATCGCCAGCATCTTTTCTCCCAAGGGGCAAGCAAGCCATGCGGCAGCCAACGCGTTCTTGGATGGAATGTTTTATTACAAATCAGCGATTGGCGAGCCGTTGACACATATTCAATGGGGCCCGTGGGATCAGGTCGGCGCAGCTTCTGAAAGAGACACGCAAGAAGGCCTGTTGAGACTAGGCATAACACCCTTCAAACCCTCTGAAGGGGTTGATGTTCTAGAAAGACTGCTGGGGCTTAGCCCTAATTGCATCTCGATTATCAATGTCGATTGGGGGAGGTTTATTGCTCATTGGCCACACCGGAGATTTTTGGATGAGATTGCAGTTAGTGAAGCATCAGCTAGAGGTGGAGATCTTTCGCAATCGGAGGAGGCGGCCTTTACTGTTTCGGACCGGTTTGACTCCAGCCTAGCCGAAAGCATTCAGCGCCTCCCCTCCCGTCAGGCGGAAAATCTTATGATTCGAAAATTAACTGAACTCGTCGCACCTGTTCTTGGCATTAATGACCAAGACCGAGTTGATGTGGACCTCGGGTTCTTTGATCTCGGATTGGATTCACTAACATCCGTCGAGCTTCGAGAGGCGATCGAAAAAGAGTTATTGTTGCCACTCGACTCCACCAGCACCTTTAAGTACCCTACTATCCGCTCCCTTTCCAGTTACCTTGTGACACTTGTGAGAGTAGATCATGGTCTGGATTCTGAGTTAAAACAAAAGAGTGGTGATGAAAAGATCGTGTCCGGCGATGCTCAGCGTGAATCAATGTTCGACCAAGACGATATTACAAACATGACAGACGCGGAACTGTCTGATTATTTTGACAGCCACCTTGACGGGTGAGTGCGACAAGTCGCTGAAGCAATTTTTTAAAGTAATAAGGCAATATCCAGCGATGACTCCCAACGTTTCTGCAGTAGAAAAAATATCCGAAAAACGTGAGGGGCTCTCGCCTCTGCAGAAGGCTGCACTTGCGCTGCGGAATGCAGAAAAACGAATTCGAGCGCTTGAGCATGCAAAAACTGAACCGATCGCGATAGTCGGTATGTCATGCCGTTTCCCCGGCGCACCGTCTGTTGAAGACTATTACCAACTTCTGTGCGATGGTACCGATGCCATCACAGAAGCACCCAAAGAGCGATGGGATCTTGACGAACTTTATGATACGAATCCAAACGCAGCTGGCAAGATAAATACCCGTTATGGTGGATTTATTAGTGATGTCGACAAGTTTGATGCACGTTTTTTCGGGCTCTCTCCGCTTGAAGCGCGATTGATGGACCCGCAGCACCGCCTGAGTCTCGAACTCGTCTGGCATGCACTGGAAGATAGCGGGCTAAGGCCGAGTGGGCTGCGTGGTTCACAAACCGGTGTCTTTGTAGGAGTGACGCAAAACGATTACGGGGTTGCCCAGCTTGCTGGGCCAAGAAATGAAATTAGGGCTTTTTCCGGGACGGGGAATGGCTTTTGCTTCACCGCTGGCCGTATAGCTTTTCAGTTTGGTTTTAATGGTCCGGCGGTGGCCGTTGATACCGCTTGTTCATCTTCGCTCGTAGCGCTGCACCAGGCTTGTGGCGCTCTCCGCGCCCGTGAATGTGACCTTGCTGTGGTAATTGGAACGCAACTTAACTTAACACCGCCAATGCAGATCTTTCTTTCCAGGACCCAAAGCTTCTCCCCAACCGGCCGATGTCGTGCGTTCGATGCAGATTCAGACGGTTTTATCCTCGGCGAGGGTGTGGGTGTGCTTGTTTTACGTCGAGAATCTGACGATTCGATTGGTGGAAGCCCACCTCGGGCTATGGTGTTAAATTGCGGGGTTAATCATGATGGCCCGGCAAGCGGCCTAACGGTTCCCAGTCAGAAAGCGCAGGAAGACCTTATCCGCGGATTGCTCGAACGGTCGCAGGTATCGCCTAATATGATTGGTTATATCGAGACGCATGGCACGGGGACCCCACTCGGGGACCCTATCGAAATTGGGGCGTTACGTAATGTGTTTGCTTCGCGAGATATAGACCGACCTTTACTCATCGGTTCAGTGAAAAGCAACATTGGTCATCTTAGTGCTGCTGCCGGAATGGCTTCAATTATCAAGTCTGTACTGATGCTTGAGACGGACCAGGTTTTTCCACAAATTCATTTTCGCCGCCCAAATTCTAAAATTCCATGGGATGGATTTAACGTCGAGGTTCCGACCTCAATCGCAAAATTTTCATCTGGAGGCAAAACGCCAGTAGTGGGTGTTAGCAGCTTTGGTCTGAGTGGCACAAATGCTCACGCTCTGTTTAAGCGAGCCACGGCAACTGCCTCGTGCTCTAAAGACTTAACACAGAATCAGCCCGCCTTTCTCGCGATTTCCGCAAGAGATCCTCGTGCTTTTGGTTTGTTAGTGGATAAGCATTCGGAGTTAATCAACGTTATAGATGATGGGGAGCCTTTCCGCAGGTATTGCGAGACGAACAATCTGGCCCGAGATCATTTGGAAATTCGTCGCTTGATTATGGCGGTGGATAAGAGTGGTGCCTTAGTGCAATTGGAAAAATGTGCAACCTGGGGCCTCACCCCCGAGTGCGTCGCGCCTCGGAAACCGAAATCCACTGCATTTGTGCTTACCGGCGAACCCGAATTTTCCCAGCATCTGTATCAATATCATGGCCAATACCGGGATTCCTGGAATCAGTGTTGTGAAGCGATTGGCTTTGACGCATCAGAGGCGGTGGGTGATCCGAAGACCTGTCTTGGACGACAGGCTGATTTAGTTTCTTGGTACGCCCTGGCTGCTCTTTGGAAAAGCTGGGGCATTAATCCTGATCTGTGTGTTGCATCAGCACCTGCCCGAGCGATAGCGTCGGTGATTCTCGAAAGCCTACCCCTTAACGAAATTGTTAGGTTGCACGGGAAGGCATCCAATAACCAGGCACCCGATGCGTTGATCGATTCAGAGTTAGTGCTGGCATGGGAGCAGTATTGCCCAGAGCCGAGTCAACTTAATACCAGGGGACTGACCTTGGCGGAACAACTCAAAAGTCAGGGAGTTGAGAACGTGGTGATGCTTTCTGGCGACGGAGAACTTTCAGAATATTTTGAAAATATCAACGTGATTTCCGCGCCGTCAGGGCCAGACCCTTGGGTGAGTCTGTCGACATCGCTCACGAATTTATACGAGAAGGGTTTTGAACTATCTTGGTCGAAGATACAGGTATCGAACCCGTCTCGAGTTCGCTTGCCACTATATCCATTCAGCCGAGAATCATATTGGGTGGATTTAAATCAGCTATCTGAGAAGCGCTCACGAACGCCTCAGGACTCAGATAAGTCTGTGGCAGGAAACCTGGATGTAAAACACATTTTCTCTGAACAATGGGCTGATCTTACCGAGAAGACTCTCTCACTTGCCCAATCTCAACTAGGCAATTATGCAAAAACAAGACTAAAGAGCGAAGGAGTGAACGAATACCCATCTGAGATCGCCTGTGGAGATTGGCGACTTAGAGTAGTGACCGCATCCGACCACAATCTTCTGGCTAAAAAGATCGCTAACCCTCCTGAAAATTCCTCGAGATCCGTTCTCGTGCCAGCGGAGGCTGAAGGGTCCGGAACCAGCTTTGGGGACACCCTCGGCACGGTTCTTGTCTGGAATCATGAGAAGCCCCAAACACCCCAAGCGGAGGTTAAGGATCGAAAACCGGCGCCCCGAGTGCTGAACCTGAAACCAAGGGCCTCTTTGACCATGATGCTTGCGGGAGTCGGAGATCAGCATCTGAATATGGGTCGCGATCTTTATCGCAGCCAAACGGACTTTAGGCGGGCGTTTGACCTTTGCGCCGAGCACCTTCAATCGCTTCTGGCCCGGGACATTCGTCAAGACCTATTCCGTGAGGAGGCGGAAGGATCTACCAGCAACTCCTCAAGTGCGCCCGACTTTCGCGCGATGTTGCGACGCGGGAGCTCGGAGTCTACGCGGCCGGAGGTCGAGGGTTTGGAGGCAACAGAGATTGTTCAGCCCTTAATGTTTGCGTTTGTTTATTCCCTCGCTACTATGTGGCAGCAAGTTGGCCTGAAACCTGATGCGCTAATTGGCTACAGCGTTGGCGAATATGTAGCCGCGTGCCTTGCCGGTGTATTTTCCTTGCCCGATGCGCTCGCCATAGTTGCAACGCGTGCCAAATTAATTGCGGAAATGCCCCGAGGCGGGTTGATGGCTGTACCGTTGAGTGAAAAAGACTGCCAATCACTGCTTGGGGATTCGGTGTATGTTGCGATAACAAGCAGTCCAAAACAGACAATTCTGGCAGGAACGCCAACGTCGTTAGGGGAAGTGCAGTTAAGTTTAAAGGCGAAAGGTATTGTGGCTCGTGCCTTGCCAGGTTCCCACGCTTATCACTCCCCTATGCTCTCACCAGTATCTGAGCGTCTTGAGCGACATTTAAATTTAGTTAAACTTAAGAAGCCATCTGTTCCTATCATTTCAAACCTGACCGGAAAGCCTCTTCGAGAATCCGAAGCAACCAGACCTGATTATTGGTCGAAGCACACCTGCTCCACCGTTCGATTCCATGAAGGTCTCAGCTTTCTTTTGCAGTCAGGTGACATGGATCTGCTTGAGGTAGGCCCGGGTAGAAGTTTAGGTAGTTTTGCGATGCAGAACCCACTTTACAATAAGACAGGAATTCACAATATGCTGAGCACAATTAGTGGAAAGTGGGAAAACTTGAGCGACGAGAGGGTATTTCTCGATAGCCGTGGTGTTTTACATCTTCTCGGCCATAACAGCGTACCAGGGGGCGTTAGGTCATGAGTCGAATAGAAAGATTAGGTGTGATCGGGGCTGGAGTTATGGGTGCCGGTCTCGCAGAGAATGCGGCAGCAGAAGGGTTGGAGGTCGTACTGGTTGACATTAGCGAGGAAATTCTAAAGTCCTGCAAAACCGGTATTCAGCAAAGTCTGAGATTTAAAGGCATGTTTAATAAGGAATCAGGGTCGAGTGCTGCCAGCCCACCGGAGGAGATTATCGAGAAAATCCGGTTCACTACAGATTACGCCGAAATAAGTGAAGTGGATTTTCTTGTGGAGAACGCCACCGAGAAAATTGAAATTAAAAAAGAGGTCTATCGATGCGTGGGGGAAAATCTGGCGGCCACAACTGTGATCGCAGCGAATACCTCTTGTTTCTCGATTACAAGACTGGGCTCACTAATTCCAGCGCCAAAGCGATTACTGGGAATACACTTCATGAATCCAGTCCCTATGAAAAAAACGGTAGAAATGATTCGGGGCCACTGGACAACGGAAGAGACTATCTCTACGGCCCGGGAGTTTCTCGCACAACTCGGAAAACACGGTATTTTGGTTAACGATTCTCCCGGGTTTGTATCTAATCGGGTGCTCATGCTGACTATCAACGAGGCAGTGCTGGTCTTGCAAGATGGGGTGTCAACTGCCGAGGATGTGGACGAGATATTTAAGAGTTGCTTTGGCCATAAGATGGGCCCGCTTGAAACCGCGGATCTTATTGGCTTAGACACAATCCTTTATTCAATAGAAGTGTTGCACGAATCATTTGCTGATAGTAAGTATCGGCCTGCCCCCTTATTGAAACGAATGGTTGATGCGGGTCTTCTAGGAAGAAAGAGCAATTCAGGTTTTTATAACTATGGTAGAAAAGTAAATTGATAAATCAAGAGAACGTTGTTTCCGATATAAGGGGGTTTCTAGGTCAGTTTGTTTCAGATCCCGATGTGCCGGTCGATCAAGATTTGTTTGGATCGGGCTTGGTAAACTCGTTATTTGCTATGCAGTTGGTCCTCCACATTGAGTCCGAATATGGGCTGTCCATCTCCAATGAGGATCTTGATTTCGATAATTTCAAATCGCTAGAGGCGATCGCGGGATTCATTGAACGGAAAAATGGGGAATCGAGTGTTTGATCCACTAGATGACGGACAAAAAGCAGTCGTCGATCAATTTCGGGATTTTGTCCGCATTAATGTCAGGCCAAATGCAGTCGCTTGGGACGAGAGTCAAACAATGGACAGGGGGGTGATAGCCGAATTGGCGGGCAAAGGCTGGTTGGGTGCGCTCGCACCGAGGGAGTACGGCGGGCAGGATATGGATCCATTCCTTTGGGGGGCCTTCTGCGAAGAGATTGGGTCGGCCAGCAGTTCGTTGCTAGGCCTGCCGACGGTGCATGGAATGGCGATTCAGTCTGTGGCCCGGTGGGGGACTTCGGAGCAGAAAACTCGGCTATTGCCAGGCTTGGCATCTGGCCAAACACTAGGGGCATTTGCACTTACAGAACCTGAGGTCGGTAGCGACGCTGGAAGTATCCAGTGTCAGGCCGTACAGTCGGGAACTAATATAAGAATCAATGGCCAGAAACAGTGGATTACTTATGGCCAGATCGCGGATCTCTTTGTGGTTGTTGCACGCCTAGAGGACAAGCCGACCGCTTTTCTAGTACCGCGTAACACTAGTGGCCTGCAAATTCGGCCAGTCAAGGATATGCTGGGGTTTCGGGCGGCGGAACTGGCAGATTTGCAGTTCGACGATTGCGAGGTTCCGATTGAATGCATGTTGGGGCAGCCAGGTTTCGGATTTTCCCATGTAGCTGGCACTGCCTTGGATCATGGACGATTTTGTATTGCGTGGGGTTGTGTTGGTCTGGCAGAAGGATGTCTACAGATTGCGATGCAGCATTCTTTAGAACGCAAGCAGTTCGGGAAGACGCTGAGTGAGCACCAATTGATCCAGCAAATGCTAGCGAACATGCTTGTGGGCAATCGAGCAGCTCGGGGATTGTGTCTTCAGGCGGCCGACTTGAAACAAAAGCAGGATCCCCAAGTCATCATGGAGACCTCCATTGCAAAGTATTTCGCGTCTCAACATGCCGCAAGTGCGTCCCGTGATGCGGTCCAGATTCTCGGTGGCCTCGGCTGCTCAAGCAGCGGACACGTTGAACGTTTTTTCCGTGATGCAAAGGTCATGGAGATCATTGAAGGATCTAATCAGATTCAACAGATAATCATTTCGCGCCATGCGACTATGCAATATCGGAAGAATTCCCGCGCCAACGTCAAATAGACGTCCAAGACGGATTCGAAAAACCAAAGGCTTCAAGCGAAGTGGTTTGGTTCCCAATACGGAGAAATTTAGGTTGAAGAACTTGGTGAAGTGTGTGGTGTGGGACCTGGATGATACGGTCTGGGATGGAACCCTACTGGAGGATTCAAGCGTCGCAGTTAGGCTTGAAATAAGGGCGGTAATTATTGAATTGGATCAAGTGGGCATATTGCATTCAATCGCTAGCCGTAATTCTTTTGAAATGGCGATGGAACGTTTGAAAGCGTCGGGGCTTGCAGAATATTTTTTGTATCCCCAGATTGGGTGGGGTGCTAAATCTGATGCCCTGGGTGTTATCGCTGAGAAGCTGAATATCGGCTTGGATGCACTCGCGTTTGTTGATGATCAGGCATTCGAAAGAGATGAGGTGAAATTTAACTGCCCGGATGTTACGTGCGTGGATTCACGTGACAAAAGGTCTATTGAAAGCCTGAGAGCAATTCGTCCGCGCTTTATTACCCAAGACTCTGCGACGCGTCGCCAGATGTACATGAGTGATGCGAAGAGGAACGAAAACGAAGAAAGATTTGAGGGTCCGAAAGAGAAGTTTCTGGCCTCACTTCAAATGCGTTTGCGGGTTGCTAGTGCGACCGTTGGTGATCTCCAGAGGGCAGAAGAGCTTACCGTTCGAACCAATCAGTTGAATACCACCGGCCTGACTTTTTCTTACGAGGAATTAAGTCAACTTTTAGATTCAAGTAACCATCTCTTCTGGATAGCGGGTCTCGAGGACCGTTATGGTAGTTATGGAAAGATCGGCCTGGTCTTGATTGAATTTACGGACGAGGTCTGGCAAATAAAGCTCCTTTTAATGTCCTGTCGTGTCATGGCCCGTGGAATTGGGAATGTGCTGATAAATTTAATACGGGGTTATGCAAAACAGGCAGGAGTTCGTCTTCAGGCAGGGTTCGTTGAAACCGATCGCAATCGGATGATGTACATGACATATAAGTTCAGCCGTTTTGTCGAGGTTTCCCGGGAGGGCAGCCTTCTTACCTTGGAAAATGATCTCCATGATGTGAACCCGCCACCCAGTTATCTGGAATTGGATATTTCTAACCTTGCGCTCCCGGTTTCCGTACCCCTCGGACAAGCTGTCACGCTCTAAAAAGGTGGCTTAAGAATGTCGATTGAGGTTTTCGATCTTGAGGGACTTAAGAACGGCGCTCGTGGTTATTCGTCCGCGGTTTCCGACGGCAACTATCTTTATTTCATACCCCTAAACAATGATAGTTTCTTTGGTGAAGTTGTACGGTTTGATCTCAAGAAGGACTTTTGCGACCCACAGAGCTGGAGTTTTTTCGATACAGAAACACTAGATCGCCGAAGTGGGGGGTATATTGGCGCTCTTTTTGATGGCCGATTCTTGTATTTAATTCCGCACTGCAATCGTGATTTTCACGGGGTCGTTTCAAGGTACGATACTACCAACGCATTCACAGATCCTAGTTCTTGGGATTTCCAAGATACACAACAGTTTGACGGTGGCAGTAGGGGTTTCGTTAGTGGAGCCTTCGATGGGAAGCATCTTTACTTTGCTCCCTACCGCACCGCCTTAGACGACTATAGTGGACTGGTTACGAGATATGACGTAGCGGGTGGATTTTCCGAGCCAGGGTCCTGGGAATTTTTTGACGTGTCTGAACTTGGGTCGTCTTTACGAGGGTTTCATGGCGCAATCTTTCATAAGGGCTCTATAATTTTTGTACCCTACGCAAGGGAAGACCGAGCTTTTCATGGCAATTTAGTTCAATATCAAACTTCGGGACTATTTGCTGACCCTGATTCATGGAGCTTTATTGATCTAGAAGGAATTAATCCGCGCGCGCGCGGGTTTGTCGGCGGCACATCACTGGGTGATTCGATATACCTGGCACCATACTTTGATGGCCGTGATCGATCGGGTCTGGTCGCTATTGGTCATGCTTCCCCTGGCAGCGACATAGCGAATAGTGACTGGCACTTCGTAGATGCAGAAGTGTTTCATCCTCAAAGCCGCGGATTTTTTGGTGCTATAGCCGTCGGTGAAGCTGTTTATTTCATCCCCCACTGTTTGGATGGGGAGGTCTATCATGGCCTGCTTACAAAAATGGATACTGAAATAGATTCAATTTCTTCCCGCGCTTGGTCCTTTCGGGACATTCGGGAAGTAGACAGATTAACTGGCGGATTCATGGGCGGCGTCTTTGCAGAGGGGTGGATTTACTTGGCACCCTTTGAAAATTCACCAGGCTCGAGACATGGACGTGTCGCTCGCGTTCAGCCATGGTAACCACACACTTATAGGTAACTTGAGGCGATGAGTATTACAAGTCAACCGGGCTCGCAGGAGCGAAATAGAATTATTCATCAGCTAAGCGCTCTCATAGAGGAGGTGTTGCCCAATGTGCCTGAGCACGATGCGTTGACAAGACCTTTCCTCGAGATGGGGGCCAACTCACTGGTTCTCATGGAACTTCAAAAGACAGTTGAGGAGAAATGGGGTCTTCAGCTGAAACTTCCGATGTTTTTTGAGGAACTGACCAATCTGGAATCACTCGTTGACCACATTGAGAAAAGCATACTTGCTCCCTCGCCGGAGTCAGGGAGACCGTCGTCATCTCTTGATTTAACCACGGCTAACGATAAAAAGAAGGATGGGTTTAGTGTTGCGTTGCCGCCCCTAGATGGGGTGGGCATTTCAGAAGAGCTAAAAGAACTTTTGAGTACTCAGATTGACGGTGCCTCTCGAGTCATTACAACCCTTCTCGAGAAACAACTTGCCTTTCTTGCTCAAACGGTGCCCGGGGATCCCCAGGCGGTAACAGTCAACCTATCGCCTACCAGATCGACTGCAGTTGAAAAGGTGAATCACACTCAATCTCTCGATAGTGACATTCCTAAAGCTGAGCCACAGAGTGATGGTTCGGTCCGACCGCAAATGCTGTTACAGCCGCTTGAGATCAGAGCTCGTGGTTTGACTGAAAAGCAGCACGCGCATCTTGAGGCGCTGATCGAGCGTTATACCCGCCGTACTGTCCAGTCAAAGAATCTTGCAGCGAAATCAAGGAAAACTTTGGCCGATAGTCGTGCGTCTGTGGGGTTCCGTTTTACGACAAAGGAAATGCTCTATCCCATCGTAGGGGCAAGGGCATCAGGTTCGCATATTTGGGATATAGACGGGAACGAATACATAGACATCACCATGGGTCAAGGGGTAACTCTCTTCGGTCATCATCCACACTTCATTGATGAGGTAATTCGTAAAAGGTTCCCCGATGCTATGGAACTTGGGCCACGGCCACCGGAAGTCACTGAGGTCGCTGCCCTTTTAGCGGAACTTACCGGCATGGAGCGATTTACATTCACCAACAGTGGAACAGAGGCCGTTATGGCCGCAATCCGTCTGGCGCGCGCCGCGACCGGGCGGGGAAAAATTGTTATGTTCCAGGGGTCGTATCATGGGCATGCCGACAATGTGATGGGTGTGGCCCATGCAACGGCCGGATCGAATGCGACTCGACCCGCTTCAGCTGGCATTCCGACCGCTGCCGTTCAAGATCTCATTATTCTGGAATACGGCGAGGAAGGCAGCCTGGAGGAGATCCGTAAGTTTGGCAGCGATATTGCTGCTGTACTGGTGGAGCCAGTCCAGAGTCGACGGCCTGATTTGCAACCTCGAAAGTTTTTAGAGGAACTGCGCACCCTCACTCGCGAGGTGGGAGCATTACTGGTATTTGATGAGATGATCACTGGGTTTCGGGTTCATCAGCAAGGAGCGCAAGGCTGGTTTGGGGTTGAAGCCGATATCGCGACCTATGGAAAAGTGATCGGTGGTGGACTGCCAATCGGCGTAGTCGCCGGACGGAACGGGTTGATGGATCCAATCGATGGAGGTGCGTGGTCGTACGGAGATAGCTCTTACCCCGGTGTTGAGCGAATTATTTTCGGCGGTACATTTTGCCAGCATCCTCTGGTAATGGCGACGACTCTTGCTACCCTTGAGCACCTAAAAAAGAGTGGTCCAAAGTTGCAGGAGAACTTGAACAATAGAACAGAATACCTAAAAACCCAACTGAATCAGTTTTTTGAAATCGAACAGATGCCAATTTCAGTGGTCAACTTTGGATCGCTCTTTCGCTTTGAATTTAAAGAGAACCTCGAACTCCTTTTTTATCATCTAATGGAAAAGGGCGTGTTTATCTGGGAGTGGCGAAATTACTTTTTGTCAACAGCGCATTCAGATCAGGACATCAGTGAAATAATCGATCGCGTTTCCGACAGTGCGGCTGAACTGAGAAATGGAGGTTTTCTCAGAAAAACGGGAAAAGAAAACGCAAAAGATGGGCAAATGATCAGCCGGGCTTCAGCGATGACTATGAGCACGGCCCAACGACAACTACAAACCCTTACCAAAATTAGTGCGACGGGTAGTAAGGCTTACCAAGTAGGAGGGGCAATCGAGCTCAAAGGACCAATATGTCAGGAACGGCTGAAAACGGCTTTTTTGGAGACAGTGGCGGCGCACGATGCGCTGACGCTAGTACCGGGAGCAGAAAACGGTGAATTAAGTAATAAAGGGGAGACTCCAAAATTTGAGACGGTGGGCGAGTTTTCGAATACTGACAATAATGATGAATTTGTTAAGTGGCGCGACCAGCCATTGGATATTGAGTTTGACCTTAACAGGGGCCCCTTGCTTTTTGGTTTTCTGGCAATAATCGAAAATAACAAAGCTGTCTTGCGGTTAGTTGGTCATCACTTTGCGCTGGATGGCATCTCTTTAAACCTCCTGTTCAGAGAGATCCTTGAGCGATACCAGCAATCAGATCGCTTCCCTACGCGTAATACTATGCAGTTTTCTGAGTATCTCCAGCATATTGAATCTCAGGACTTTTCTTCGGAAAAGGACTTTTGGGCAACGAAATTGGCTAATGCTCGAACGGCTGTTTCTGTCCCAGCAGATTTGCCCGTACCGGCCCAGCCTAGTTATATAGCTCGACGTTTTATCGAGAAATTTACCGAGGCCGAGGTAAAAAAAATAAAGAGCCAGGCTGTGAAGGTCGGATGCACTGAGTTTATGTACGTTTTTGCGCTTTTCAGTTTTTGGCTGGGTAAGTTGGTCGGTGAAAGTGATCTCACTGTTGGGGTTCCAGTTGCCGGTCGGCCAACAAAGGAGTCGATGGGAGTAGTGGGCTACTGCACCCATCTGCTTCCAATTCTTATCGACAACTATCAAGGAAATAATCTAAGCGAATACATCACTAGCGTGCGTCGAGCCCTTCTCGAGGCCTATGAGCATCAGGCGTTACCTTACGCTGAAATAATGGACATCTTAGGTAGTCGGTCGCGAGCGTTCGAAAAAGATCCGTTAGTATCAGTCGTTTTTAATTTTGATGAGCCTGGTGAACTTAAAGGTCTGGCCGAAACGAAAGTACGCTGGCTACCGGCCCAGGTGGGATATACGGCATATGAACTTACCTGCAATTTTACTGTTGCGGACGGAGGATACTATCTGGAATTGATCTTTCAGTCTGATCGCACCAGTGCTGACCTGGCAAAAAGTCTTGGAGAAGGCTTCGCTTCGATGATCAGAGCAACTTTTGATTCCAGGCAGGGGAGTACAAGATGCCTTCCGACGGCATCGCCAGCCGATATCGCTCGCCAGGCTGAAAACTTTATCGAAGGAGATGCAAAACCTTTTCCAGAGACTATCCTCGACAAGATCGAAGAAGTCTTCAAGGCAAGCCCCCAGCATGTGGCGATTGAGCACGCCGGTAATTTCCTCAAATATTGCGAGCTGGATGTAAAGTCGGCCCAGATTGCTGACAACCTGAAAATGATGGCGATGAGGCCATCCGCAAGGATTATCGTGTGTGCTACGCATTCGATGGAACTGGTTGCCGCGATGGTTGGTGTGTTGCGTGCTGGTATGGTGTTTATTCCCGTCGATCCGCTAATACCAGCGCAGCGGGCGCAGTGGATACAGGAAGACAGTAACGCGAATGCCATTTTGGTAGATGGATCCATCACAAAAGAATTCTTTTCGGAATCAACAAATTCCCGAATACAGCTGATCTCGGATCTGACCAAACCACTTAAGGAGGGCAGTTCAAACCCCTATCCAACGACCTGTAAGGGAGTCGATCCGGCATACCTCTTGTATACGTCAGGCTCTACAGGCAAGCCGAAGGGCGTTGTTATTAGTCATAGTGCGTTCGCAAATTACTCGTTTTGGGCTTCAGATTTCTACAAGTTAAACGAAGGCACTGGAGTGGTTCTGCATGGGAGTATCAGTTTCGACGCAACTTTGACTAGCATTTTCCCGCCGATGCTCTGTGCGCAGAGTATTATCGTGGTTGACCAGACAGACGATCCTGTTAGGGGTCTTGCAGGCCTGATTGGTCAGCGGCGAGATTTGACGATGATCAAGCTCACGCCAGCGCATTTGGAACTACTTAATTCTGCCCTATCTAACAACATACCCCGACAGAGTGTCCGGGTGCTGATCCTTGGGGGTGAAGCCTTAAAATCGGCTTCTGTGGCGCCTTGGATTCAAGGAGGAGTTAAGGCTAGAGTAATCAACGAATATGGGCCAACGGAAACGGTCGTTGGTTGTTGTGTTTACGAAATACCATTGAATGAGTTTGATGAGAAGGCTGTCCCAATTGGTCGACCAATTCAAAATACTGCGTTGCGGGTGGTCGATTCAGCAGGAAACCTTTTGCCAATCGGGGTTCCCGGAGAGCTATTTGTCTCTGGAGCAGGAGTCGCAGAGGGGTATCTTAATCA
>DUCD01000035.1:1566-7679 GCA_012959985.1 Verrucomicrobiales bacterium | reverse complement strand
CGCCCAAAGTCTGCACCTGTTTAACGCGAAGAACATTCACGAGCAGTTGGCCCACAAGGAGGGCCGCGCCGCCAAGCTTGCCGCTGACAAGGGACGGGATCACGCCGCGAAGATAAACAGCCTTTACTATCAGGCGTTTGCCCGGTTGCCACGCAAGTCGGAAATTAACGTGGCGGTGGATTATTTGAAACGCGAGGCGGTCGGTAAGGATGGTAAACCGGCGGATAAAACCAAGGAGCGCTACGAGGATATTCTCTGGGCGCTGGTCAATACCAAGGAATTTCTTTTCAACCACTGAGGGACCGTTGAGTTGAATGCCTCCGCTTGGCCAAGCGTCGAAAACGGCATGATTCATTTCTCATCATTCCGGCGACTTTGCGTCGGGTTGGTTTTGGGGTTCGCATTTGGCCAAGCGCTTGGCCAATTGCCGACGGCCCGCATGACTGCGGTGTTCCCGCTGGGTTGCCAAATCGGCGAAGAGACCGAAGTGCAGGTTCACGGCAGTGACCTTGAGGGGGCGGCCGAGTTGCGGTTTTCACATCCGGGCATTACAGCGGGATTAACCAATGCCGCTGAACGAAAGTTCAAGGTTCGTGTGGCCGCAAATGTCCCAAGCGCAGTGTACGAGGTGAGGTTTGCCGGGGCGCTAGGATTGTCCAACTCCCGCTTGTTCGCCGTTGGCTCACTGAAGGAAAATCGAAGCCCAAGCGACAACACGTCAAAAAAACACGCCGATGCCCTTGGCGATGATTCGGTTGTCAATGGCGTCTCCGTGGTGAGGCAGTCCTCGTGGTTTCAAGTTGGAGCAAAAAAAGGGCAGCGACTGTTGCTGCGTGTGTCAGCAAAGGCTCTCGATTCCCGCATGAGCCCTGTCATGCTGCTACGGAGTGGAGCAGGGGAGCGCTTGGCGCGGGCAAATGCCGACGGCTTGATCGACTACACGGCACCGGCGGATGGCAACTATTTTGTTCAAATTCACGATGCTGTTTTCCGAGGCGGCACGGAATATTTTTTTCGGTTGGAGAATAGTAGTGGCCCGCATGTGGATTTTATTTCACCTCCGATAGTTCCCAGTTTGAGCGAGTCGGAGATCACTCTGTTTGGGCGGAATCTACCCGACTCGAACCCCTCCGGACTCAAGGCCGCTGATGGCCAGGCGCTGGAGCAACTGACTATAAAAATCAGTGAGCTAAGCCAGACAGGGCAACCCGGGGGCGTGGTGCTTCCGCCGGCATCCGTAGTTCTGGACGGCGGCGTGTTTCGCTTGGTCAAGGGCGGGATTGCGAGCAACCCATTCTTCATCGGCTTTCGTCCGGGCAACCCGTTGACAATGGAGCAGGGTGATAATGACACGGCAGACCGTGCCCAAGGCGTTCCCGCCCCCGGATTGATTGCGGGAAGTTTTTATCCGGCTCGTGATGTCGATCATTTCAGGTTTCCGGTAAAAAAGGATGAAGTCTATTGGCTTGATGTTTTTTCGCAGCGATTGGGCTGCAGCACAAATCCATACATCACCGCCCAACTCGTGGGAGTGTCAAAGGACGGTAAGGAATCGCCGGAGTCGTCCAAGGAATTTTACGATTCAAAAGACAACCCAGGCGGGCGCGAATTCAATGTGGCCAATCGCGATATGTCGTGGCGGTTCCAGGCAAAGAGTGATGGCTACTGTCGGGTGATGCTGCACGACTTGTTCAACCAGGCCAAGGACGACCCGTCGAGGGGGTACGTGATGATCTTGCGCCGTGAGCGACCCGGCTTCCGGTTGGTGGTTCATCCACAAACGGTTGCGGCAATATCGAAAAAGAGCAAGACCATCGAACTGACGGCGACACACCTTCGCAAGGGGGCGACGCTGCCTGTGCAAATCATTGTGCTGCGCGAGGGCAACTTCAACGGGCCAATCACTATCACCGCTGAGGGTTTGCCGAAAGGGGTTGAGTTGCACCACTGCCGGGTCAATGCCGGCAAAAAAGCTATCACGGCGTTTCTGACTGCATCCGAGTCGGTGGACTCATTCATCGGCGACGTACGGTTTGTTGGGAAGGTAACGATCGGCGGCCGGGAAGTTGAACAAGCGGCGTGGTCGTCGGCAACAGTTCACCGTGTCGCGGATTATGATAAGGAGCCGGTTTTTTCGCGCTTGGCAAAGGTGTGCGCATTGTCTGTCAATGTGGAGGATACTGAGCCAATACAAGTGACAGCAGCGGGGGATGGTCCCTTCACTGGCTTGGCCAACGGCAAGGTGAAAATCCCCCTCAAAGTCAAGCGCACCGGCGAGTACAACGAGAAAATCAGCTTGAAGATTTACGGCATATCACAACTGGATAAAATGCCTGCTCTGGAGGTAAAAAAAGAGCAACTCGAAGCCTCACTTGAAATCGACTTGGCCAAGTTCAAGGTTCCTGTCGGGCAGTACACTTTTCATCTCGCGTCAACAATCAAGGGGAAATACCAGTACCCCCCGCTGAATGGCAAGAAGACCGACAAAAAGAAGGATGTCACTTATCAAATGTTCTCCCCGCCCATCACATTGGAGGTAACGCCGGCCCCTAAACCGCTAGAAAAGGTGAAGTAAAATGACAGATTTCCGGCTTTGGCTCACCGTTGTTCTATCGCTTCAGTTGGCATGATTTATGCCGAGTTTCGAAGAAACTTTTTCTCGTAATTTGGGCTTCAATAGGGCAGGCTCCAAGTCGATGAAGCTTATTCTTGATTCCCACAATGTTGAAGTAACCGAAGCGATTAAAGAACATGTTAACGTCTGTGTTCACAAGCTCGAACACATGAACCAAAGAGCCATTGAGGCCCGGGTGAATTTGGAGCGGGATCATGTCGGACTGCCAGAAAACAAGTACAAATGCACCATGCATCTGTATTTTAAAGGGACGGATATGTTTGCGGAGGATCATGAGAGCGACCTGTACGCAGCCATTGATTTGGTGACCAAAAAAGTTCAACAGCAACTGAGAAAACATCACAGCAAGATTATCACCCGACATCACGCGGGGGCGGCCAAAGCTAAGCAGACAAGGCAGTTGACGGATGTATAATTGACTGTTGAGTTTACAATTCACCACAAGTTGGGGCTCGTTGAATGATTCTTCAGTCACGCGCGATATGGGCTGGCAAGGGGAATCTCATTGCTGATGGTGCGGTTCGGATTCGGGGCAAGCGGATTGCCGAGGTGGGAGGACGGCGTGAGATGGCTCCCGAAGCGGGTGAGCCGGTGGTTGATCTTGGAGACTCGATAATCTTCCCGGCATTTGTAAACGCCCACTGCCATCTCGATTATTCCGGATTGGCTGGCAAGTTGTATCGAGGCACGTCATTTGCCGACTGGCTGGCTCAAATCGTATTGATTAAACAGTCGTTAACGCATGATGATCATGAAGCCGCTTGGCTGTCTGGCGCTGACATGTTGCTGAGTACGGGTTGCGGCACGGTGGCGAACATCGAGTCAGTGCCAGGAATGTATGCGCGCATGGCACCGCAGACACCCCTTCAAGTTTGTCCATTTATCGAACTTATAGCTTATCATTCGGAAGATGAAACTGCTGCGGTTGATCTAGCTCAGTCCGAGTTGATGGCGAATGAATCACTTGCGTTAAAGGTGGGGGTTTCGCCTCATGCACCATACACCATGACACCGGAGGGGTTGAACGCGCTTGCGTTGTTCGCGGATGAACATTTGCTGCCAATGAGTATTCACTTGGCCGAGTCGAACGATGAATGGGATATGTTTGTTCATGGAGCCGGGCCGCTGTACGACACGATGAGTTCCTTGGGTAGAGTGATGGATGACTGCGGTAAGGGAACGCCTGTGCAGTACTTGGCCAAGACGGCGGGGTTCGCAAAAAAATCCTTGGTCGTTCACGCCAACCGGTTGAGCGATGCCGATGTTGAAATGCTGCAGAGGGTGGGTGCCTGCGTAGTTCATTGCCCAAGAAGTCACGCTTGGTTTCGGCACGCCAATTTTGACTATGACCGCTTGGCCAAGGCCGAGTTGAACATCTGCATTGGAACGGACAGCTTGGCGAGCACAAACAGTGAGACTCCGGTGACGGGGCTTAATATGTTCGCTGAAATGCAGGAATTCAGCCAGAACCATCCGCAATTGTCCTGCGAAGATATGCTGCAAATGGCGACGGCAAATGGCGCGACGGCGTTAGGATTGGGGGGTGAAATTGGCGTGTTGAAGGAAGGCTTCATTGCTAACATGGCTGTAATTCCTTACCGCGACTCAATGTCAAGCGTACCGGAGGTGATTGTTCAACATAGCTGTGCTGTGGCAATGTTGGTAATTGAAGGTAAACGCGTTTTTTCCGGAATAGATTCAATTGTAGATTGACTGCGTGTGGGATATTTAGGAAACCTCCCGCGCAGTTTGGCAATTTCCTGAGATGTCAGTTTTAAAAATAAAAGAATCGGATTCATGCAAATACGACCTAATTTCACTGGGCGAAATCATGTTACGACTCGATCCGGGGCATGCCCGGGTTCGAACCGCGCGCAGATTCGATGTGTGGGAAGGCGGGGGGGAATACAATGTAGCGCGAGGTTTGAGGCGATGTTTTGGATTACGCACCGGGATCATTACGGCATTTGCTGACAACGAAATCGGAAGGTTACTGGAAGATTTCATACTACAGGGAGGGGTTGACGCTTCGTTGATTAACTGGATTCCATATGACGGCATAGGGAAAACGGTCCGGAACGGGTTGAACTTTACAGAGCGCGGTTTTGGTATTCGTGGTGCGTTGGGCGTGTCTGATCGAGGCTCAACAGCAGCATCACAAATCAAACCAGGTGATTTTGACTGGGAAGACATTTTTAAAAACAAGGGAGTTCGTTGGCTTCATACGGGCGGCATTTTTTCGGCACTCTCCGAGTCCACCGCCGATACGGTGATAACCGCTGTAAAGGCGGCTAGGAAACACGGAACAATTGTGTCGTATGACCTCAATTACCGGCCCTCTCTTTGGAAAAGCATCGGCGGCAAGAAGAAGGCTCAGGAAGTGAACCGTGAAATCGCAAAATATGTGGATGTGATGATTGGTAATGAAGAGGACTTCACAGCCTGCCTAGGTTTTGAGGTTGAGGGTCTCGACGATAATATTACATCAATTGATGTTGAAAAATTCAAGACTATGATCAGGGCAGTTGTTGTCGAATATCCGGATCTAAAAATTATTGCAAGCACCCTCCGTACTGTTCACTCAGCAACAGTTAATGATTGGGGCGCCGTTTGCTGGGCGGGCGAGAGTTTTTTTGAAGCCACCCATTACCCAACATTGGGAATTTTTGACAGAGTGGGGGGAGGGGATAGTTTTGCCTCAGGTTTGATTTATGGTCTTTTAACAACCGGAGATCCCGCTAAAGCAGTTGATTATGGCGCTGCTCACGGAGCTCTTGCCATGACGACCCCCGGAGACACCTCCATGGCCTCCGTGACTGAAGTGGAGAAAATTATGGGTGGGGGAGGGGCTAGAGTTGTTCGATAACCCTCCCAAAAACTAAAAACTGCTTGAGGGGTTAGGCGCTGTTTTTCACCGTAGTCAAATTATCTTTAGCGAGCGTGTTGTCTGGGTCGATGGTTAAAACGCGTTCGTATGTCATCGTCGTCGCATCTTTATCCCCTGTCTCATAAAAGCAAACAGCCAGCGCTAATAAAGCTTCAACATTTTCCGGCTCTATTTTGATAATGTCTACATAATCAGTGGCTGCTTTCTTATGGCTTGAGATACTTAAATTAAAGTCAGCTCTGGCCTTGAGCGCCGGCGTGTAACGTGAATCTTGTTCTAAAGCAGAATTAAGATATTTTTTAAATTCATCAGTGTTCCCAACCGTAAACTCAGCCAAAGCCAAGCGAGTCATAAAGTCAGCTGAATCACCTTCTATTTGCACTGCTTTACGTAAATGTTTTACTGCCTTATCAGTCTGGCCAAATTGAAACTCCAAGCTTCCAAGCGTGGCGTAAAGTGCAGGGTTGCTCGGTTGGGTACTCATCGCCTTCTCAATTTCTTGAATAGCCGTCTCGATATCACCTTGTTGGTAGCTTTCATTTGCTCTGTGTAGCATTGGATCAGTTTCAACAGTGCCTTCGTCCTCTACAG
>DUCD01000035.1:0-1556 GCA_012959985.1 Verrucomicrobiales bacterium | reverse complement strand
TAGCATCTTTCTTTAATAGTGTGGACATGGCTTCAATATTACCTTTCGCCATTTCATTTTTCGGATCCAACTCCAAAATTTGTCTGTAAGTATTCATAGCAGCATCAGTTTCACCTGTTTTGTACTGGCAAATCGCTGTACATTGCATCAGATATATGTCTTCAGGATATTCTCGTGAAAGTTTGTCAAATTCCACTAGAGCTTTGTCGTGGTTATCTTTGAGGTAAAGAATTTTAGCTTTAAGTTTTCTGGCATCGGTACTTGGAAAATTTTCAAGAGACTTATCAATCGCTACAATTGACGCATCAAGGTTTTCAAGATTCAATTCGATTAGAGCGAGTTGGATCCAACCTTCGGGTGCCGAACCGTCGAGTTCAATCGCTTTTTCAACCAAGTCCTTGGCCTTTTTGAACTCACCCAACTGAAAAAACAAAGTGCTTAATGCAGTAATGACCTCATAATTCTGTGGGGTTGCATTGTATATTTTGCTCAAGATTGATTTGGCTTCATTCTTTTCTTCATCCCAGTAGGCCAGTTCAAAATCAACCAGTTTATCAGCCAAGTCGTCACATTCAACGACTGTTTCTTCATTTTGGATTGTATGGGAAAGAAACAACCCTCCATCCGGATTGGACATGTACCTTAAATTATTTATAGCACATGCGTTATCAGAGTCAATTTCTAGTACTCGTTCAAAAACCGTTCTTGCAGTCTCTTTTTCGCCACCTTCATAAAATGCATAGCCTAAAGCTAAATAAAATTCTGTAAATTCTGAGTTTAACTCAATGAGCTTTGCGAAAATTTTGGCAGCATCAAGATATCTTCGTGACTGGAGATTAATTTTGCCGAGAAAACGGAGAGCTTCTATATGGTCCGGATTGATTTCAATGGCTATTCCAATGGCCGATTCAAACTCGTCAACTCTTTCAGAAAATAACGCTGACATGGCCAATCTTGTGTAGGCGTCTGCATCCCTGGGGTTAAGTTCGATCTCCTTTCGGAACATCTCTCTGGCTTTTTCGTATTTCCCAAGTTTAAAATAAACGCTACCAAGTGCGGAAACAATGATGGCTTCTTTGGGGGCTAGGTTTAAAGCGTGCTCTAGGGTCTCGGCGGTTGAGTCAGTATTTCCGGAATTACTAAAGAACTCAGCATCCTCCAGTATATCATGTAGTGTGGAGTCTTTAACACTGTTTTCATGTGGTTCGCAGTCCTGAGGTGCTTCCTTGTCATGAATTCTCTTATTACAAGCGCTTAAGTTGTCCAGCGCCATATCATTTTTAGAATCTATTTTCAATACTCGCTCATAGCATTCCTTAGCAACATCAATCTCGCCGTATTCATAAAGGCAACACCCCAGCCTCATTAGCACTTCCGTATTGTCAGGGTCATTCACCAGAATTTTATAATATGAATGGGCTGCTTCAGTTTTTTTATTATTTTGAAAACAAAGATCTCCAAGAAGTTTTAGGGCATCAACATGAAAGGGGTCAATATTGAGTGCGGATTCTAGCGATATTTCAAACTCTTCAACATTGTCGTCCTGTAATAACGCG
>DUCD01000034.1 GCA_012959985.1 Verrucomicrobiales bacterium | reverse complement strand
CATGAAAAGGTCCCGGTTCAGCGCCCCGGGCTTCAGGAAATCGCCGGGACTTATATTCACCCCTTGGGATTTTCCGAAAACTTGATGCCGATCAGTATAGTTCAGTAATTGGAACTAGACTTAATTTCATAAGAAAGACCCGATCCAGTGGATCGGGTCTTTTTCTTTGAAGTGGACTTTGGTTTCAGCGAGTGGTTGGGGTTTGTTTTTTTCGTGTGAAATGAACTACAAGAGCGGCCGTCAGCAAGAGCCCGATGGCTACAAATCCTTTCATTCCAACTTTCTGGTTGATGACGAACAGGCTGGCAGCCGTCGCGGTTGCAGCGGCTAGAGACATCAGGATATTCCAGATGATTCGCTTGATTCCGGTAGGCATATTCTCTCCGAGCATGGCTTTATTGTTCATCATCAGGAGAAATGTAATATAAGCAATTGGAAGCAGTACCATTCCAAATACCGAGGTGGGAACGGCTAGGTAAGCAGCGGCTTTGGTCCAAAGGAAGGGACCCAGGACGCCGGTTGTTGCTGCGAGGGTTGAAAGTTTGAAGGCCCATCCTTTGGCGGGTACTCCGAGCATTTCGCAAATGACAAAACCTGAGATCAACATCAGAAGTGTAATTGTGGATAAGGCCATTCCCAGGACCCCCAAGCCGAATACCCAGTTGGCAATTTTGTCACCGGTCAAGGGTTTCAGGGATTTCGCAAGATCCTTTACGTCTCGGTTGGCCAGCATGGCTGCCAGTTCCTTTTCTTTTGGGCTCAATCCGTTTCTGGCCGCAGTAAGTGCGCTTTCATCCTTTTTCAGCGTCTCCAAACTTGCCGACCCCAGTTCGGACTTCAGCTTGGTGTCGATCAGTCCGTAGTAATCCTTCTTGGCTTTACCTCCGGGAACGATCAGTTCGCCGGCAGCATCACGTTCCCCGAGGAAACCGGGTTCGATTTGTAAGTGAAACTGGCTTGCCGCAGCAATGACCACGCAACTGGTGGTCAGCACAAAGGGAATCAGCATGCCGGTGGATAAATCAAAAACGGCCAAGCCTCTGAAGTCTTTGTTCCATCCTTTGGACAGCATCGAATACGGTAACAGAAAGGTCATGTTGATTCCTACTGCCGTTGCCGCTGCACTGATCATGACATCCCGCTGTTTTGTGACAATCAATTCAGTCCAGAATGCCTGGGAAGATTGAGGGATCTGGTTGATGATGTTTTTAAATCCCTCTGCCGGTTCATTGAAGCGGCTCAGATCTGGAATCAGGCCGGAGAGAATGCTGCCCCATTGGAGTCCATCTCCCGAAAAGCTTAATTTAACCACGACGCCGAAGAAACTCAGGACGATCAATGCGACCATGCCTTTGAGTATGCGTTCATAGAGTTTGATTCCCCAACTTCCGCTATCGTAGCACCAAGTAATCGAAATGGTTGCAATGAGAATACAGATACAGATGATGATCTTTCCGCCGTTACCCCCTAGTAATTCCGGGAAAAGATTCTGCTGGAGAACCCCGGTAGCGAGTGAATATTGAGGAAGACTCCAGACCATGTTTGCTGCGAGTGACGCGAGAGCCCAACTCCAGCCAAGGACCGGATTGATATGGCGATTAATGGCTTGAAAGGGGCGCTCTCCGGTGGAGAGAGTCACATAGGAAATCCCACTCAGCATGATGATTCCCAAAATCATTGCAAAAGGCTGTAGCCAAAGCATTCCAAAACCCGCCAGGACGCCCAGGTAAAGGCTGCTCGATAATGACCCCCCTCCCAGGGTGATCGCACTTTGAAGCCAACCAGGACCGGACAGCTTGACATAAGCTTTCGTCACTTCAACGGTGCCCTTGCCTCGAACACTTTGAATTAGATCCCTTTCTCTCTGCAATATGTCCTTCTCTTTCGTCATGTTTTTTTCTCAAAGCTTGGTTTACATCATTCTGTCATCCGGAGTTGTAGTAGTCCCATGCCTGTTAGGATAGTCTGATCCAAGCGGGAAACTGACTCAGGAAAACATCTGATGGTGGATCTAATTAGAGCCTGATGCAAGGTTTAAGCAGACCAGTTGACCCTCCGAGCGTATGAATAATCTGCGGTTGGAAATGATGGGGGCAGCCCAGCAGGGATGCTTCAGAGATGGGTGACGATATCGCGATAATTCAACGTATTGTTTTGGATTCAGCTCAGCCATGGCAAGGAGTCCTCTTTCTCCCAGAAGAATAAGTTTGCCGTCTACTTTAAGGCAGGAACCTCGTCCGAATCGATCTTCTCTCTGGAGGAAGCCTCTTCGAGTCCTCTGAACGTCCGATGTTGACTCTTGCTTTTGGCCGGTTGTTTCCCACATCAGTTTTCCTGTACGGAATTGGACACAACGAAGAGCGCCTTGTTCTTCCTGCCTTCCTGTGAATGCGTAAAGGTAGCCCTTGTGGTAAATCGGTGTGTTCCAATGGGTTTCCAGTGAACGGCTCGCCCAGATTTCCTCAAAACCGGCGCCGGATGGATTTACTTTCAGTAGAGCTGATCCGGTATTGTAATAGGCATTGGAAATAAAAATGTAATTGTCCACGATGACGGGAGTGGATCCATTCACCGAATCATTTACTGTGGCCCTGAACCAACGACTGAAATTGACTTTCCCTGAATCCGGATCCAGAGAAACCAACCCTTGCCGCATTAAAGCGATAAGATGAGGTTTTCCGTGGATTTCAGCCGTGATCAATGAGCTGAAGCTGGCCTGTTTCCATTGGTTCTGCCAAGCGACCGTTCTGGAGCCCCGCCATCCGGTCATGGGTTGTCCCTGCCAGTTCTGTTTGCCGACACTTTCCCAAATCGTGGTACCTGTTTTAGGGTCCAATGCCACAACGCCTGAATTCGGTTGTCCTCCCATCATAACCAGAAGTTTTCCCCCTCTCAGAAGGGGAGTGCTGCCAACCCCGAAGAAAGGATTTGGAATGGTCCAATCGGCTCGGGTTTTTTTTTGCCACACCAGACTTCCGTCTTTTAATTGTAGACAAGAGAGGACTCCTTCCGCTCCAAAGGTGTAACATAATTTGTCCGTGAGGATCGGGGAACACCGCGGGCCGTTGCTGTATCCAAAGGGATCGATGAATCGGCTGGGGTAGCCTTGCTTCCAGATGGTTTTACCTGAAATGGCATCCAGACATTCCACAATTTCCTGATTTGACCTACGGTGGTGGAAAACTAAAAGGCCCTTCTTTACAGAAGGGGCTCCATAACCCGATCCTATGGAAATATCCCAGATCGCCGGTGGTCCCGTTTGGGGCCATTGACTTAATAATCCCCTCTCCTTTGAACTCCCATTTTTGTCATTTCCCAAAAACTCCGGCCAGTCATCCGCTTCGATGGTTGGGGTAACCCATAAGCCGAAACACAGAATGGAAATGTGGAAGATTCCTATCCAGTGATTTTTCCTATTCTTATACATACCTTTTAAATTAGTTGTTTCTACCGAGAAAGGAATATTATTTGCTTTGCCCTTTATTCTTGTTTCAGTAAAGTAAGTTCTGACAGAAACTAAAAAGCTCCTTGGTTATTTACTACAAAAGCAATTCCCTCGATATGAAGATACTCGTCGAAAAAAAACGATTCAACCGGAGAATGAAGCTTGGATTTCACTTTGCTCTTATTTTTCTGACTACCTTTGGGTTCACAGCATTCGGACAAACGAAGGACCAATTGGCGGCTGCCGAGGGTTTGTTGAAAAATGTTCCCACCGCTGAAATTGCTGCAAAAGCTGCCGAATTCGTCAGTAATGCACCGACGAAAGAGATTATGCTGAATGTGGCTGTATCGGTGACACGGGCTGTCGGGAAATTGAAGCCCGAAGTTCTATCGGCGACGGTTGCGGCTGTTATATCCGCTTCTCCTGTCCATGCGCCTGCAGTTGTTACCGCCGCAATGCTTTCTGTGCCTGCAAAGGCATTGGATGTCATCACAGTGGCTTCACATGTTCCCGGAGTTGAAAGTAAGGACCTGATTCCCATTGCCTTGGCAGCCGCTCCTAAAGGAATGGCAAAAGAGGTGTTTGCCGTCCTGAATCGATAAACTGATCGTTGGCGCTTTAATTTTCCCTTGAAAGGGTGGGCCTGTTGGTTTTTCACCCAGTTTTTCGGACTTATTGAGATAGACTGATTTGGATATTTTTAGATTTCATTTGGTGGTAAGGTGTGCTTTTAAAGGAGTTTTTTCATGGATCCTGGTCTTCGGAATAATTCAGGGCCACTGCCTCGAGCCTTCGGATGTTCTGGTCCACTCCATGTTGGGTGGCAAAGTCCAGTTACGACCTAGTTTCCAAATATTGCAACATTTCGACGATAATATCCTATTCCAGCAGAATGATCCCGAAGACGATTTTCTGGCGGTCCTGAATCCCGCCATCACTTTGGATGTCGGAAATCCGGGAACTCGTATTCACTTTGCTTTAAAATACAATTTTCAGAGTCTTCATTATCTGGATAATGATCGATTCGACTCCGAGAACCATAGGGTTAGTCTAACGAGCGGATTTAAAGGCGGAAAGCTGTCGGTGAGCGGAACGGATTCGCTGGGGTTTTTGACCGATCTCCAGAGAAGAGCCACTAATGAAGATTTTCAAACCGATCAGATCGGTCTGAATGTTGACCGTATTGTTCTCAGCGATAATTACCGTGTTAATTATCAAATGACAGAAAAGACCAGTTTTTATGTGAACGGTCGGTTCAGCAGCATCGACTACGATGAAACTCCCAACTCCAGTTACATTGATGTGAACACTTGGACCGTTGCCAATGGAGTGTCCTATCAGGCGTTTTCAAAAGCCTCCATTTTCACTCAAGTACATTATGGTCAAAGTGCCACAAATCCCAATTCTTCAAGGCAGCCTAAGGGGCCGCATTTGTCGTCTCTCGGAGGGTCCATTGGACTGGATGGTGATATTACTCCCCGCTTGACGGGAACGGTTCAAGTCGGATATGAGACCAGAGAATACAGCGATGATGAAGTTCCCGCCCCGGATGAACCAACCGTCAATCTCAACCTGAATTATCGTTTTGGTGCAAAAACCTCTTTGGGGTTGATTTTGAGCCGTAGAAGCATTGTTTCTGCTTCCGCTCCCGGGCAGTCTTTGATTGTCAATGGATTGACGATCAACATTAATCGTGCTATAGGCTCCTCCGGTAAGTTGTTTGCCACGCTCGGAGCGACCTTGAAAAAGAACGATTACGAGGAAACGACTCGATATCCCGATCGCGCCGATGATGATTTTCGGGTTTATTTTGATTTGATTTACAACCCGCGAGAATGGATTAATACCGGTTTTGGATATGAATACATCGACTATTCTACCGATCAGGTTCGGGCCCAGGAATATTCAGTCAATCGAGTTACCCTGTTTTTCGGAGTAGGTTACTAAACGAAGGATCATTACCATGAAGTCATTCTCATTCTTAAAGAGGTTCGTCCTCTCGTTGATCGGATTCGGATTGCTGTGGATCGCCATTGGTGCGGTCCATGGACAAGATCTCGGAGATTCCGATCTCAAGGACATATTATTTGAAACGATCAGGCAATCGGAAAAGAAATCGGGAGATGTTGTAGAGACGGAAAGATTCGGAATCCACAAAATACGGGAACCGAAAATCGGGCCTCGTGACAAGATACAGATCGACATCTTCCTTGAGCCCGATCTGAGTGCAGAGATCACGGTATCTGCAGACGGGGAAATCAGGTTTCCACTATTGAAGCACCAACCGATTAATGTCAGTGGTAAGACCCGCAAGCAGGTCGAAAACGAACTCGAAAAATTACTTAAGCCGGACTATCTCATCAATCCGCAGATAACCGTTACAATCATTGAGTTCTATCAAATCAAAGTAACGGTCAGCGGAGAGGTGAAATTACCTGCCATTTACCCATTTGATACCGACAAACCGACGACGGTGACCGAGGCCATTGCCATGGCCGGTTGGTTCACCAAACTGGCCAGTAAAAGCAATATTCGGTTGAGACGGGACAAGCAGGTTTTTCGCTTTAAACACAAAGATCTGACCAAACCGGAACATAAATATTACCAGTTCCTGGTTCAGGATGGAGATATCATCGAGGTCGGAGAATCCTGGTACTAAAAAATTCATGGAACAACACCAAAACGGTAATCTTAATTTTTCCGATGCAGACGGAGAAGATGCGGCGATTAATCTTCGTCATCTGTGGCACATAGTTCTGGAACGGCGATGGCTGGTCGTGACTGCCTTTTCGGTGGTCATCATCTTCGTATTGATCTATCTATTCAATGCGACGAAGATTTATCAGGCAAGAACCACTATTCGGATCGACCGGGAATCCAATATGCTGGTTCAGGAGTATCTTCCTTTCCAGGCACAACAGGAGGATTACCTTCAGACTCAATACAAGACTTTGGTCAGTCGCACGATGATCAGGATGTTGCTGAATGATTCGGATCTAAAGTTGGATAAGGATAAGTATTTCAAAGATAGTTTGGATCTGATTGGACGCTTGGCCGGCTGCATTACGGTCTCACCTATCCGCCTGACGCGCTTGGTCGAAGTGAAGGTGGAGCATCCTGACAAACAGGTAGCCGCCGATATTGCCAATACCCTGGCGGAAAATTTCAAACAGGAAAACCTGCGGTTGAGAATGTCTTCCGCCCTTGATGCTCAGGAATTTCTACATGATGAAGTCGGAAGCTATGGTGATGACGTGGCGGAGGCTGCCCGCAGTCTTCAGAAATATAAAAGGGATAATCCTGGTTTTTCTTTTGACAGTGAGGACGACATCCTTCTTCAAAGTCTTTCTAAAACACAATTGGATCTCAGTTCAGCACAATACCTGCTGATTTCTGCCAAAAGTTTGCAACAGAAAGTGGTTGAACATCTGGCTGCCCATAAATCTCCCGATGAAATGGCCCAGCTCCAGGATGAAACAATCAAAACACTGAAAGCCCAGTTGGCTCTCAGTGAGGCCATACTGGCGGGTATGAAGAAAAAATACGGCCCCCTGTTTCCTAAGCGGATTGAACAACAAGCCAGTGTGGACCAACTGCAGGCAAGTATTGAACGAGAAATGACCAACCGTATTCAGGCAATCGGACACGATGTTGGAATCGCTGAGGCACAGGTTCAAAAACTGCAGGCCCAATTGTCTGAAATCAATCAGAATTTATTAACACAGAAAGACCTGCAGATCGAATATGCCGTTAAAAAGGCCAACTATGATAAACACCTGCTCAAGTATCAGCAACTGAACAACCGTTTAGAGGATGCCAAGATTCAAGGCAGTATTAAATCGAACAATATATATATCGTCGATATAGCCGATGTCCCTCTGGACCCCTTCAAGCCTCGCATGGTTTTGACCTTACTCATGGGGATCATTGCCGGTCTTGGTGCCGGTTTCGGATTGGCCTTTTTTGTGAACTACCTCGATGACTCGGTTAAGACTCAGGAAGACATCGAGGTTTATCTCAAACTGCCGTTTCTTGGTTATATACCCCATATCAGGAGCCCGGATGATGTGGAGCGTGACATGGTGGCTCATCTTGAGCCTAAGTCAGATACGGCTGAGAGTTTTCGGACCATTCGAGCATCAGTTTCCTTGATGTTCAAACCGGAACAGTTAAGGACTGTAGCCATTGTCAGTACAATCCCTTCCGAAGGGAAATCACTTGTTTCTACGAATTTGGCGATTGTCCATGCTCAGACCGGTGTTAAAACACTGTTAGTT
>DUCD01000033.1:42668-43784 GCA_012959985.1 Verrucomicrobiales bacterium | reverse complement strand
GAGCAATATTTGACCCAAGCCGTAGTGAATTACCTTTTCAATCTAGGGAATCCTCCAAACGAAGATGATGGAGAGATCAAAGGAATTCATGAAATGGTTAACGCATTCGATCTGAAGAATCTATCCCGAAAGAACGCATGTTTTGATATTCGGAAACTCAATTGGCTTAACAGTGAGCATCTGGGACTTCTGGATGAGGATGCTTTTCTTAAGTTGGCCACTCAGGCCCTTGAGGAGCAGAAAGTTTCGATCCGGACAATCACCCCGGACTATTTGGAGGCAGCGTTATTGAGTGTTCAGGAAAAGATGAAGGCGTTCTCCGATATCAAAGATTTGACCGGATTCTATTTTAACGAGGAGTTTCCCTACGAGGAGGAAGGCCTGAAAAAGCATTTTCAAGCCGGTTTTCAAGCCAGATTGGAAATGCTCGGTAAATCCCTTGGTGGCATTTCGGAATTCAGCCCTGAATTGTTGAAGCAGACGATTAAGCAGAATGCGAAAGAGATGGGAATCAAACCCGGTGTTATATTCGGATCCCTTCGGTTTGTATGTTCAGGGAAATCCACAGGGCCTGATTTCATTCGTATGCTCCAAGTATTAGGGAAAGATCGAGTTGTTCAACGAATTCAGCGCGCCATCCGTATTTTGGGAAATTGAATTGAGTGTTGGCAGAATGTCATCTGCTTTCATATCCCGGCAGTGTAAATTTCTGGTATGTGCCGTTCTTCAGCTTCCGTGATTGCAGGGTGGATCGGTGGCTTGAGCATCGATGCGCCATGTGTGGCTCTTGTGTGGCAATGGGGCTTCGGCTACTTGTTTAAGGTTGAACTAAATGCATCTCATTTTGTTGTTCTGGGAGGTGTCATCTGGTCAGCCTACATTCTGGATCACTGGTTTGATGCACGAGCAACACCTTCCCTTGCTGAATTCGGTTGCCGCCATGGAATCTTTTTTATCAAATCCAATAAAACTCCCTGCGTCGTTTTCATCTATTGCCTTGGGCTCCTTTTTGTTTCCATTGCCTCATTCAGTAATCAAATCCTGGTGCATGGTTCCCTGCTTTTACTTGCCGCTCTTGGATATCTTTTTCTTGTCCATTTTATTTCCAGAAAATAC
>DUCD01000033.1:10277-42421 GCA_012959985.1 Verrucomicrobiales bacterium | reverse complement strand
AGTCAGTCTATTTCCCTTACTGGCCGCCTTCCTGTTCTACCTGTTTAAACCTGTTCCGGAAAACTTTGAATTCTTCTGTGCTGTTGGTTTAACCGTGATGGGTTTTTGGTTGATCGATCGATTTTTGTTCAGAACCGAATCGGAAATAAAAAGATGTTTAGCGGATTTGGTAATGTTGAGTCCGCTTCTAACTTTCATGTAAGGTGATCTATTCATGTCCTTTGATCGATTGGCAGCAGTTTATTCATACATGGAATATTTAGTATTCGGAAAGGACCTTGAACGCTGTCGTTTCCGGTATCTGGATGCATTGAGCGACTCGCGTTCTATTTTGATTCTGGGAGAAGGGGATGGGCGTTTCCTAAACAGGTTGTTACGGCACAATGAGCATGCGCGAGTGGATTGCGTGGACAATAGTCCAGCGATGGTAAGGAAAGCCCAGGCATTGATTTCAACCAGCGGTGACGCATTGAATTTACGGGTGAAGTTTCACCGTATTTCTATTGATAAGTTTAATTTTGAGCCGAACTACTATGATGCTGTCGTCACTCATTTTTTCCTGGATTGTTTTTCTGGAGATCAACTGAGCCGTCTGATTTCTAATATCGGAACCAGCGCGAATGACTCCTGCCGATGGCTTGTTTCTGATTTTCATTATCCCAATTCGGGGTTCACTAGAATTCGAGCAAAAATCTGGATCTGGTTTCTCTATGCTTTTTTTTATTATGCAGCTAATCTCGAAAACCGTATTCTGGTTACCGCACATCCTTATATCGCACAGTCCGGATTCCAACTCATGGATAGAAGCCACTATTCTATGGGCATGCTGCAATCCTCTTTATGGCAAAGACTTCCCGACTGTGGTGCGGTTGAGGACTTGGGGGCCCAAGTTTAAGCCGTAATTGATCGCGGCAGTAAAGTCCTTTTGATCAAAACAAGTCTGAAAGCGTATCCACTGCACTCGAAGATTCTCTGAATCAACTTCACATAAACGGTCCAACAACCTTCTGTCTCGATCATCAGCTTTCTTCAGAAACTCGTTTTCAGCCAACTCTTGTACAGCGATCAGTTGATCTGTCCGGGTTTGGCTCAGCATTGCTTCAAGTTCAGGTTTTGGATGGTTGATTGAGTGGGGGATTCGGAGAAGTGAATCGTATTCGCTTTTTCGAAAAAGGGTTCGAATTAATTTCAGTGCCTGTGAATTATTACCCGATTTAGAAAAGGCTCTCGCCTTAAGCAATTCATTTTGATTTGAAACCTTCATTCGATCCAAAAGCAATAGAGTCAGGTCGGGGCGTTTGCTCTGTAACAGTTTTTCAGCAGGAAGGTATCCGGGGTTTTCTTCGGCACACATCCAGAAAACATCCGCTGCAAAGGCATATTTCTTTTGAAGCAATGCAAAATCGCCAAGGATCATTCTTCCTGAGAAGTTGTTGGGAATCAAATCCCAGAGCAAACGAGTGTCAGCGAACAATTCCCATGATAGTTTAAGAGATTTCAGCAAGTTTTCAGGAGTCCGGTATTCTGCCTTCTTGAGGATTCTTTGAGCACTGAGGGGGTTGAATGTCGCAATATGTTCGGCAAACCTAAACGGGATATCCTTTTGTCCGGGATTGATATTCGAGGTCTGAATAATTTCATGTTCCACCTCTTTCAGGTTTTTGGAAAAGAAGACCTTTAACCAAGTCCTTTCTAATCTGAGTTCCCAGTTAAAGGGGTCCAGAGTCAGATTGCGGTCGATTTCTTGAAGAACACGTTTGTATTCAGATTGACGATTTTCAGCCGACCTGTTCTCGATGGAATAGATTTCCAACCGGGTCATTCCGATGCGCCTATTGGAAGAAATCGGCCAATAATCCAGAGACTGCTTCATTTGAGTGGAAGTTAGCTCGGGTGTGTCGGATTGCCTTGCCTGATACCATCGATAAGTTCCAATTCCCTGTAGACAGGCAATTCCGAGAAGCATTGTTGCCCACCCGATATGAGATAACGATTGGAGGTAAGTCGGAGGCGGAACGAGGTTGGGGCTTTTGAATCGATCGCGAGACCCGATACAGAAACCAGCCATGGTGGCGGCCAGTAGGGCGTTGGCCATAATGTGAGAAACAAATTCAAAAAAAGCATGGAGCAAAAAACCAGTAAATGCCGCAGTCGCTCCGATCAGCAGTTCTGGTTCTCTGGATAACCGGCTGATGGATACCTGTAGGCAGCTTTGCATCATTCGGAACAGGAAGGCGAAGAGGAACAGTGCTCCAAGAATTCCACTTTCGATGACCATTTGCAGGTAATCGTTTTCCGCATACCAAGGAACAGAAGTATCAAATTGGTTTGGATATAAAGAAAAGGCGGTCATGAAATTACCCCAACCGATACCCATTACTGGAAATTTCTGAATCAGATTCAACGAATCATGCCACAGTTTCCACTTGCCATAGGAAGAGGTGTCCAAAGCTGTGTCTCCGATACGTTGCCATAAAAAATCTCCAACCGAAAAAAGAAGAAGAACAATTGTTCCGGTTATATAGAGTAAGATGAGCCACCGGGTGGGCTTTATTGAGTGACGGGTAAGAAGAAAGGCGAACATGGCCAAACCTACAAAAAAAGCTAGAAAACCACCGCGTGATCCGCTGATGACGGCGCATCCAATTCCGCCTGAAAAACAGATTAGGAGGTAAATGGCTCCCCATTTCGATCTGTGATTGGTTTTGTCGGACTTTCTTTCTGTTGCTGATATGGGGGCAAATGACCTGATTAGGCTTCCAAGGAGAAAAAGTCCTGATAGGTAGGCCCAATCTGCATAATGATTACGATTAATAAAAGTACCCGCTCCGGCGTTGTTGAATGGAGTCTCCCATATGCCGAGAATCTTTGACTGATCATTTAACCGGTAGACAATATCCGCGCACGTGATCGTGAGCAAAGTTGTTCCAATAAGGTAGGGTAACAACCGGGGCATCCCGCGCACAACAGCAGCACTCCTCGCCAGTTGAAAGCAGGTTATGATCAGAAGGATTTGCCAAATTCTATAGAGAGTGTTCGCCGTCGACAGAGTCGACATTTGAAATGACCAGTTTTGGTCTGAATTAATTGGGAAAACTTGCTGGAGTCTGATTCTTTCCGGGTTAATTGCCTCTAAAATGAATACGGGAAGTGGAATCAAGGGAAGGAGTAGAAAGAAAGTGACTGAAAAAGTTAGCCATTTTGGAAGAAAAGGTTTTTCAAAACCTCGAATGTTTCTGCTGGTAAGGAATAGGGAGCAAGCAAATAACCCTCCTATGGCAGATTGAGCTGCATGAGTTACGCCACCGAACCAAACCGGAGCAATAAAAATTCCCAGCATCCAAGGCAGGAAACCAATAATTGCAGGATCTAGCCGGCTTTTATGTCGGGTTTTCCGGTAGGACATCTACTGCTGCAGAACACTAACACAGCTATGCCCCCGGTAGACAAGAGGATCTTCGCTCTTTTTTGAGTGCTACCTTACTCTGTTGAATTCGCAATCAAGCCTGTTTGGAACTCATTTCTGGCTCTCTTTCCTCGAACACTGTCGGGGAGGGAAGGGGGGCAGATTGAAAATGTTCTTCTGATCCAAGGCTGATTTCGATGAATTTCGCCCGGCGCTTGGCGGCGCGCCTGGATTTAAAGAGTTCGGCCTTCCGTTTATCCGCTTCGAGAGCAGGTTCTGGTGCCAATGCCGGAAAATCGTTGGGGCTCCGGGTTTCTTCGGCCTTTTTCCTTGCGGCAGCCTGGATGCTTATCTCAATGGAGGATTCCTTTTTCGGTGCTGCCATGGTACGGGCAGGTGCTTTCATTGGCCCGTCACCGGGTTCTTCCTCCGGCATTTCCGTTAGGTCCTTATTGTAATATGCATGATAATAATACGTATAATAATAGGAAGGGTTATCCGGTTTGATTCCGTTGACGACAATGCCGCTGATGTAGGCTCCTCTGCGAATAATTTCGTTGATTGCGTTTTTAGCGAAGCGCATGGGGGTTTCCCCCGCTTTGACGATGAAGGTGAAGGCATCAACAATCTTTACAAAAGAGAAGGTGTCGTCGATAGCCGTCACTGGAGGAGAATCAATGATGATATATTCGTAATGGTTACGGGCTTCATCCAGGAATTGCTGCGTAATAGGACTGACCAGTAACTCTCCGGGATTATTGGGAAGTCGCCCGGTATTGATTGTTTCCAGAGTCTCAATGGGAGTGGAATTGATGACATCGGCCCAATGGAGTTCTCCGTTGAGTAACTCCGAGAGACCAGGAGAGCGGTCCGTTTCAAAGTAGTTGTGGATATTGCCACGTCGCATGTCTGCATCGACCAGCAGGACCCGGTGACCGGCCGAGGCCATGGTGGCGGCGAAGTTGACGGTGAAAGTGGTTTTACCGTCACCTGGAATGGCACTGGTTACGGCTATCATCTGGTTCTTCTTACTTTCCGGATCGAACATGATGGCCGACCGAACACCCCTCAACGATTCTGAAAATACATTATGTTTTTCGAGATTGCTGATTAAGATCCGATCTTGATTCATGTCTTTCAGATTCATTTGGGGGATCTGCCCCAATACAGGAAGTTCCAAGGCTGTTTCAATGTCTTCAGCTAATTCCATACGGTCATCCAGTCTCTGACACAAATAGACAATGCCCAAACCAAGGGCGAGACCGAACATCAAACCCTGCAGTATTTTTTTCACCCTCTGGGGGTCAATTTTTTCGACAACTCCAGAGGCAAGAATTTCGTAGAACTCTGATTCCGGTTCTTCCTGGAAAAAGGCAAGCAATTGGGTGTATTCTTCAAGCCGGTTCTTTGCGTTTTCTATCTCGTTGAATTTTTGGTACAACTCCTGCTGTTTTATTAAAGCGATTTTCAGCTCCTCTTCCCGGTTTTTGATTTGAGATTTTAATAATTTCTGTGTTGTCTTCAGGGAATGGATACTGTTGTCCAGTTCGGTTGTAGCCAGAACCAAAAGACGGTTTTTTTGAGCGTTGAATTCTTCTATTTGGCTGCTGAGATTCACCATATAAGGGTGCTGAGTTTTGAGGAGCTTTGATTGTTTTTCCCATTCCTCAGTTAATCCAGCCAATTCAAGAACAATTTTACGATAAGATGAGTCCTTGGCGATTTTTCGGTATCTTTCATCGTTCGTATCTTTAATGAAGGGTTCCGTAAGTTGGTTCGCGGTTGAATTCAATGGTGAGGATGAGGAAGCACCGGAACTGACGAATTGTGCATAATCTTCCTTGGCAGTCAGTTCCAATTTCTGCAGTTGGATCTCTGTCCGGTCGAGTTCTCTGTTAATGCTCACGATTACCTCACGGATGGGTGTCACCAAGTTTTCATTTCCAGTGGCTCCATGTTTTAAAATCAGCTCGTCATATTCCTTCTGAACATCTGCGAGATTACGAATCCACTTGGTTTTGTTTTTTTCCAGACTGGCTTGCTTATTGGTGAATTCTTCCAATGTCTTAAGATCTTTATGGTGCACGAAATTGGTTACCCAATAGGCCGCCAGTTGTTTGGCATAGCTCTCATTGTTGCTGTTTACCGTCAACTGGAATGAGGAACTCTTCCCTATGCGGCTCGCGCCCTTACTCAATACCTCCACATCGGCAGGAGGGGGATGGTCTTCCTTGACTTGTTCCAAGGTGCGGGACCAAACGGTGTCACTGTCCATGGACCTGCTTAGGTCGGTCCAATAGGTGGGCGCAGGTTTCAGATACTCAACGCGTTTTTCTCCGGGAATTCTGATTTTGGATGTAATGCCGATGATGGACTTTCCTTGAAAAAAGGTTTTATCTCCGAAAGCTTTAAACCCCATATAGGCTGTGCCGAGAATGGCGGTCAGGATGACGAAGGGCCAACGGCTCTTCAACATCTTGATATAACGACGGAGATGGATCGAAATATTGATTCGATCCATCATTCCGGCGCTATGACCATAATAAGGGTCCAGCTTCTTATTGGGCTTTTTGCTCATAATGCATGGTCAGAATATTGAGTCCTGACCAGCTCTGGTTCCTGTTTTTTCAACCTAGAATTGAAACACCTTCTGCTTAACGGTGACGATATCTCCGTCCTGAAGAGTCATGTCTTCGTTCTTGGTATCACCTGTATCGATGATATGTTTTACATTAATGATATATATTTTCTTTCTCTGTGTTTTGGGATTCATTCGTTTCAATTCCACCTTTTTCAGATTGGCATATTCACCGAGATTCAGTTCCAGGATGGCTTCCGATAATTTCTTGGCCCTGCCGGAACTCAGTGGGAAGACCGACTGAGTACGTCCCGTTCGAAAATAGACAAAGGCATTCTGCATTTCCGTTCCTCGCAATGGTTTGAGGTGAACGGTAGCTATTCCGTAAAATTTTTCCTTTAATTTTTCCGACATAAGATTCTTGACCTCACTGATGGTTTTTCCTTCGGCAAGAATGGTAATTGTAAGATTGGAATCCTTGTGGATGTCAAAAGTCAGGTAACCCAGGTTGTTCACTAGAATCATTGTCGGTTCTGGATTTCCTTTGGTAAGATAGGGATCTTCATCTATCCAAAAATCAAATTGAGTTTTGCGTTGCAGAACCTCGTCGTTTGCATTGCCTGTTTGTTGATTTTGAACTTTATTCGAATTGTTCTGGCCGAGAGATTGAATGCTGAATAAAGCGCACAAAACAAACACAATGAACAAGTTATGTTTCATAATTATCAAAAGTTAAATGATGAGAACAGTGTAAAACGATTCTGTTTATAGTCACGATCAGCAAGATCTGATCCTTTAATAGCAAAAGTGTAGCCAATCCCCAGTGACCATTCGGTGTTAATGTTATATCCGGTGCCAAGGTAGAACAGGTATCGGTTGGAGGTTTCGGAGGGATTGCCGGATGCCTGGATGTTTTCATAGGAGAAGGAACAGTTGAGAGTAAGACCTGTCAGTATTGTGCGGTCGATATTGTATTGCAAAGTGAAGTTTTCACTGTAGTTGGTGCCGAACCCGACCCCTATGGATTTCCCCATTCTCAGACGATGGTTGATTTTTTGGGTTAATGCATGATTGATGGTGCCAAAATATGTGATTCCATCAAAACTGGATTGGTCCGTAATGGTACCGTTGTCATCAAAGTCATTGATGGTATAGGAAGCCCCGCCTGACAGTGTGATGTAGGGACTGATGTCCCAGGTGAATACCGGGCCGATACTGATAGTTTCGCCGTCATTCTGTAGATCTTCAAGGTAGCGGGTCAGAGTATAGGCTGTCGAAACTCCGACGGACATATTGGCCATCAGGTCATAGGTGAGAGCAGCACTTAGAGTGAAATCGTCGCGATCCAATTCAGTGAACTCATCGGAAATAGATCGGTCCAGAGTATAATAATATCCCAAAACCATGCTCATGTCTCTAATCATTGCCACGTTCGCTGAAAGTCCGACGGTGTTGGAGATTCGATGAAAGTTAATGGGGCTGCCGTCCTGCCCGCTGATGGACCCGAAATCGACAGCATCGTTACTTACGGTGAAGAAGTCAGTCAGGGTAAGTTGGATATTTTTAAACCACATTTTATACATGAAACTGGAGTCCGGTGCGATGGAAAAGGATCCAACACTATTGTTATTCAGCCAGTATCGGTAGCCGAGTCCGAAATTGAATTGGAGAGAATTGGATTCGGTGATTCTCCAGTCAAATCCTGCTCCTAATTGTATTCCGAAGGCGGTATCCACTTCCGGATCGGCGTCCGAAAGAGTAATATTGTCGTTGAATTCGATGTCATTGCTCAGCGTGAGTCTTCCGGAAAGACCGCGGAAATTCAAATTTTCCCCGTCGTACCTTTTAAAGTCGGTAGGAGTCGGATCGGTAAAAGGAAGGGCAGGGTTGGTTTGACTGACGAAAGAAGGAACTCGGGCTTCCGTATCAGCCAAAGATGAAATCAGGAACAAGCAGAGGATGATTGATGTGGAGCGGGTTCCGGAGCGGCAATTGCCGTTGCCAACCGGGCTATGCCTCCTATCTGTTGAATCCACCATCGTTCATTCTGCTCAGATGTCTTATTAAATTTTCAGAGCCATCCCATAGGATTTGATGATAAAACCCCTGTTTTTGTAGGGTTTCGGTTGCTTCGGTACAACTAAGGCCCTGTTTCAGTTCCACTTGGGCTCAGTGGGACTGAGGTGTGCCTTGGTGTGTCAATGGTGGTTATGGGTGACCCACCACCAAGGAGACCTTGGCCTCTCGCTGACAAGGGTGGATTCGCTACTGTTGCAAAGTTGATGAAATTCCCTGAAGCCGTGACACCCGCACCGGCGCCTTCCTTTCCGGCAACTGGCGTATTGTCGATAATCAGATTATCTCCGAAACCGGACAGGAAGAGTTTGTTTCGAGTCATGAAGATGCTCACTTCATGCCCTTGCTCTTTCAGGTTGAATGACCGGTCGCGGAAATTAAATTTGACGTCATCAGTATTGGAATTATTGCCCCGAATCGAGAGGTGCTTTCTATTGCTGTTGAAATTAACAGTGATGCTTTGATCCATGGGCAATTCAACCCGGGTATTGTCTAAATCCGAGAATTTAATGTCGAAATCTCCATTTTCAGCCGTGAGTGTCAGGTCGTTTGCAAGACTTCGAAAGGCAAGTAAGCTAGGGCCCGATTCCGAGAGGAGTTCATAGCCGTCGATTTCTTTGTCTGTCCCGGGCTTGATGGTAATTCGTTGGTAATCATCCACAATAATGTGGATGTTATAATCGATATAATCCACTTTGGCTTTGGCTTTGGGCCTTACGGGGGTATCTGAATCTCCCTGGTTTAAAGATACGCCACCCTCGAAGGCTACTCCGGCATCGGTTATGGTATGTTTTCTTCCCGTCTTTCGGTTGAAGAAGTGGACATTATTGCCGACTGCGTAAGTTCTGACCAAGTCACAGAATCCAACTTCCGGTCCCGGATATTCAGTTTGAAGCCATGTATTTGGTTCCACTCCGGCAAATAAGAGACCGGGATGTGTTTCCACCCAAATAATCTGGTTGGCCTTAAAGACGGAGTATTCTGTTTGGTTCCTCAGGTCGATTCTTTCCTCCCCATTGCTGCCCCATTGAAGTTCGGCTTTCTGGTCGGTGATGGAAACGGCCCGCCAGCAGGGAGTGTCACCATGTTTAAAAGAGAAATACCCTTTTAGAATTTCCCAGGAAATCGTTTCCGTTTCTTGATTAAGTAGGAATTCAATTTCAGACCCATTAGCCATGACAACTATTTTTGGTTCGAAATCAATCAGGTATACATCCTTGCTTTCCATCGTTTCCGAATTCAGGCCATGCAGAGATAATTGGAGGTCATAGGGTTGGCCGTCGGGATCTTCCGGGCGGGGGAAGTTGGCATTGAGGCTTCCATAGAATTCGACGACAATCTCCGGGGACAGTCTGCCCTTTTTGTCATCCCGGAGGGGACCTCCCGTCAGTGCGGGCATACTGGATTCCAAGTTCTCGGATGGATTGCCTTCATCATCGAGCTTCATAACCAGGCCATTGACGGAAAAATAATAAGAGTGATCGTCAAGAATTTCAAAACGCGCGTGAGAATCGGCGTAAACGATAGCACCTCCACCGTCTTCTGGAAAAGCTACGATCACCGGTTTGGAGATTTCGGCGGTCATGATATCCATCATACCGGAGGTATGAAACCCGACGGCGGCTGTTTCTCCCGACTTGACTTTGGCGCGACAGTTCGGCACGTGCTGTGAAAGAACGGCAATATTCTTCTTTTCACTGTGTATCAACAAGGTTGTGTTTCGGTTTAAAAGTTGTAAATACCCCGCCTCATTTGAAAGAATGATGGGCGTTTCTTTTCCGTCTCCTTCACGATAAAGCACTTTAACGGGGTTGTTATCCAAATCCAACTGATCCACTCGGACGATCCGATCTGATTTTTCTTTCAGGTGAACTCCTATTTTGAACAGGTTGGCGAGTTCGGCTGGATTCGGTGGAGCAGTAGGGGTGGCGGCAAAAATGTCTAGCGTCAAGGAAGCCAATAAGATAGTTGCCATAAAAGCGTTGAGGGAATGCCCTTGGGAGTTTGTCATTTATTCACAACCTAAATTTCTGGTTTATAAGGGTTTGCTGAGTTATTCACAATTAAAAGTTCGTTTTTTTAATTTCTCACCAAAATAATAAGCATTTTGTATACCGGGATTTGCTTATTTGGCGGTTTCTACTGTAAAACAAGCTGGTAGTCTCGATTTGACACACTCTGCAAAGCTGATTATAACCACGCGGTGGTTGAAAAAATCCAACTGAAAACTAAAAACTATTATGTCAATTGCAACAGGAAATAAAGCTCCCGATTTTTGTTTGAAATCCAAACAGGGTGATGACGTTAAAGATATAAAACTCAGCGACAATTTTGGCTCGAAAAACACAGTATTACTGTTTTTTCCCTTGGCATTCACTGGGGTCTGTACGAGTGAATTGTGTGATGTTACGGCAGGTTTATCTGCTTATCAGGACTTGAACGCTGATGTTATAGGTATCAGTGTAGACAGTCCATTCGCCCAGGAGGCCTGGGCAAAAGCTGAAAATATCGGAATCACCTTGGTCAGTGATCTGAATAAAACAACCAGCAAAGATTACGATACCTTGCTTGAAGACTTGATGGGATTTGGCTCAGTCAGTGCCCGTGCTGCAGTGGTCATTGATAAAGAAGGTGTGGTTCGCTACAGTGAGCAGACGCCAACTCCCAAGGATTTGCCGAATTTCGATGCCATTAAAGAAACTTTGAAAAATCTGTAAGAGCTTGAGAAGGTAAGATTTGTAACCCGTATTCTATGAATGATCCGCATCAACTATTTGACTCGCTGAAACAATTCGATCTTGGAGATGGGAGTCAGGGAAAATATTACTCGTTACCGGCCTTGGAACAGGCCGGCTTGGGGGATATCAGCCGATTGCCCGTCACAATCAGAATTGTTCTCGAATCAGTATTGCGGAATTACGATGGAAGCAAAATTACAGATGAACATGTGAAAAGTCTGGCAGGATGGCAACCGCAATGCGAAAGGGAAGCAGAAATCCCTTTCCAGGTGGCCAGGATAGTCCTGCAGGATTTTACCGGAGTACCTCTCCTAGTCGATCTGGCGGCCATGCGTTCGGCTGCAGATCGTCTTGGTCGAGATGCTAATCTCATTGAACCCCTGGTGCCGGTTGATTTAGTAGTGGATCATTCGGTTCAGGTGGATTTTTCCGGTAGTGGAGATGCCTTCGAGCGGAATCTCAACAAAGAGATTGAGAGGAACCGGGAACGATATGAGTTTCTGAAATGGGGCATGCAGGCCTTCAAGACTTTTAAGGTGATTCCCCCTGGAATTGGAATTGTCCATCAGGTCAACCTTGAGTATTTAGCCAAGGGTGTGCTCGAAAAAGAAGGGATCTATTATCCGGATACACTGGTCGGGACCGATTCTCATACGACTATGATCAATGGACTGGGAGTGGTCGGATGGGGAGTGGGAGGAATTGAAGCGGAGGCCGGTATGCTTGGGCAACCGATTTACTTTTTGATTCCGGACGTTGTCGGTGTCTATCTTCACGGAGAACTTGGGCAGGGTATCACAGCGACGGATCTTGCATTGACCATCACGGAAATGCTTCGCAGCGAAAAAGTCGTTGGGAAATTCGTGGAATTCTATGGCCCTGGAGCGTCGGGATTGTCATTGGTGGATCGCGCAACCATCGCCAATATGGCTCCTGAATATGGTGCCACAATGGGGTTTTTTCCCATTGATGATGAAACCGTAAAATACTTGAAAGCAACCGGGCGGACAGAGAGCCATCTCAAGTCTTATGAGAGCTATTACCGTGCGCAGGAACTGTTTGGAATGCCAGAAAAGGGAACCATCGATTATACCCAGAGTTTCGATTTGGATCTCGGACAAATCAACGCCAGTGTTGCCGGCCCCAAGAGACCCCAGGATCGGATACTACTGAGCGATTTGAAACAGAAGTTTCGGGATCTTCTTATTGAAGATACCGGGAAGAGTGGCTTTGGGAAAACAAAGACAGAATTGGAGGATTCCGGAGTCGATGTATCCATGAATGGTCAGGGCATGGTGCATATCGATCATGGGAGTGTGTTGATCGCCGCTATAACTAGTTGTACCAATACCTCCAATCCCGGGGTCATGTTGGCGGCGGGCTTGCTGGCCAAAAAAGCTTGCGAAAGAGGTCTGAGTATCGGTCCATCTGTAAAAACATCTTTGGCGCCGGGTTCGAGGGTCGTCAGCGATTACCTCGAAAAAGCCGGATTGCAGACTTATCTGGACCAATTGGGTTTTCATCTGGTCGGGTATGGTTGTACCACATGTATCGGCAATTCAGGCCCCCTTGTCACGGTTCTGGAACAAACCGTCATCGAGAACGATCTGATCGTTGCTTCAGTGCTTTCCGGGAATCGTAATTTTGAAGCCCGAGTGCATCAGAATATCAAATCAAACTTCCTTATGTCTCCACCGCTGGTAGTCGCCTTCGCCCTGGCTGGACGCGTGGACATTGATTTCAAGAATGAGCCGATTTCTCTCGATCAATCCGGAGAGGCTGTCTATTTAAAAGACCTTTGGCCGACGCTCTCCGAACTCCGGGAATTCATGAAGAACGCTCTCCTGCCCGAAACCTTTCTCAAGCTCTATTCGGATTTCGAGGATCAGAATCCCCAGTGGAATGAAATTCCCTCAAAACCGGGTAACCTTTATCAATGGAACTCATCCAGCACCTATATTCAGGAACCTCCATTTTTTGAAGAGTTTGGAATGGAGCCTGGCACCATTGAAGAAATCAAGGGAGCCAAGGCCTTGGGTATTTTCGGGGACAGCGTGACTACGGACCATATTTCTCCTGCCGGTGCCATCAAAAAGGAATCTCCAGCTGGAAGATACTTGGCAGAAAACGAGGTGGAATACAAAGATTTCAACAGTTATGGATCCCGTCGGGGTAATGACCGAATCATGACGCGGGGGACCTTTGCCAATGTCAGAATCAACAACCTGATGATCCCCGGTTCGGAAGGGGGAATCACCCGGTGTTCGGGTGCTGCTGAACCCATAAGCATTTATGATGCTGCGGTTCGATATCGTGAAGATGAAACTCCATTGATTGTTTTGGCTGGACATGAATACGGCACAGGAAGTTCAAGGGATTGGGCTGCTAAAGGAACTCGTTTACTGGGTGTTCGCATTGTGGTAGCAGCCAGCTTTGAAAGAATCCATCGTTCCAATTTGGTCGGAATGGGGGTTCTCCCGGTCCAGTTTCCAGATGGTACGACTGTAAAGAGCTTGGCGATCGACGGCAGTGAAACATACGATCTACTCGGGTTGGATGAAGGGGTGAAGCCCCGCCAGGAGCTGAATCTGATTATCAGCAGGGCTGATGGTCGCCGAGAAGAAGTGCCGGTCATCTGCCGAATTGATACTCCAGTGGAAATAGACTACTACCGACACGGTGGAATTCTGCCGTTCGTATTGAGACAGTTGGTTTCCTGATTGGTCAACTGTTCTTGGTAGGGTATTCTGACTGCCTGGCGGATCTAAGACGGTAGGTGTGAAACCATCCGTTACTTGACACGAAGAACATGGTGAAACGGATCCACATCGTCTCAGCGGTGGGTTGGTGGGCAGGTTTGTCCTGCATCTTCCTGCTTTCCTGCAGACAGCCTGAGTCCCGCTTGATTCGAATAGGTGTTCTGTCCGAATCTGAGACGCAAATCCTCCTTACAATCCAAAACCAATTCAATATTCACGAAACTTCTTACCGATTTGACGTGAATGAGTATCTTTCTGAAGCCGATCTCCTGGGGGCTTATGAAATGGGTCAGATTGATGGAATGATCTGTGGACCTGCCGAGGTGCTCTCTTGTGAAAACCATATAAGAGGAATGCCCAAGACAATTCTAGTGAGTGAACTTTTTTCCAATGAGTTGACGGTTCACGAGGAAACTCCCGTGGACGCGACGACGGATAACTATGAAGCCGGGCAAGCAACAGCGAAAATAGATCAGGAATCCTTCCCCCGTGTCTCTTATAAAAACAAACTTCTGGTCCATCGGAGTATCCAATCAATCAATGATCTGAAAGGGAAGAGGATTGGGGTGGAGTTTCGCACTTCAACGCATATCAGTTTTTTAGGAATGCTGAAAAAAGTTGGGATTTCTCCGAATGAGGTTTTATTCATTGATGCTCATCCGTCGGATTTCGAGCGATTATTACAAGCCGAATCCATCCAGGCTGCATTGGTATCTAATTCAGTGAAGTCTGAGGAATTGCAGGGAAGACCTTTCCATGAAATTCAGCCGGTGAATCCGATAGTTGATATCAGTGTTTTTGCAATGAATGCTAACATTGTAAAAGATGATTCTCGGATGATTTCACGGTTAATCACCTATTGGGAACAAGCCCGGAGTTTATTGTTGGCGCGCGAAAAACAGAATTATGTATATCAGGATTCCAATAACTCAAAGGAGACTCATAAAAAAGTAATACTCGTTTTCAACAGATTCATCCGCTTAGTTGATCAAGTAGAATATTTTCAGGAGGGAAGTCCTTTAGAGTTCGTCTTCCGTCGAAATTGGGAATTACTCAATGGAATCCAAGCCAAAGCATGGAATACTGTATACAGGGAACTTTGGGCGCCTGCGTCGGTTCTTGAAGACGCGCTTATAACTAATTCCCAAAACGTTTTTTCGAAATGAATTGAATGAGCCCTCGATCTCAGAATGAATCCACAAAAAGGATCCCGATTAGATCTCGAGCTTTTCTGTTTCTATTCCTGGTCGTTTTCTTGTTTCATGGAATATACATCTCATGGAGTGTACAGGTTAAGTCTGCGGAATTAACAAGACAATTAGGGGTGCGAGCGAAGGAACTCGCCCATGCACTCAATCATTCAGCACGGGTTACCTTCGGTGGGGAATCCGGCGCGACGTTTCAAAGAATGGTCAACCATCTGGCCGGAGGGCGTGATGTCCTTCTGCTGATAGTGGGGCAGACAAGGACGGGGGAATTGTCGGAGGGAATGTTCATTGCCGGCAGTAATGCCCAGACGGTCGATTGGTCTCTTGTGAAACTTTTTGATGGCTCTCTGGATATTTCCAATGGACTCAATCGCGCATTACATTTTACTGAAGTTGATGACGGGATTTCAACTCATTCTGACGGTGATAAATATAGTTATTACAGCTCCTTCTCACTCCAGAAAGGACTTCCAGGAAAGGACGATGAGGTTAAGGGCGTAACGGCGGTTGTCCTCGATGCAGAACCGTTCAGAAACCAAGTCAGGCAGGCATTATTCTCTTATATGATCTATGGGTTCGGCTCGGCAACCATTATGTTCGTGTTGATCTATGGGGCTCTCTGGTTCAGTCTGTTTCACCCCCTTGATAAGTTCGTGGCAAGGATTCGGGAGAATCAAAGAGAAATCCGTGTCAAATCGGGGATTTTAGACGTTCCTGAATTAGAAACTATTGGGAGACATTTCAACAGTATCATCAAATCCAGGGAGGAAAGCGAAGGACGGTTTCAGACCATGGCAGACACCGCTCCGGTGTTGATATGGATGTCCAGTGGTCAGAATCATTTTACTTACTTCAATACAGGTTGGATTAACTTTACCGGTAGGGAGTTGCAGGAAGAATTAGGGCAGGGCTGGCAGGAAAATGTTCACCCAAGAGATTTGAGACGGTTCTTAAATGCCTTATCTAACGCCAGTCGAAACTTGGAGCCCTTTATCGTCGAATATCGTCTTCGTCATGCCGATGGTGACTATCGTTGGATTCTTACCCGGGGCGTTCCCCGATACATGATGTATGGCAGTAAAAAATTCTGCGGCTATATCGGTTGCGGATTTGATATTACCGAACGAATAGGAGCGGAAAGAGAGTTGGAAAAATCCAACCGGCAAATTCATCACCAGGCGGAAGCTTTGGAGCTCCAAGCCAAGGAGTTGGCGGTCAGGACCGATCAAGCTCTTGAATCCACCCGTGCCAAATCCGAGTTCCTGGCGAAAGTCAGTCATGAAATCCGCACTCCGATGAACGGAATCATTGGGTTCTCTAAACTACTGTTGGATCAGGAAATGTCCGATGAACAACAGGATTACGTTCAGACCATTCATGCCAGCGCCGAAATCCTTCTGGATCTCATCAATCAAATATTGGATCTCTCAAAAATTGAATCCGGAAATGTTGAATTGGAGAATGTTTCCTTTCCCCTGATTAAGTGGATCGAAAGCATCGTTGACTTGATATATCCGCAACTCAAATCCAAAGAGTTGGATCTATTTACCTGGGTTGAAGCCGATGTTCCGGACCGGATCTTTGGTGATCCGGGTAGACTTCGACTAGTACTCATCAATATTCTCGCCAATGCTGTTAAATTTACTCAGAAGGGCTCGATCACGATCTATATGAAGCGATGCCCGATACAGATCGAAGAAGACCCGACGCCTCCACCGGACAATGAATGCCGGATTGAAATTGGAATTAGGGACACCGGCATTGGAATCCCTGCGGATAAATTCGATAAGGTTTTTGAAACTTTTTCCCAGGCGGATGCATCAACTACACGAAAATATGGAGGATCAGGATTGGGCTTGGCGATTGCTAAACCACTTGCCGAATTGATGGGGGGGGGGATTGAGCTGGAGAGTGAAATCGGCAAGGGATCACTGTTCAGGGTATTCGTTCAATCTGCCGTCGACGACCGAGTATTGGAAGACACAGATCAGTCTCCACTGGATTTTCTCCGTGGCAAATCGCTTTTGGTTTTAACCGGAAATGAGTATGACCAAAGGAGTTTTTCGCAAATGGCCGACCGTTTTGGTATGAGAAGTCCGCGAAAGGATTTTTCTGCCATTGCTGAATTCGATGTTTCCTACCTATCTCAATATGATTTCGTTATTATCGAAAGCTCCATGGTCACTGAAAAGGGGGTGGCCTATTGGAAATCGTTTTTTGATTCAAATCAGAAAGCGTTCTCCAAGTTGGTTCTTTTCCATTCGCAGTTGAAACAGGCGGATTTCCCGTCAGGGCTTGAGGATCTTTTTAAGACGGTTATTCGCAAGCCTCTCAAAATGGAAAAATTGGAACGATTATTAGTTCAGATGATTGAACCAATGCTCGGATCAACCCGGTTGCGAAAAGAGACTTCGTCGAAACGTGAGGGACAGGCTTTCCGCCACCGGAATCTGGAAGTCATTTATGCGGAAGACAACAGGATCAATCAGAAACTCACACAATTGATGCTGACTAAGATCGGCATAAAAGTGGATCTGGTTCTCAATGGACAAGAGTTGATCGATGCGATTCAGGACAAGACTTACGATGTTATCCTGTTGGATATGCAGATGCCGGTGATGGACGGTCTGCAGGCAACTATTGCCATTCGGAAGGGGGAAGCCGGTTCTGAAAATCTAGCCATTCCAATAATAGCCATGACCGCAAACGCCATGCAGGGAGATGCGGATAGGTGTTTGGAAGCGGGGATGAATGATTATACCACTAAACCGGTGAAACTCGAGGAGTTGCTCCAATCTCTCGACAAGTGTCTGTCTGAGGTAACCGGTCCTGAGCGAGCTTGATTCGTTCGTGATCTTATTCTGTTTCTACAGGCGGTTGCATTGCGAATTTTCTCGTATTCCCCCCGTTTGAAACTTACAGTTCAAGCCTCAAACCAATTATGTCCGAAAACCTGACCGCCCTGTCCTTTAGAAAAGGAGTCGAACAAAACCTGTTTGAACAGATGCAGAAAGCCTCATCTGATCCAGTTGCTCTTCGTAAAATGTCTGAGGATTGTCTGATGGGGGAAGCGGTCACTTTAGGTGCGGTTTCTTTTTATGATTTTCTGAAAAAGGAGAACCGTGAAAAAAAGGTGTTTCTATGTAACGGCTCGGCTTGTCTTTGTGCGGGAACTCAAGGGCCTTTAAAGAGCCGTCTGGAAAAACAGTTTTCGGAATCAGAAATTGGAGAAATCTGCTGTTTGGGGCGGTGCTATGAAAACGGCGCTTTTCAGTATCAAGGTAGCAATTACTCAGCGCTGGAGGAGGAATCGATCGAGTCGTTGTTTACATCCGGAAAAAAAGCGCACAGCAAAGACTATCATGTCGATTCCAATATGGAGATTCCCTTACTGGTGGCTGAATTTCCGGGCATTGATAAGTTCTATTCGCCTTTCAAGGAATTGGTTCAAAGGGACAGGCAATCGGTCTGCGAAGATTTGAAGAATTCCGGGCTCAGAGGGAGAGGGGGCGCGGGATTTCCAATGGGTATCAAAGTAGAGGCATGCCTTCAGGCACAAGGATCACCTAAGTATGTGGTCTGTAACGCCGATGAGGGGGACCCGGGAGCCTACATCGACAAATTCCTAATGGAGCAACGCCCACACTCTGTGCTTTTTGGAATGATAACCGCAGGATGGCTGGTTGGGGCTGAGGTGGGTGTTCTATATATCAGGGCAGAGTATCCGGACTCTATCCTAAGTATTGAAGCGGCCATTCATGAATTGCAGGATCAAGGCTATCTGGGCGACAATATATTGGATTCAGGATTTTCATTTCGCTTGAAGGTCATCAAGGGGGCTGGTTCCTATATCTGTGGTGAAGAAACCGCCCTGCTTGCTTCCATTGAAGGACAGCGGCCCGAGGTGCGGGTTCGTCCGCCTTTCCCCGTTGAGTATGGTTTGTTTGGAAGGCCGACCTTGGTGAATAATGTGGAAACTTTTGCGAATGTGCAACCGATCTTTTCTATGGGAGTGAAGAACTACTCTGAAATCGGAACGGAACAATCGAAAGGGACCAAGTTGATATCGTTGGATGGACATTTTTATCGGCCTGGACTTTATGAAGTGGCTATGGGTACTCCATTGCGGATCGTTCTTGATGAACTCGGCGGAGGATTTCGAGTGCCGGTCAAGGCGGTTCAGGTGGGCGGGCCTTTAGGGGGGCTGATACCCATTGATAAAATTGACGAAGTAACTGTTTCCTTTGAGTCTTTCAAACAGGCGGGATTTCTATTGGGACATGCCGGGGTGGTAAGTATTCCCGAAGAGTTCCCAATGATTGAATACATTGAGCATCTGTTTCAATTCACCGCAGTTGAATCCTGCGGAAAGTGTTTTCCCTGTAGACTTGGATCGGTTCGTGGCCAGGAATTAATGCACAAAGCTCGAGCCGGTGACTATAAAATTGACCGGGAACTTATCGATGATCTTTTAGAAACGATGGAACAGACTTCTCTGTGTGCATTGGGAGGTGGAGTGCCTCTTCCCATTCAGAATGCATTGAATTATTTTCAGGATGAATTATCTGTCTATTTCAAAACAAAGGAGACCCAGTCATGATACAAATTAGGACTGAACAATCAGCTTTTTTGAATGGCAAGTCAGCCTCTTTCGAGTCCGGTGATACGCTCCTGCGCTTCATAAATCGTCAAAATGGGGCGGATTCAGTGCCGACCCTCTGCGATGCCCCTCAACTGAAACCTTATGGGGCCTGCCGCGTCTGCTCAGTTGAAATTGCTTTGGACGTCGGTGGGCACAGAAAAGTTGTGGCTTCCTGCCATACTCCGATGACTTCAGGGCTTCATATCTATACGGATTCACCCAGGATACAGAAACTTCGCCGAAACATCATCGAGCTGGTTCTGACCGATCATCCCCTGGACTGCCTGACTTGTGAGGTGAACGGTAACTGTGAATTGCAGACGGTCGCGGCACAAGTGGGTATTCGCGACGTGCGTTACCCCATGGGTGAAAATCACCTGGATCGGGAAAAAGATCTGAGCCATCCTTACATGACTTCGGACCTTTCCAAGTGCATCAACTGCAGCCGCTGTGTCAGGGCCTGTGATGAAATACAGGGACAGTTTGTTTTGAGCATGCATGGGCGGGGATTTGATGCCCGTATCATCAAGGGGCTCGATACGACCTTTATGGAGTCCGATTGTGTTTCCTGTGGCGCCTGTTCGCAAGCTTGTCCAACTTCCGCTATCTCGGATGTGTTTCAATCCAAAGCAATCGTTGCTACTCAGAAAACTCGAACAATCTGCACTTATTGTGGAGTGGGATGTAATTTGGAAGTGGCTACCAAGGGGGGGGCGGTGTTGTCCATTCAGGCACCGGTCGATGCCGAGGTCAACTATGCACACACCTGTCTCAAAGGGAGATACGCTTTTAAGTTTTATAACCATCCGGATCGTCTGAGGACCCCGTTGGTAAGGAAAAATGGAGTCCTGACAGAATCCACCTGGGATGAGGCTTATGATGTTATCGTAAAGGAATTGACTCGGATCCGTGACTCCCGTGGACCGAATTCAATTGCCGGAATCTCATCAGCGCGGGGGACCAATGAAGAGAATTACTTGATGCAGAAGTTCATTCGCGCTGTGATTGGAACCAACAATATCGACTGTTGTGCACGGGTTTGTCATTCGCCGACAGCCATGGGATTGCAGAAGAGTTTTGGAACAGGTGCGGCCACTAATTCGGTTGACGATCTTCAGGAAACTCAATGCATTTTGATCATTTGTGCGAACCCGACAGAAGGACACCCTGTCACCGGGGCCAAGATCAAGCAACGGGTGATGAAAGGGGTTCCCTTGATCATCATCGATCCCCGTGAAATTGAGCTGACACCTTATGCAGATCATCATCTGCAGTTACGTCCGGGAACCAATGTGGCCATGCTCAATATGTTTGCCTATTACATCATGGAAGCAGGCTTGGTGGATGAAGCGTTTGTATCAACCCGTTGCGAGGGTTGGCAAGAGTTCAGCTCGAAAATACAGGCTCTGGATATTGACCGGTTGGAGCAAATAACGGGAGTGGATAAGGAGCGTGTCAAGTCAGCTGCCGTCGCCTATGCCGGCGCTTCGGCTTCGATGAGTTTTCATGGACTCGGAGTGACAGAACATTCCCAAGGTACCAGCACGGTCATGTTGATCGCAGGTCTTGCCATGATGACCGGAAATATTGGTAGACGTGGGGTGGGCGTGAATCCATTGCGAGGCCAGAATAACGTCCAAGGGGCAGCGGACATGGGGTGTCAGCCTCATCAGGGTGCCGGTTACCTTGATATAACCAATCCCGAAATCAAGGAGAACTATGAGGATTTCTATGACCGCCCCTTATCAGGTGAGATCGGGCTGAAACTACCGCAAATGCTCGAAGCGGCAAGGCAGGGCAAACTGAAGGCAATGTGGTTGATTGGAGAGGACATTGTTCAGACCAATCCCAATACCGATGCTGTGGTTCAAGCGCTTCAGAATTTAGAATTTCTGATTGTGCAGGAATTATTCATGACCGAAACGGCGAAATACGCCCATGTAGTTCTACCGGCAGCATCCTTTCTTGAGAAGAGTGGGACCTTCACCAATGGGGAACGCCGCATCCAGCGAGTCAATCGGGTTATTCCTCCTCTGGAAGGCACGAAAACCGACGGAGAAATTATAGTTGATATCATGAATCGAATGGGATACGAGCAAGCTGCCTATTCTCCGGAGGGTATGCTGGAGGAGATTTCGCAAATCGTTCCATTCTTCAAAGGCGTTCAATGGGAAACTCTGGGTCTTCAGGGACAACAGTGGCCGGTTCTGGATTCGGGAGATGGGACTCGGATTCTGCACACCGATACTTTCAAGCGGGGTTTGGGGAAATTCCACTTCTTTGAATTTGAGGACTCCAAAGAAATTCAGAATCATATTGAAGAGTTTCCTTTTATCCTGACCACAGGAAGAGTTCTGGAGCAATACAACTGTGGTACCATGACCCGCCGAACGGAAAACAATACGATCGTTTTCGAAGATGTTCTCGACATAAACCCGTTGGATGCGGAAGCAAAGGGAATTCAGACGGGTGATTCGGTGCGCCTGTTCTCCGCGAGGGGAGAAGCCATCTTGAAAGCCCGACACTCAGATGAGGTCAAAGCAGGTGTTCTGTATACCACCTTCCATTTTCCCGAATTGATGGTGAATCGTATTGGAAGTGACGAGGCCGACAGTGTCACCCTGTGTCCGGAGTACAAAGTGACGGCAGTCAATTTTGAAAAGGTTTCTGAAGAAAATTAAGCAAAGTTCTTCCTCACTCAATCGATAAGTAAAACTTCAGGTAGCAGCGTTGGGTTTGATTGCGAAGCGATTGGTAGTGAGGAAGGCGTAGGGATTCCTCATTTCAATCGGGCCGAGTAAGCTTGAGTCCGAACTGAAATTGGACTGCCTCAATAAAGTTGGGGGTCCCAGTCCACATTTTTAGAGCTTCCTCGCTTCGGTTGTTGAGTCTGTACATTTTCAGAGCTGATTTGACAGGATGTCGAATAATTAATTGACATTTAATACGTATACATAATAAATTCACCTTGGATGCCTTGAGAAAGGTCAGATAATTGAAACTCTTTTACCCGCAACACCCATCAGAAATGAATCGATTCAACTTTTCCAGGATAGCGATGATGAGCTTGATCGGCTTATCCTCAATAACGATGGCACTTACTGCCCAACCCCAAGTGGATGGCTGGTTGCACTGGAGAGGTTCTGCCCAGAATGGGACAACCACAGAGGTGGGGTTCCCCAATCAAATGGAGCAGAAAGGTGGGAATTTATTATGGGGCCAAGAAATGCCTGGACGAGGTCAACCGGTGATTGCCAATGGCCGGGTTTACACTTGGGGATATAAAGGAGAGGGGCCAGAGTTGCAGGAGTTTTTGACCTGTCTGGAACTTGAAACTGGTAATGTGGTCTGGCAGAAGGGGGTAAGTGATTTTCTGAGTGATATAGTCTATAATCGCTATTCCATTGGATCTGCCACGGTAGATGCTGAAACAGGGAATATTTATTGGATGACCTCGCCGGGTGAGTTTTTCTGTTTTTCACCGGAGGGTGAGCTGATTTGGGAAAACTCCATGATGGAACGATTTGGAATGCTGACTTTTCCAAATGGGCGGCGCGGTGCCGCAGTCATTGACGGGGACCTGGTGATCCACCATTGCATTACTTCGTTCTGGGGTGCGAATGGCCCTGCTCGTGATCGATTTTATGCCTTTGATAAACGGACGGGTGAGATTGTCTGGATCAGCACACCGGGAACGGCGCCCAAGGACAGTTCCTTTTCTTCACCGGTACTGGGATGGGCTAATGGGAAGCGAGTCTTATATGCCGGCACGGGCTGTGGCAATATCATCTGTCTCAATGTCCGCACCGGGGAACCACTCTGGAGATACCAAGTTTCCTACGGCGGAGTAAATTCAACAGTATTGCTTCATGAAGATAAAATAATTGCGATCCATGGCAGAGAAAATCTCGATACTTCAGAGGTGGGTCGTATGGTTGCCATCAAAATCGGAGCTGAGCCAAAGCCCGGAGAAAAAGGACCGGTTGTTCTGGATGAATCCTATGAGATATGGCGACAACCGCTTTCCATGTTCACCAGTTCTGCCGTGCTGGTAGGTGACCGGGTCTACCAAATGACTCATACCGGTGACCTACAATGTCTCAATGCTGATACCGGTGAAATCATTTTCAAAAACAAGCTGGGCAATGGTCAGCTCCATGCCTCTCCAATGTATGCAGATGGCAAACTCTATATCCCGATGGCGAATGGGAAATTTTTTATATTGAAGGTGAACAGTGCCGGGGGGGAAATCCTGGATGAAGAACAACTGGAGGGAGGTTGTCTCGGTGCTCCCATTCTATACAATGGCAAGATTCTAGTGCATACACTCAAGAAACTCTATTGCTTCGGAAACAAGGGTGATAGCCAAAGTGCTCCGAAATGGGTTAAGAGTGTCGGATATCCCAAAGCAGGGAAGGGTGCCCGTCTGCAGATCATTCCAACGGATGTTCTTCTATCCCCCGGAGAAAATGTTGATTTCCGAATACGTGTCCTGGATGAAAATGGTTTTGTGGTAGAGGAAATTCCTTCTTCGCAAGTTCAATGGCAATCCTTCATTCCTCCGACGGCCAAAGTTAAGACACGCATGAACGCACGATTCAATTCGAAAGGGCAGTTGGTTGCAGATTCAGATCCCATTCCATCTGCCGGTGCTTTCAAAGGTGTTTATAAAGGCATGATCGGATTTACTCGTGGCCGAATCCTTCCCGCTTTACCTTACAAACAGGGTTTCGAAAGTTATGAGTTGGCGGCGAAATTACCGGAAGGACATATTGAAGCCGGCGCTCAATTCGGCTACCCACCTCTCCCTTGGATCGGAGCCAGATTTAAATGGGAAGTGCGCAATAAAGAAGGATCCAAAACCCTGCGCAAGACATTGGACCGGGTTCTCTTTCAGCGTGCCATCACTTTCATTGGCGATCCCAATCTTTCAGATTATACCGTTCAGGTGGACGTCATGACCGAAGGGAACCGCCGAATCAAAGGCAATATCGGTGTCATCAATCAGCGGTATTTTATAACGCTAATTGGCAATGCTCAGCAAATTGAGGTGTACTCAAACCATGACCGCATTAAGGTAAACAAACCGTTCAGTTGGAAACAGAACCGTTGGTATACCATTAAATCCAGGGTAGATGTTGCCGGGGATGGATCCGGCGTGATCAGGGCTAAAGTTTGGCCTCGGGAAGAACCTGAACCTGGCCTCTGGACTATTGAAGTTCCCCATGAAATCGCTCATCGAAAAGGCGCTCCAGGGTTGATCGGGTTTTCACCCCAAAGTCTGTACCCGGTTTACATAGACAATATCAGAATTACTGAAAACTAATCCAAGAATATAAAATTCATGATTATGAATATCAGAATCACCATTGTAGGAGTCGTCTCAATCACCCTCCTGGCAATGAATAGTTTTGCTGGCGATTGGCCGGCGTGGGGACGTGATGCCTCAAGAAATTTCTACTCACCCGCCAAGGGAATTGTCAACGAATTCACTCCCGGTGATTACAAGCGTGGTACTGAAGAAATTGACATGAGTACAACTGAAAACGTGCTCTGGGCGGTCAAGCTCGGCTCACAGGCCTATGGTAATCCTACGGTTGCCAATGGACGTGTATTCATAGGAACCAATAATGAATCATTAAGGATCCCCAAATTTCAAGGCGATTACAGTACCGTTTATTGCCTGGATGAAAAATCCGGAGAATTCCTCTGGCAACTATCCGTTCCCAAGCTGGGAGCCGGTAAAGTCAGTGATTGGGAATACCTAGGAATCTGTAGCTCCCCCAGCGTGGATGGGGATCGTGTGTATGTCGTTTCCAGTCGATGCGAAATTCTCTGTCTTGATGTATATGGGATGGAGAATGGCAATCAGGGATACGCTGATGAAGCCAAATATATGGCCGGCCCAGGAAATCCCCCAGTTAAAGTCGGGGAGAAAGATGCTGACATTATCTGGAAATTCGACATGAGATCAGAACTCGGCGTCTTCCCTCACAACGTTACTTCCAGTTCGGTTCTGATCACAAAAGACAAAATTTTCGCGACGACATCGAACGGGCAGGATTGGTCCCACAAGAATATTCCAGCTCCACTGGCTCCGTGTTTGATAGCCCTTGACAAGAAGACCGGGAAATTAGTCGGTGAAGAAGTCTCCGGAATTAGTGAACGCATCATGCATTGTAATTGGTCCTCACCGGGGTTGGCCATTATTGACGGCAGAGAGCAGGTCGTTTTCGGCGCCGGAGATGGTTTCACTTATGGCTTCGACACTACTCCTGTCAAAAGTAATGAAGATGACTTCATGGTATTGAAAGAACTTTGGAAAGCCGATTGCATTCCACATGGATACCGATTCAAGGATGGCAAGCCCATCAAATACATGGTTCCTGAAGGCCACAGTGAAATCATCGCTACTCCGGTTTTTTATAAGGGCAAGGTCTATGTGGGCCTCGGTCAGGATCCGGAACATGGTGAAGGGAACGGCAACTTGGTTTGCATTGATGTCTCTAAAACCGGAGACATCACTCAAACGGGAATCATCTGGAGTTTCAAGGGGCTGAATCGAACTATTTCAACCGTCTCCATCGATCCGGAAACCGATCTCTTGTTCATCGCAGATTATTCCGGATTTGTTTACTGCGTTGATGCCAACACCGGTGAAGAATATTGGCAGTACGATACTAAAGCTCACATTTGGGGATCGACCTTGGTGGTCGATGGCAAGGTGATCATTGGCGATGAGGATGGCGATCTCGTCATGCTGCCGGCGAAGAAGGATTTTGATCCAAAAAAGGATGAACCCATTTTTGAAACGTTCATGCCCTCTCCTATTTATTCTACCCCGGTCGTTGCCAATGGCGTATTGTATGTCGCTACTCAGACTCACCTCTATGCCGTGAAGAAAAAATAATCAAATGAGTTTGCCTACCACAAAAAGCAGCCGAAAATGGGTCTGGACTGCAATGGCCGTCCTGGCGGTACTCCATCAGGATATCTGGTTCTGGAACAACCCCGAGCCTTACATTTTCGGATTCATTCCGATCGGGCTTGCCTACCACGCCGCTTATTCGGTTGCCGCTGCGATTATCGGAGTGTTGGCCATCAAGTATGCCTGGCCGCATGAGTTAGAAGCCATGGCCGAAGAATCCACTGATCCATCTTCCTCCAATTAAACCATGACACCACTTATTATTATCGTTCTGTATTTGGGACTCCTTCTGGCCTTGGGTGTTTACAGTGGTAAATCTTTCCGCGGCACTAGTAAGGATTATTTTGTCGCCAGCCATTCCATTGGCCCTTTCCTCCTTCTGATGAGTGTTTTTGGAACAACAATGACAGCCTTTGCATTGGTGGGTTCCACTGGGAAAGCATTTGAACGGGGAATCGGCGTCTATGGATTAATGGCATCGATTAGCGGACTGGTCCATGCCGCGATCTTCTTTCTGATAGGGATTCGTTTGTGGGTGTATGGAAAAAAATATGGATACGTAACCCAGATACAGTATTTCCGAGCCCGATTTGATTCGATCAAGATCGGTTACATCTTATTCCCTATTCTGGTTTGTTTGATTATTCCCTACTTGTTGCAAGCATCAATCGTGCAGTGACGCAGATGCAATTCATGCGACTTCTCAAGTCAGCGCACGGGCCAGTCTGGGACAGCTGGAGCTTTCCCCTCTCTTTTTCCTAATCCTGCAACACCCCAGTGGGCCGGGGGAATACCCGGCTGGTTGACCGGCCTCGTTGTATGCTGTGTCGTGTTGACCTATGTCTTCATGGGAGGATCACGTGGCGCCGCCTGGGCCAACACTTTTCAAACTCTGGTATTTATGGTTATGGGGGTGGTCGCCTTTGTTTTCATTTCCAACTCTCTGGGGGGAATGAAAAACGCTACCAATCTGGCTGCTAAAATCGATGATTCAGGCAATGTCATTCAAACCCATTCTTTTAACACTAAGCAAATGAAACTGATCGAGAACGATCCGCCTAAAATCATCGGGAAGGTCATTGCCGAGGGCGGGAATTATTCGAACACTCCTCTGCTCACTCGGACGGTCACCGAAGTTGAACTGTTTTCGAAGAACCGGAAAACCGGAGAAATCACTTCATTCAAACGCGAGTACGGAGTGCCCCCCTGGATGTTTCTCACCTATTTCTTTATTCCTCTCAGTGTCGGCATGTTTCCGCATCTTTTCCAACACTGGCTGACCGCTAAATCCGCCAAAGCTTTTCGACTGACGGTCGTAGCCCACCCCCTGTTTATCCTGGTTGTATGGGTTCCATGCGTTCTCATAGGAACCTGGGCAACGGGAATTCTGCCTCCTCTGGATTCGAGCAAAGTGAGTGGAGTCCTCGGGATGATGGTTCGCACACTGGTCGGCAATCCCATTTTAACAGGCCTGCTGACCGCCGGTATTCTTGCTGCTATAATGTCTTCGCTGGATTCTCAGTTCCTTTGTCTGGGAACCATTTTCACCAATGACATCGTCATTCAAATCGTGGGGAAAGACCGTTTCACAGACAAACAGATTATTTTGATCGCCCGTTTATTCATTGTGGGAATTGTTGTGCTTACCTACCTGCTTTCATTAGTAGCTCCTCAGAACGTATTCAATCTGGCTATCTGGTGCTTCACTGGATTCAGCGGATTGTTTCCATTGATTCTGGCGGCTGTTTACTGGAAGCGTGCCACTGAGACCGGTGCTGTTGCATGTATCTTCACTACAGTCATTTCTTGGTTTTATTTCTTCGCACAGTCCGGATATGGAGGTGAATACACCATTGCCGGCGGAATGATGCCTGTGGCCTTCATCGTCATTTTCAGTTCCATAGCCATGGTGACCGTTTCCTTGCTGACACGACCACCCTCGAAGGAAACCCTACAAAAATTCTTTCCTAATTGATTCTTTACGATTGATGTCAGATACAAACATAGCACAAGCGAAAACCGCATTGGATATCCATTTGAGGGAAATCATCAGGTGGCATTTTTCACCCGAAACAGGCACCCCTATATGGCTGGAGTGGGCCGAGGAAAACAACATGGATGCGGTAAAGGAAATCCAGACCACCGAAGATCTGCTCAAATTCGGTAATTTTGATGAAGCTTGGCTTCGTTTTAAACCGCATGAAGAGTGGATACCAAAAGATTATATTGGTAAAGCATATTCGGTTTTTGAAACCGGAGGAACTACCGGAATGCCCAAGCAGCGGATTGGTTGGGAAGATTATAAAATAGATTACAGTCAGTTTTCCGAGTTGCTGGATGACAAGGATTTTCCGTCAGGCGGCAATTGGTTGATGATGGGGCCCACAGGTCCCCGTCGATTAAGGCTGGCGATCGAGCATCTTGCCAACGTGCGCGGAAGTTCATGTTACTTCGTAGACCTGGATCCCCGTTGGGTGAAAAAGCTCATTGCCCGCAAAGCATTTCATGAAGCAAAACTCTACATGGAACATGTCATTGATCAGGCTCTCGTCATTCTTAAACACCGTAAAGTAACCGGTCTGTTCACCACTCCCAAATTACTTGAATCACTGGCCGAAAAGATTTCCATTCCCGGGGTTGGCATTAAGGGGGTTTTTTGTGGTGGCACTCAAATGCCTCCTCAAACCGTTCGGTTCCTGATTGAGGAAGTCCTTGAGAATCGGGTAAAACTGATTCCGACCTATGGAAATACTCTCATGGGGCTCGCCGCTCATAAACCCTTATCAGCCGACGACAATTACTCCATTACTTATTATGCTCCTCAACCTAGGGCCATTCTACGGGTGGTCGACACCACGAACCCTGAAAAGGGGGTAGACTATGGGCAATGGGGACGCGTGGAGTTGACCACGTTGACGAAGGAATTGTTCATGCCACGCTTCCTGGAGCGTGATGAAGCGATTCGTCGGAAACCCTGTGGGCAATTCGCCTGGGATGGGGTAGGTGATGTGCGTCCATTTGGCGCTGGAGAAAGTAAAGTCATCGAGGGCGTATATTAATTCAGACCATGAGTTTACCTCGAGTCTCCATTCTTCGACAGGGTGAGGTTTACAAAAGCCTCGACGTCATCACCATTAATGATCCAGTGACCCATGAACCGGTCGCCGAGATCGATATGGCAAATCCCGGACTGATTCGCCGTGATCTTCTCCGCAATACCGAGCGGGCATTTCGGTCACTTCAGGATTTCTCATGTGCCGATCTCATTGAGATATCAAAGAAAGCCGGCGACCTGTTTATGAACGCCGAATTGCCTCTGTTCGGTGACGGACAAACTCAATCCCCGGAGGATTACCTCAAGTGTCTCGCTGCGACCAGTGGCTTACCTCATGCACTGGTACGGAAAAATATGACGAAAATTTTCCAGGTGTTCACTGAGATGCAGGAAATTCTAAAAGGGCTGACACGGGGGATGCCATTGGACATCATTGATGAGGGCATGGGGCATCATGGTGGAGTGACGGTCAGTTATTTCCCACGCGCTAAATCTCTCGGAATCGTCCTGCCAAGTAATTCTCCCGGGGTCAATACCCTTTGGATGCCTGCTGTAATCTTGAAATCACCCGTCATTTTGAAACCCGGTCGAGAAGAACCCTGGACTCCCTGCCGTATCATGCAGGCTTTTATCCAGGCAGGCATGCCGAAGGAAGCTTTTTCATTCTATCCTACCCATCATGAGGGTTCTTCTCAGATCATGGACTGTTGCAAAAGGTCAATGATCTTTGGGGGACAGGACACAGTGGAACGTTATGGCGACAATCCCAATGTGGAAGTGCATGGGCCGGGGTGGAGCAAGATTCTCATTGGAGATGACCAGATTGAAGACTATCAGGATTACATCGATTTGATCGTCGAATCGGTCTCTCTCAACAGTGGCCGAAGTTGCATCAATGCGTCGGCGGTAGTGGTTCCAAAACATGGTAAAAAAATTGCCGAAGCTTTGGCAGCAGAACTGGTTCAGATCAAACCAACTGCTATCGGCGATCCCCATGCCAGACTTTCATCATTTGCGAATCCCAAATTTGCTGAATTCATCAATGCCGCTATCGAAGAGGATCTGAAAACGCCCGGCGCTGTCGATTGTACGGCAGAGGCCAGAGGAACATCCAATCGAGTGGTCATTCATGACGGACGAACCTATCTATTACCTTCAGTGATTTACTGTGATTCGCCCGATCATCCCATCTTCAATAAAGAATATCTATTCCCCTTTGTCACCGTTGTTGAATCGGAGCAAAAGGATTTTTTCAACATGATCGGTCAATCGCTTATCGTCTCCGGTATAACAGAGGATGAATCACTCAGTAGGGAATTGCTGGAGTGCCCCTTGATTGACCGGTTGAACATTGGACCTATTCCCACAACCCGCCTGGACTGGGATCAACCCCATGAGGGCAACCTTTTCGAGTTTTTGTATAAACGTCGAGCCATTCAACGCACTCACACTGAACGGTAATTAAATATGGGATTACTCCCGGATAACATAGATTACCAGTCCACCACTCGACTTGTTTCAGGAGAAAACAGCCTGAATCAACTGGGTGATTTGGTCATCGATATTACTCGAGGAAAGGTCCTGATCGTCACCGATGCCGGTATCAAATCATCCGGTCATGTCGAGCGTGCCGTTGAGGTGCTCAAGGCAAAGGGAATTGACGTCGCCGTTTTTGACCAAGTGAAAGAAAATCCCACGACACGTGAAGTTGACGCCTGTGTGGAATTTGCCCGGACCGTTCATCCGGAATTGATCGTTGGGTTAGGTGGTGGCAGTAGTATGGATACAGCCAAAGGATGTAACTTTATTTATACGAATGGAGGCTGCATGCAGGATTATTGGGGCGTTGGAAAAGCTTCGAAAGAGATGCTGCCCCTTATTGCCATTCCCACCACGGCGGGAACTGGCAGTGAATGCCAAAGTTTTGCCCTGATTGTTGATCCCGCTTCACATAGGAAAATGGCGTGTGGTGATTCCAAGGCGGCCCCTACGATTTCTATCCTGGATCCAGCGTTGACGGTCACTCAACCTTACCATGTTTCGGCAGCAACTGGAATTGATGCCGTCGCTCATGCTTTGGAATCAGCGGTCACCAAAAAACGGAACAAGGTTTCGGCCCATTATTCCACGGAAGCTTTCAAACGGGTGATTCATGGACTTTCAAAGGTTTTGGAGTTTCCAGAAAATTTGGAAGCCAGGGCCGAGATGCAGATCGGTGCAGCCTATGCCGGTAGAGCCATTGAAAACAGTATGCTGGGCGCGGCACACGCTTCGGCAAACCCGCTGACGGCACGCTTGGGTATCACACACGGATTTGCTGTGGGAATGATGCTGCCTTCCGTAGTTAGATTCAACAGTGTGGATGAAGCGTCCAAAAAAATTTATCATCACTTGGCGGTAGAGTCCAAGTTGGTGAATAAAGACAGTGATCAAGAGGCAGCGGTAAATGCCATTCTCAAGCAATTGAAGATTCTGTTGGAAAAAGTGGCAGCACCTTATGAGGCAGTAAAGTCTCAATTAAATGCAAACCTGATGAAAAGTCTTGCAGAAGATTCCCAGAAAGAATGGACGGCTACCTTCAATCCAAGGGAAATGACTTCCGACCATTTTGCCGATTTGTACCGACACACCTTTAATATGTGAATACGGATCATGAGTAATACACAGACCGAATCTAAAACTAAGGTAGGCAATTATTTTGTTTCCAATTACCCTTCCTATTCCTCCTGGGCCCCCAACTACGTGAATGAGGCC
>DUCD01000033.1:2164-10256 GCA_012959985.1 Verrucomicrobiales bacterium | reverse complement strand
ATCCCTTTTTGCCGTAAGCGATGTCACTTTTGCTATTTTAAAGTCTACACCGGAGTCAATGCCGCTCAGGTCAATGACATGCTGGATAAGTTGGTGATGGAATTGGAATTGTATGCCGAAAAGTCATTCATCAATGGACGTCCATTGGATTTTGTTTATTTTGGCGGAGGAACGCCTTCCTATCTGTCGGTAAACCAACTCAATTCTCTCACTCACCGCCTGAAGTCATTCCTGCCCTGGGGTAAGGCCAATGAAGTCGCTTTCGAGTGCGAACCCGGCACTCTCACTGAAGACAAGTTGAAAGCTATCAAGGACATTGGAGTGACTCGTCTCAGCCTGGGTATTGAAAATTTTGACGACAAAATTCTGGAGATCAATGGAAGAGCACATCGGGGCCAGGAAATTGGTCGTGCCTATGAGTTCGCACGGTCCGTTGGATTTGACCAGATCAACATCGATTTGATATCCGGCATGATTGGAGAGACTGAGGAGAACTGGAAAGATTGCATCAAACGCGTTGTCGACATGGACCCCGATAGTGTCACCGTCTACCAGATGGAAATCCCCTACAATACCGGCATTTACAAAGAAATGAAATCCCACCATGAAGATTCAGCTCCGGTTGCCGATTGGCCGACCAAACGTCGGTGGGTGGACTATGCTTTCAATGAGTTGGAGGCAAACGCCTTCGACATTGCCAGCGCTTATACTACCGTAAAACGAAAGGAAAAACCCATTCAATTTGTCTATCGTGATCGGCTCTGGGAAGGCGCTGACATGATTTCTCTGGGTGTCGCCTCATTCGCCCACATTGCCGGAACTCATTTTCAGAACTTCAAGGATCTGCCTGAATACAACGAAAGTGTTGCCGCTGGAAAACTACCAATCTGGAGGGCCTACACACCCACTGAGGAAGAACGTATGATCCGTGAATTTATTCTTCAATTGAAACTCGGTAAAGTGGAACTGAACTACTTCATTAACAAATATAAAATAAATCCGGTGCAACGGTTTGAGGAGGCGCTGATCAAATGGGAAAACGAAGGATATCTGGCATTTAACGAAAAGGCTATTCGTTTAACACGTGCTGGGTTACTGCGAGCCGATAGTTTGTTGCCCGCTTTCTTTCTGCCTCAACACAGGAACTAGTTGCTGTTATTGCCACTGCGATACCACGGCCAGGATAAGAGCGTTTCACATGCTGCAAGATACTGAAAACATACTCTATCCTCTTTCGGAATATTATGAAAACCATGGCATTCCGTTTCCGAATTTGAAATTGGTCAATCCAGACCAAATACCAGAACCCTATCGGCATTTGCTGGTACATCAATCGGACATGACGGGTCGTTTGAATGAATATTACCATGAAATGCCTGTCTTGGTGGTGATCGAAAAAAAAACAACCAACCATGAACTGCTGCGTCGAGTGGCGCTGCACCTGCCTTCGACCGGACGAAGAATCGAGTTTGGTGAGATCAAGATATATCTCGATCGGTTTTCCCCGACGGTCAGGGCTCTTATAGAAGAAGGCCATTTACCTTTGGGAGGTATTCTGACCGACCACCAAATCAATTTTATAAGCTCTCCAAAATGTTATTTTGAGGTGACGTCTGATAAAATGATTCGGGATTGTTTGTCGATCACCACCACCAACAACCTTTATGGGCGAGATAACCAACTCAGAGACACTGCGGGGAATCTTATTGCCGATATCATCGAAATATTGCCTCCTTGTGAATCAGGAAATTCCATAAACCATGACTGAACAGCAAGATGTCCTGGTCGTTGGAGCCGGCCCTGCAGGTGCCACGGTTGCCGCCCTCTTGGCAGAACAAGGTCACAAGGTGGTCGTTTTCGAGAAAGCAATTTTTCCACGGTACAGCATCGGTGAATCCTTGTTGCCTTATTGTTATTTCCCGTTGAAACGGCTAGGTTTGATTGAAAAGTTGAAGCAATCCAGTTTCCCCAAAAAGTATAGTGTTCAGTTTGTAGGGCGCAGCGGTTCCGTTTCTCAGCCTTTCTATTTTTTTCAACATTTTGATCACGACGCTTCCCAAACATGGCAGGTTCAGCGCAGTGAATTTGATCAAATCATGGTGGAGAATGCCCGCCAAAAAGGGGCAACCATCATGGAAGGGGTTGGAGCTTCCTCCCTGATAATGGATCAAAGAGGCAGGGTACAAGGAGTCGTCGATGATAAAAAACGTTCCTGGCATGCCAAAATTACTGTCGATGCCAGTGGTCGCAATGGCTTCGCCACATCACGGAAAGGATGGCGCATTCGGGATGAAAAGTTGAACAAAATTTCAATCTGGCGTTATTACAAAGGTGCCATGCGGGATGAAGGCCTGGATGAAGGGGCGACCACAGTCGCTTACCTTCCGAATAATGGCTGGTTCTGGTACATCCCCTTAGCGAACGACACGGTAAGCGTTGGGATTGTTGCTGAACGTGATTACCTTTTTCAGAACAGCAGAAATCTTGAAGAAATTTTTGAGGGTGAAATCGAATAAAACGCTTGGATTAATGAGCACTTGGCTCAAGCGACGCAATCTGCTCCCGCGAGATTGACCGGAGACTTTTCCTACCGTTCGAAACATTGCGCGTGCGATGGGTTGCTTCTAATTGGTGATGCATTTGCGTTCCTCGACCCCGTTTTTTCATCCGGTGTTTTCCTTGCGTTGAAAAGCGGCGAACTGGGGGCGGATGCTATCCATTCTGCTTTACTGAAAGACAATGTTTGCGCCGAACAGTTCACCGAATATGGTCAACTGATTTGCCATGGCATTGAAAGTATGCGGAAGTTAGTCTACGCTTTCTACGATGAAGGGTTTCGGTTTTCAGACTTGTTAAAAAAACACCCTGAACTACGTGGTGATTTAACAGATTGCTTGATCGGCCATCTATTCAAAGACTTCGATTCATTATTTCGTGCGGTGGGTGAATTTGCCGACGTCCCGACACCACTTGAATACGGCAATCCCCTGATTCAATCTGACTTAAATAACCTTTCCTCAACCGTTGTGGAAAACTAACCGAATAAGCAATTCGATGGCTGAATTCATTCACGATTTATTCAAAGACGCTCCACAATTTTTAAACGATCACCCTCAATGAACCACAAATCTATGACTTGGCTATATTTTTCTCTTGGTACGGTATTCTGCTTCGGCGTTTACGGCATTTTTCTTCATTCGGGACAGCTTGCAATGGCAGACCCGGTTAATGGGCGCTACAAAGCATTTCTCTTTGTTGGCATCGCGTATTTTCTGGTGGCTGTTCTGGCGCCCTTGGGCATACTTCTTTTCAAAGGAGCCGATTGGCAGTTGCCCATGAAAGGGATGGGGTTGTCGCTTCTTGCCGGTATAATGGGTGCCTGTGGCGCTTTCTGTATCTTGTTGGCGTTCGGCGCCAAGGGAACACCGACGGTCGTTATGTCCATTGTGTTTGCGGGAGCCCCTGTGGTGAATGCGGTCGTGGGAATTTTGATGCATCCGCCCCATGGAGGAATCGGAAATTTGAAATGGCAGTTTGTTGCGGGTATCCTGCTGGCTGCAATCGGGGGGTGTCTGGTATCTTTATATAAGCCTGGTCCAGGAAAGGCTACGACTCCTCCAACTCCACAAGTTCAGGCTGGGTCCAATCTCGAGTAACACGATGGCGTCAAATCGAAACCAGATACTCGAAATCCAGTTGGAGAAACTCAGGGAACTCATCGACAAATGCCTTGAGTCCAATCCCTTCTGGAAAACTCGTTTGGCATCCATCGATTGGGAGACCAACCTCGATTCGGTAGAGTCTTTTTGTAAGGCATTGCCTTTGCTTAATAAAAATGAGTTGATAGAGGATCAGACAAGCCATCCACCTTATGGTACTAATTTCAACTACCCGCTCTCAAAATACTGTCGATTAAGTCAAACCAGTGGAACCACTGGTTCCCCCATCCGGTGGCTTGATACTCGCCACAGTTGGCAAAGGATGATTGAGGGGTGGAAAATCGTTCTGGAAAAATCCAATTTTCAAGCTGCCGACCGAGTAATATTCCCTTTTTCATTTGGCCCTTTCATCGGTTTATGGTTGGCATTTGAAGCGGCTGTACAAATGGAATGCCTCGTAATCACCGGAGCTAACCTGAGCAGCTCAATGCGATTGAAAATGATTCAAGAGCATGCCATCACCGCTATTTGCTGTACGCCTACCTATGCTATCCGGTTAGGCCAGATTGCCAAGGCAGACGGTATCGATTTGGCAGAATCCTCTGTGAAAAAAATCATATTGGCGGGCGAACCCGGTGGCAGCATTCCGGCAACACGTGATCTTCTCCTGGCACTCTGGCCCAATGTTCAAATTTACGATCATCATGGTATGACTGAAGTGGGGCCTGTTACTTACCAATGTCCTAAACGTTGGGGACGATTGCATGTCATAGAGTCCCAATTTATTCCCGAGATTATTAGTAAGGATTCCAGTTTGCCTGTCTCCCCGGGAGAGATCGGAGAACTTGTTCTTACCACACTGGATCGAGATGCTTCTCCTTTGTTCCGTTATCAAACGGGCGATCTGGTAAAGCGCTCACTCGGTGATAGATGCGAATGCGGAACGCATGAATTAGCGTTTGATGGTGGAATTCTTAGCCGTACTGATGACATGATCATTGTTCGTGGAGTTAATATTTATCCGGGCGCTGTAGAATCCGTCATACGCAGATTTGAGGAAATCGAGGAATATCAGGTCAAAATAACCAGAGAATCAGGCATGCTCAAAGTGGGTGTGGAGATTGAGCTTTCTTCACCGGCGCATTCACCGGAAAAAATGATTCAGATGCTTGAGGAAAACTTCAAATCTTCGCTCGCGATCCGTATCCCTGTCACTTTGGTTCCACTCGATTCTCTTCCACGTTACGAACTTAAATCAAAACGATGGTTGCGGTATGATTGAAATCTCTTTGTGGGGATTTCATGTCGGTGGCACGGATTAATTCCTGAGTGAACTGGTATGGATTTGCAGCCACTCGAAATCTGTTCGCGGTGAAGCCTGAAATGACCCGCCGACACCACCCTCAATTCCCGGACGAACCGTCCCTTTCGGACCTTTGACCTGCCATGTATGGCTCTCTGCGTGTCCGTCTGCAAAAGAAAGATTAGCCCCTCCATTATGAAAGGATGCCGGTAGATTCCCCCATTCATAAGTGCCCAGGCGGTTCATGAAAAAACCGTCATTAATGGTATCCGGGTGTTCATCCATGAATACGAATACTTGTGATGGATTGACCAAATCCGAGGATTGGTAAAATTGTATAAAGTCCGGATTGAACTCATCAATCAATGTGCCCGGATGTCCTACCAGCGAATTCAATGAATAGCTGCGAAGCCGTGGGCCATTGGCTGCCTTGGCTTTATCGGACGGGCATTTGAAGACCGCCACGGATTTAGCGACGTATTCTCCAAGTAGGGCATCCCGGACATAAACAATATTGGTGTTTTCCGGACTATTGTCCCAGCTTTGCACATGATTGACCCAGTTGTTTCTCTTCTCTTTTGTTTCACCAATTCCATGGTTGTTGACATAAGAATCGTCATGGTCATCTGCATACATCATCCATCCACCCGTTAGCTGCTTGATATTATTCATGCAGACAATGCCCTTGGCGCGAGCTTTGGAACGACTAAGAGCCGGAAGAAGCATTCCTGCAAGGATGGCGATCACTGCGATAACTACCAGGAGTTCAATTAAAGTGAATGCAGCCCAACCTTCCTGGGCGGTGTTTACGAATCGATTTGATTTATTGGAGTCTATCATTATTGATTGACTTGAATATCTGAAGAATCCAATAAAATCTATGAAAACCTTAATTGTTTTCCAGATCATCCGGTGTTTCTTCAGAGAATTGTGCACTCAACTTCAATTCTAATGTTAAAATACCGGAATATCGGAATTCATTTCTTAAGTATATTCCTGAATATGTCGAAGACCTCAACACAGGGGTGCCTCGGTAAGGGATGCACTTCGTCAGTTATGCTCGCACCAAAAATTGAGATCCTTCTGGTGGACGATGATTCTTGTGTAACAAAAATCGTGCAGGCGGTTTTCCCAGATCGGAACTATTGGATTACCGGGGTAAGGGATCCTCACCAAGCACTAATGTTATGCGATGAACGGGTTTTCGACCTGATTCTTCTGGATATCGGCTTGCCGGACATGGACGGTTATGAAGTGCTGGAGCGACTTCAGCAGAATCCGGCGACCCGTTCTGTACCCGTGATTATGCTCACTGGGAGTGATTCCATTCGCGATAAAGCCAGAGCACTTGAAGCAGGCGCTATTGATTACATCACTAAGCCTTTTGAAATTCCTGAACTCCGATCACGTATACGTGCGGCTGTCAGAACTAAAATCCTTCAAGATCAATTGATATTGGCTCAAAAAATGGAATCAATCGGCCAACTGGCTGCCGGCATTGCTCATGAAATCAATACCCCCATACAATTTGTCGGGGATAATTTAAATTTCTTGAAAGACAGTTTCGAATCACTTGAAAAACTGCTTAAAGTTTTATTGGTCAAGCATGATTGTAGTGAGAAACAAGAGGAAAACGGACGATTAATTCCCTTGGGCAAACAAGCTGGCAGCGCTTCCAATTTGGAGGAATTCAACTATTTATCCGAAGAAATTCCCAAAGCAATTCACGAGTCACTGGAGGGAATACACCGAATCACCGACATCGTCAGAGCCATAGGTGATTTTCCGCATCCTTCCAGCAAGGGGCCTGTTCCTTCAGATCTTAACAGGGCCATCAAATCAACGATAAATGTTGCCCGGAATGAATGGAAAAGTGTGGCCGATTTAAAACTGAATCTAGATCCGGATCTTCCGATTATTCCCTGTTTTATTGGTGAGTTGAACCAGGCCATTCTCAATCTAATTGTCAATGCGGCTCAATCCATTGCTGAAAAAGGGGGTCATAACAGTGTCAACCCACACTCAGGAAAATTGCGTCGAAATAAGTGTCAGTGACACGGGGTTGGGCATCGATAAGGAAACACGTGATCGTGTATTCGATTTATTTTTTACAACAAAAGAGGTGGGGAAGGGAACGGGGCAGGGACTGTACATCACTCATCGAGTGGTGGTTGAAAAGCACGGAGGGACGATTGAATTCCAAACCAAGGAAGGTAAGGGCACAACCTTCATCGTGCGAATACCTAGGAATGGCAGAACTTCACTCAGCGACGAGGAATTGATGCGTAACTGAAATAAAAATTCATATGGAACGTATTCTCCTTGTTGATGATGACACACGAATTTTATCAGCCTATCAACGTCAACTGCGAAGTCACTTTAATGTCACCACAGCGCTAGGACCTGAAAAGGCTTTCAAGGAAATTGAAAAATCCGGGCATTTCAGTGTTGTGGTGTCGGATTTCCGGATGCCGAAGATGGACGGCATCACTTTTCTCAATGAAATTAGACTGAGAAATCCGGAGACAATCCGTGTTATGTTGACCGGTTTTGCCGATCAACAGACGGCGATTGATTGCATCAACGAGAACCGGATCTTCCGATTCCTTACCAAACCTTATCCGGCGAAGGATTTGATTCAGGTTCTGGACGCGGGACTAAAGCAGTATCGATTGGAGCAGGCCGAAAAGGAGTTATTGGAAAATACGTTGAATGGAGCCATTAAAACTCTTACCGAAGTGCTTTCGATGGCGGAACCACGGGCTTTTGGTAAAGCCGAACGGATTCGTTCACGGGTAAAGGAGTTGGCCAAACAACTTGAAGTAGAAGATATCTGGGAAATTGAGATAGCCGCTATGCTTTCTCAGATCGGGCGAATCAGTATTCCGGGGCCACTATCGATTAAAATGGATAATGAAGAGATCTTTACCGGGAAGGAGCTGGATATGATCGCCAGAATACCGGAAGCGGGGAGAGATCTTATTCGGAATATTCCTCGACTGGAAAACGTCGCAGAAATGGTTTACTACCAGACCAAGAATTACGACGGTAGTGGCTTTCCTGCCGACAGCGTCACTGCGGAATCAATTCCTTTTTGGGCACGGATCCTGAAAGTGTTGATTGACCTTAT
>DUCD01000033.1:0-1942 GCA_012959985.1 Verrucomicrobiales bacterium | reverse complement strand
AAGTTTGTGAAGAATTCCGAGGTTTAAATCCGAAAACTTGATGCGTAAGAGTATATCAGCACTAAGAAGGCCATTGAGAGAATGAAAGATCATGAATCCCAATATGACCCAACTATTCTTAACTTGGCTGAAACCACTTTCACTAAAGCGAAATCTTCAAAATTCAGCTTTGCAGTTCAATTCCATGAATTGTTACCAGGACAACTTTTGGTTTCCGACGTTGAGACTCGAGATGATATGCTGATTGTTTCTGCAGGCCACCGGGTTTCCCAATGTTACTTCAGCGATTGAGGAACTTCGCAAATCTCAGTGGAATTAAGGAGCCGATTTACGTTGAGAAAGCCGTTTAACAGTCCTAGTTCTTCAAAGGGCTGTTAAGGTTCTATTCCTCCAATGAGAATCAGAAGGGAATGTCATCGTCGGTCGGGGTTGGACGTTCTTCGACTTGGGAATCCGGCGCGGCGTTGCCGACCCGTTGAAGTCGCCAAGCTTCCAGATTTGTAAAATAACTGACTTTTCCGTCTCGCTCCCATCGTCGTCCCTTCAGTCTGAAGGAAACGCTGATTTCGTCATTGACTTGAAAGGGATCCAGAAGATCGCATCGATCCTGTGTGAGTTGGAATTTGAGCAATTCCTTGAACTCCATACTATTGTTTTCTTCTTTTGTTTCTATAACGAATTCTCTTTTTCGAAAACGGTCGCTGACTTGAACCGCGTCGAAAGAATCCACTAAAGTTCCGCTGATTTCAAAATTCATAATGCCTTGATCTGATAGCCCTTTGCTCGGTTGAATTGGTGTGCTGGGATAATCCTAACCGGCGATAAGAATCGGAGAAAGGTTTTTCACCAAACTGAGTAAACTAGCTTCTTCGCAACTGATTCCAGCGAATCTGGCCCTTTGATGTCACGAAAGTATGCAGGTTAGGCGACGAGGTGGCATCGTGCGGAAAGATGGAAGAAATAAAACCCATTACCTTCAGTTGGGCAGTTGTAAAGGATTCTTCCAAATCAAACTGGAAAATCGGGCGAAATCTGAATCATTGGTGTAAAGGCAGGCTCGATTCTCAATTGCATATGAAGCTAGGATGGCATCGGAAAGTAAGGCACCGGTGGCCATGGCGTCGGTCATGAGATTCATGACCCGGGGAAAGTGGTTGGCGTTTGGCGTCAGTAAACGTGCTTGCGGAAGCTCAAGCCAACTTTCCGCGATGGCTTTTGCCTTGATTAGGGGAACAGCCGTTGATCCAAGCCGGTGATTCGTTGCAATCCTCACAAATCCAAAAAGAATCTCATGAGGCAAACCAATGAGTTCATCTTCGTTCAGCACTCTTTGCCACCATTCCTTGGCCAATTGATGCTGGGGGCTAAAGGCGTTGTATGCGTAAAGCAATATATTGAGATCAGGCAGGATCATGAGTTCAACTCCTGAACGGTATTCTCGTCATCCCATTGGTCCGCAAGTTGATTGAAACTTTGATCTGTCAACGACATAGGAAATGGCGCAGGGAAGAGAGCCTTGATTTTAGTTTTCTCAGGCTTGGGAGCTAACGCCTTACGCACCGATTGGTTCAGGATCTCTTTAAAAGATAACCCTGTTCGTGCAACTTCCTCACGTAGGAGAGCTTCCGTATCGGCATCGATTGTCAGAGTTGTTCTCATTATTAAATCATAACATCACAATTTATGCTGTCAAGATAGCAAGGGATTCGAGCGTCCTGAAAGAGTCAATACAGGGTGAGTTTGTGGGGGGGGAGCATGCCGTATAATGTGAACAGGATTTTGCACCGGCGTGCTATACAATTCTGAAATGAAAGAGTAAGGTCCACCGCGCGAAACCTCTGGAATCTGGATTTTTGGAGGTTTCATGTGAAATATAATCAGCATGACAAGTCAGGAAATACGCCAATCATTTTTAGATTTTTATAGATCGAAAGAGCATACC